>JACZJJ010000053.1 GCA_014860625.1 Bacteroidales bacterium | reverse complement strand
ACGCAACATGAAGTGATCGCTTATGGAAACCTGCCTGAAAACAGGATGAAAGATCAGGCTTTTGTAGACCGAACATTGGGAGCCATGAAATCACAAAACCTTCCGATCGAGGTAAATCTGGCTGATACTGGTATCCGGTATATCTTCTACAAAGATTCATTCCTGCTCACTCAACTGACCTATTATCCGTTTGTGATGTTTGGCGTGTTCAGTATCTTTCTTTTTATCGCATACCTGCTGTTTAGCACCGCCCGCAAATCGGAACAAAACCAGGTATGGGTGGGAATGGCAAAGGAGACTGCTCACCAGCTGGGGACACCCCTCTCATCGATGATTGGATGGGTTGAGTTACTGAAGCTGAAAGGGCTGGATGAAGAGACTGTTACGGAGATTGAGAAGGATGTGCACCGGCTGGAGACCATCACCGACCGCTTTTCCAAGATAGGGGCTTCTGCCCGGCTGGAACCTTACAACCTCGTGAGGGTTATCCACGATTCTGTGAATTACATCAAGTCGCGCGTTTCACCTAAAGTGCGCTTTATCATTCATCCCGAAGAGCTCACCCCGCAGGTTGTAGCTCCCATCAACCTGCATCTTTTTGAATGGGTGATTGAAAACCTGTGCAAGAATGCGGTGGATGCCATGGACGGGAACGGTTCCATTCATATTGACATCAGTGAAGATCCCGCTCAGGTGACCATTGACATCACCGACTCGGGGAGGGGCATTCAGAAGTCGCGGTTCAAAACCATTTTCCATCCGGGATATACCTCTAAAACCCGTGGGTGGGGACTCGGACTTACCCTCTCCAAGCGGATTGTTGAAAATTACCATTCCGGTAAGATCTTTGTCAAGACATCCACTGTCGGGAAAGGAACAACCTTCCGCATCACCCTGAAAAAATAGCTCCGGTGGCCGGGATCTACCTCCATATTCCTTTCTGCAGGCAGAAATGCAACTACTGCAACTTCTTCTCTCTGGCTACAACAAAATTCCGTGATGCCTTTTTTGAATCTCTTCTGAAGGAGATCGAACTCACCCGCAATTACCTGGCAGATGAACCGATTGAGACCATCTATTTTGGAGGAGGAACGCCGTCGCTATTCCCGGTAGAGCGTTTGGAGCAGATCCTTCAAGCCATAAGCCATGAGCCACGAAGGACGAAGGACGTGGGACGTGAGACGATTATTGAATCCTCAACTGCAAACTGCAAACTGCAAACTGCAAACTGCAAACTGCAAACTGCAAACTGCAAACTGCAAACTGCAAACTGTCAGCCTCGGGAGGTTACTCTGGAGATGAACCCCGACGATGTCACCGCGGAGTATCTGGAAGCGCTCTCCCACAGCGCGATTAATCGGGTGAGTTTGGGTATACAGTCGTTTTTTGATGAAGACCTGAAGTACCTGAGCCGGAGTCATGATGGAAAGCAGGCGATCAGGGCTGTTGAAATTATCCGCGATGCGGGATACGGGATCAAGACCCCTCCCCCAGCCCCTCCCCTGAAGGGGAGGGGAGAATCCGGCATCCGGTATCCGGTATCGGGTATCTCCGATCGCGGATCGCGGATCGGCTCTCATAGTGTAGATTTGATCTACGGGATTCCCACTCTTACAAACAATCATTGGAAAGAGAATCTCCAACGGATCATTGACCTTGGGATTCCTCACCTTTCTGCTTATGCGCTTACCGTTGAGCCGAAGACACCGCTGGCCTGGCAGATTGAAAAAGGCGCAGGGCGCAGGGCACAGCAACAAGAAACAAGAAATAAGAAACAAGAAATAAGAAACAAGAGACAAGAAATACGGAACCCAAAACACGAACCGGAGCGAAGCGGAGTTCGGCGGAGCCAAACCCATTTCGCGCATCCCGGATCCCATATCCCGGATCCCGGATCGCGAATCCGGCTTCCGGTATCGGACGATATGGCCTCAGAGCAGTTTGAGATTCTGATGGATATGATGGAGCAAGCAGGGTATATTCAGTACGAAATTTCGAATTTTTGTTTGCCCGGTTATGAGTCACGTCATAACAGCAACTACTGGAGAGGGGTTTCCTACCTGGGGCTGGGGCCTTCGGCACACTCTTACAACGGGAAATCCCGTCGATGGAATATCTCCAACCTGACCTTTTACAACCGGCATCTGGCATCCGGCATCCTGCCTTTCGAAGAGGAGCTCCTGACGCCAATTCAGCGCTACAACGAGTATGTCATGACCTCCCTGCGAACGATCAGAGGAGCTGACCTTCAGGAGATAAACCGGCGCTTTGGTCCTGAGTTTGAATCCTATTTCCGCAATCAGTCTATCCGGCATCTGGCCTCCACTAACGCTTCGGCCTGCAAGCAGGCATCGGGACTTTTACAGGAATCAGACGGGATCTATACCCTCACCAGAAAGGGCAGGTTTCTAGCCGACGGGATTGCGGCGGATTTGTTTGCAATCGAGTAATTGCGAGGAGGTGGTCTGTATGATTAACAAAACCGTGTAACCGTTCCCAATGGGAGGTTTCGCCCTGCACGGTCGGTAAAATAAAACTCTCCTGTTTGAATCTCCCTTTCGGTACCGAAATGGCTCTTAACCAGACTCTCTCCGATCAGCGAAGAAAACCCCATCGAATACAAACTGAGAATGAAAAATGGTGACTGGTGACTGGTGACTGGTGACTGAGGATTATCTATCGCCCACTGAGAACTGCCAACTGCAGACTGCCCACTGAGCAGTTCAGCACACATCGATATCATCTCGTTGATCGAATCTTCCAGGATCCACTTTTCTCCGTCGGGGCCACGGCCGTATGCCGGAGGGTCGAGGATAATACCGTCGTATTTATTTCCACGTTTCACTTCCCGCCTGACAAACTTTAAGGCATCTTCAATCACCCAACGAATTCCTTCCAGGTTACTCACCTCCATGTCTTCCCGTGCCCAGTTGATCACCTGCTTTACCGAATCCACATGCACCACATCGGCCCCGGCCGCTTTTGCCGCCAAAGATGCTCCACCTGTGTAAGCGAAGAGGTTCAAAACCCGGATGCCGGATACCGGATGCTGGATCACTGGATCACTGGATGACTGGATCACTGGATCACTGGATGACTGGATCACTGGATCACTGGATGACTGGATGACTGGATCACTGGATGACTGGATCACTGGATCTGGTTCGCTGTCTCCGGTATTTACTGCCAACTGTTTACTGCCAACTGCCAACTTGATTGTATCATAGATAAATTTCCAGTTCTCCGCCTGCTCCGGAAAGACTCCTATATGGCCAAAGGCAGTTAGTCCCAACCTGAATTTCAGGTGCATTTCCTTGTAATCATAACCAATCATCCACTGGTCGGGCATCTCGGGCTTTCGGATCCACTCTCCTTTCTCTTCCCTCCTGACCTCCTGACCTCCTGACCTCCTGACTTCCTGACCTGTAGTGTTTTGGTACCGTGGTGATTGTTTATTGCCAACTGGTGACTGTTTACTGCCAACTGGAGACTGTGGACTGCCAACTGGAGACTGCCAACTGCCAACTGCCAACTGCTGACTGCCTGGTTTTCCCCTGGAGAACCGTGCGTGGTGAAGTTTCTGCCAGTCTTCTTCCGACAACGCCTTCTTCCAAACTGCCTGGGGTTCGGGGCGAATCAGGATGTATTTTCCAAATCGCTCGAGCTTCTCACGGTTTCCCGTGTCAATCAGCTCGTAATCTGTCCAGTCAGTTGGGGTGAAGAGTTCCATGGAGAAATAGTGAAATAGCGAAATAGCGAAATTAGGGATTTTCTTCGATCCGGCAGGTCAAGGGATTCATGTTAATCAAAATTCGTATTCCCTTCGTCTTTCGTTCGTCTTTCTGCCGGCATTAGTTTCATGTTTCATCTTTTCCCCACCGGAGTCAATAATATTGTATGCCCCACGACTCTTCCCGTGTGGTTGCCTCCTGATCCCATTGAGGAATGATCCGTTTCAGAAACTCTGCTTTCTCAACCCTGAGTTTATCCATCGGCAAAGAGATGAATTCCTGCGCCTTTGTTTTTGTTGTAATATCGGGATAGGGAACCTCTCCGATACCGGATTTTGTCAGTAGGCGGGCCAGGATAACCCTTGCCTGCTGGCTTTCATCCATACCCAACCCTACTACGCGAGCCATCTCTACCGGAGAGTGAAAGGAGGCGCCGTGGCTGGCTGCCGTGAAATCCCAGTACCATTGTGCATTCCGGATATGCTGTAATACCGCCTCCATCTCCTTCTCCCCTACGCCGGCATCCCAGGCTGCTTTGGCCTCCACATGAGCCCTCACCAGCTGGATCTCGAGTTTATCCCTGATCTCTTTAACCTTCTCCTGTCGTTCATAAACGTTTCCCCGAAGCTCCTCTTCCGACTCCCGGTGGCACACCTGGCAGGTGTTCTCAATATTTTCCAGCGGACTCACCATTTTGTGACTGGTAAATTTCTGCCCACCCTCTTTAACATATGGCATATGGCAATCGGCGCAGGCAAGGCCACGTTCGGCATGAATGCCTGTAAGAAAAATCTCATAGTCGGGATGCTGCGCTTTCAGGATTGGGGTTTTGCTCAGTGCATGCGTAAAATCAGCAAAGCCAGATTCATTATAGTAGGCCAGCATCGTTTCGGCAGTCATCCCATCTCTCCAGGGAAAGGTAAGGTATTGTACATCGGGGGCATCCTGCCGGTGCTTATCAAAGTAGTATTCAACATGGCATTGGGCACATACGAGCGAACGCATCTCCTGGTGAGTAGCTTGCGAGATATCTCTTCCTGATGCCTGAAACGCTTCGATCAGTGCCGGGCGGGTGATCCTGAGATCCAGGGTTTTCGGATCGTGACAGTCGGCACACCCGATATAGTTCACCACTTCCGGGCCTTTGGATGCCCATTTTCCTTTGTAAAACTCAGCGGGTCCCATCTCAGCCATCAACCTGGGCACATCCGGACTTTTACAGCTCCAGCAGGTATTGGGCATCGGACCTTCATCGGGCTTCAAAGGTCCACCTGTACGAAGGGTATTCCGGATATCGGTAATGGCGTAAAAGTGTCCGCGTGGAGCCATATAATCTTTCGAAAAACCATATCCGGCCCAAAGAACAACCAGCCGGGGATCCTCGGCCAGCAAATCGGCAGGAGCATTTCCAAGATATTTACTCCGGAACGTTGTATCAGAGGTTTGCAGATAGCTCTGGTATTCGCGCGGGAAGTTCTCTCCCCAAAGTTCGTTTCGCGGTTCGAATTCACTGAGCTTCACCTTGGGTTTGTACACATACTCATTTTCTGCCTTCCTCTCCGTGATGGAGGAGGCAAGCAATCCCAGAAAAAATACCAGGATCATCGTTCCGAAGAAAAGCGCCCAGTTAACCCAGGCAGCACGTTTGCGTTTTTGTTCCATCGTTTAGTCCATTGTCATTTTAGAGCCGCAATTTTTATCTGTGAGCCGCAATAAATTGCGGCTGTCCTGTCTTTAATCCTACATCCTTCGTCCCTCATCTCACCTCCTTCTTCCTTCTTCCTTCTTCCTTCTTCCTTCTTCTCACGTCCCTCACTCTTCCTCCCGTTCCGTCCTGCTCTCCATCTTTGTGTTTATCAGGGCGTTAGGTGTTGAAGCAATGCTGTTCACCCGGCTGTGCGGGGTTTCCCTGTGGCAGTCGAGGCAATGCCGTTCCTTCAGGGTATTGTGAAAATTCGGCTGCACCGCCATCAGATATTCCATTCCTACCGTATGTTCGTGGCATCGGATACAGTTTTCCTGTACGGCTTTTTTCCCTTCATCCAGGATATAGATCGACTGAGGTTCTGTTCTTAGTGTAAAAATAGTGGCATGCCTTAGGCCATCCTTCATCTTGAAGAGATACTTATGAAACAGATTGTCGTGCGGAACATGGCAGTCGTTACAAGTGGCTACAGTACGGTGGGAACTATGCGCCCAGTCGTTGAACTGTGGATTCATCACGTGACAATTGATGCAGGTTTCGGGATTATCGGAGAGGTAAGAAGGGGCTTTGGAGATATAAAATGCATATGCACCCAAACCGATAAAAATCCCCATCAATACGGACACAGTGGGTTTCCAGTTATCGGGAGGTCTCAGCCATTGAAAAAGCCTTTTCATGGTGGATTTCAGCAGGAATTCAATTGTGATTTTGTTAACAAATGTATGAAATATTTCTGATTATTTAATTGGCCTCGATTCCGTAACCCCTTTTTTCTTTCTCCTCCTCGCCACCCACCATGCAAGAAATCCAATTATACTGATTTCCAGAGCAAACAGGCCAACTACTGGTACGACCAGGATATAGAAATCGCCCAGAATTGGTTGAAAGATACGGCCCGTATGAATCTCCAGCGCCGTATTCCACAGGGAGATCGGGGATTTATGCCGTACCTCTTCCGGCATCCGGGGAAACCAGTTTCCCCCGCTCAGGGATATGGCGCCTCCCATGTAATCGAAGAGAACCTCCTTCGATACACGATTCGCGATTGGCGATCCGGGATTTCTGATACCGGATGCCGGATGCCGGATGCCGGAGGTTGCAGACTGTATGCTATCCTCTGCCAACTGCCAACTGCCAACTGCCAACTGTGAACTGCCCACTGCCAACCGAATATACCCCGCCACCGATAACTCTCCGAAAGGAGCCCCCCTTCCCGTCATCCGGTAAGGTATTTTGGTGAAGTAATCCCACACCTTGCCTGTTTCAGGTTCCCAGCGAAAGATGCCGCTGAAGGAGCCGACGAGGTAACCGGTCGAATCGAGCCGCTGAAATACATTGATGCCCATCACACTTACAGGAGGTTGCACGGGAAATGGCTTCAGGGATGTGCTGAAATCTTCATTGGTATGATAAATGCCTTCGGAGGTGGCTACCAGCCAGCGATGGTTGGTGGAATCATACAGGAGGTCGCGAAAGCGGTCGAACCAGGGATTAGGGCTATCCAGTTCGGTAAATGGAATTTTTTCTACCCGGGAATTGGCTATAGGTATCAGTAGCGGCGGCCGCAGAAACATCCCGGTGAGGGTGGTGAGGATCAGCAGCAGGATCGCCCAGGAGCCCACGCTGTTATGCCATCGGAGGGTATTGCGGTTGAACCGCTTGAACCACGACTTCCGGGAATCGTTGTTCATCCCGTTTAACTTATAGGGCATAAAAAAGTAGATCACTCCGGTGATGCAGAGGATGATGAAGATAATTCCCACGGCATCTACGATCAGTTTCCCTGTCATGCCGTAAATCTCACCACTGTGGATTACCCATAAGGTCTTGAAAAGGCCAACCTTACCGTCATCATCCTCTGCCGCGGGAACAGGGATGACTGAAAAATGCCCATACCCCTTTTCAGTAGTGGCTATAAGCAGATTGGACCGGGTCATCACCACCAGCGAGTCTCCTATGGTAAGTACTTTGACAATTCGTTCTTCCTCAACCGGCAACAACACTTTTTTCCATTCTCCTACCGTTTTGTCAAACCGGTACAAACCGAAGAGTGTAGCCGAATGAAGCCCTGTAAGCGGATTTTCACAGATTGATGCTACCTTCCTGTTATCGATTCCATCCGGAAATCCACGGTTAAAATCCGAAAATGATGAGAAGGCGGTATCGGTCAGCCAGATGCCGGTATTTCCATATACCAGGATGCTGTCGGGGCTGAGTATTTCCGCTCCCCTGACGGCTGCCAGGTTCCAGTTGTTATACCGGTATACAGGCGGAAGCGCCTTCCGGTTCACATCCACAGATGATAGAAGATCACGGTGGTTCAGGATAATCCCGGAGAAGGCAAACAGCAGGATGAACAACGTAAAGATCAGGCTTGGCCATTTGTGCCAGGCTCTCAGCCGTTGAAGCAATTTTCCGTTTGATGTTTTCACCAGAAAAAAGGTAGCGAGGTAGTGAGTAGTGAGGAAGCGAAAATTTCGCTTCTCGCTATTTCGCTATTTCGCTTTTAAAAAAAAGGTGTGAAACAATCCTTCCACCTGCTCCGAAAAGCTTGTAAAACCTGCCGCTTCCAATTTTTCTATCATCGGCATCGGGGGAAAGGGGGTGATAATCTCATAGACTTCTCCCGAGTTCAGAGTGGCAGCCTCTTGCTGTACCCGTTCCAGCGGGTGGATGCCCTGGGCCAGTAATGGTCGGGCATCAAGGGTTATTTTGATGTGGCTTCTGTCAAGCCATTGGGGTTTGTTCATATTGATCTTATTTATTAGTTCCCCTGCTTTAGGGATCTCAACGTTTTTAGTGGTTTCGATGGGTTCAACAATCTCAGTGCCCGACTCCTTTTTTCGGTATGAAAGGAGACGCTGGTCGCCCTGCAGGCTTCGCTTCTCTGTGAGCTCCTGCGACACTTCCAGTGTACCCAGATACTCTCCTTCAGGATTCCGTAAGGCAAAGTATTCGATATGGATGAATTTTCCTCCCAGGTTGATCCAGAAAGGAGCGCTGTCGGCCTTACCGCTTTTAAAGTCGGCGATGATCTGGTCTACGATATGGACACTTGACGGGGGATGGCACATCCTGACATCCCTCCCCAGGATGGCACGGTTCCGGTCAAAGATCCGCTCTTTCCCCTGGGAAAAATACTTGACTTTGTCATCCCTGTCCACAAAGGTCATGTCGAAAGGAACCGTGTTGAGAAGCGACAACAGCTCTTCATTGCTGAATCGTCCGCTGGGCAACTTAATCTCGTTTCCGGTTTCGGCGCTCTCTGTCGTTCTATCAACCCCGCTTGGTTTCCACTCGATTTGAGGATCAAACAAGCAATAACCTATCTCATTGGTCTGCTGGTAAATCTCATACCAGTCGGTTTCTGTCAGTTTATCCAGTGTCATCGGGAAGAGGATCTCCTCCTCTTTCATGATCATATCGGTTATTGCTTTGGCGGCCGGCTGCAGATTCACTTCGATTTTCAGTTTCATCTGATCAGCAGATGACGATGGCATATCGAGGGCGTGCAAGGCATTCTTCAACAGATCCCTGGTTTCATCATGCTTTCCCCACATCACTTTTGGCGGGCCGGTAATTCCATATTTCTCCAGGAAGGGGAACAACAGGTTTTCTTTCCGGCGATAATGCTTATCCACATCCGTGAGGCTGTTGAAGAGTCCGCGGATTTTATTCACCGTGGTTGCTGAGCCATACTGATGGTATTCGTTGTCTATTGATTCAAAAATGACCTGAAGCTGTTTTGCCACCTTTTCCAATTCCCGGTTTTCCTGTTTGAATGTATCTACCGGATGGCCGGGAGCTACTATTTTCATGGCCGAGAGGTCGATATGCCCCTCCAGCGCCTGGGTATGCACGTCGCATAGCCGCAACACCTCCTCTTCGGGAAGTCCTTCGTTGATCAGCTCCTGCTCAACTTCCACCACAAGTCCGTATGGCACCTTCGACATCAATTCAATCAGCCTGGCTTTTACCGCTTCGGGAGCCACTCCTTCGTGCAGTTGCAGGATCATATGCTTCAGCAGCTCCTTACGGGATTGGTTGTTATTTATTAGTTCTGACATCCCTATCCCTTTATCATTGTTAATACCATTTTGAATTTTTCAGTCGCAATGACGCCATGAGGGATACCAGCGGGCATGATGATCGTATCTCCCGATTTCAGGTGGAATGGCTGATCGTTTATTACGATTTCGGCCTCTCCTTCAATTACCTGGACCATGGCATCAAACGGAGCCGAATGGGTGCTGAGCCGCTGGCCTTTGTCAAAGGCGAACAATGTCACCGTACCTACAGGTTTGTCTAAAATCCGTTTACTGACGATCCCCTCAGGGGAGTACTCCACCTTCTCCGGAAACCTGAAAACGTTCGTATGTTCAAAAATACTCTTTTCCATAATCTTTCTTTTTTAATCAATTCGTAAATCGAAATTCGTAATTCGTCACTTTTTTACTGACCATCCCAACTTTAGTCCAAATACAAACCAGGCCAGAGCTAATACGCCCAATCCGAAAATGGTATCTCCGATGACTCTCAGCCACCTGAAAAATTCCATGGTAGGATCCTGCATGAATTCAGCCGAGCGTGCATACCAGAGACCATATTTCACGCTCACCCAGGTTTGAGCCAGACCAACCGGTAATACACTGATCAGAACCATGAGTGCCAGTCCGATGTTGATTGCCCAGAAAGCAAATTTAATCCACTTCTCCTTCCAAACGGCTTCCGGGTTCATACTCTTCAATACAAAGAGCATCAGTCCGATACCAAGCATTCCATAAACTCCAAACAAAGCAGTATGTCCGTGAACCGGTGTGGTGTTCAATCCCTGCATATAATATAAAGCGATGGGAGGATTGATCAGGAATCCGAAAATCCCTGCTCCAACCAGGTTCCAGAAAGCGACGGCAAGGAAGCTGTAGATAGGCCATTTATATCCAACTACCCAATTGGCGCTTTTCGACATTTTAATTGTCCCGTAGGCTTCAAAACCCATGGTGACAAGAGGAACCACTTCCAGCGCGCTGAAGGTGGCCCCCAGTGCAAGGATCGCTGTTGGCGTTCCGGTAAAATAGAGGTGATGGAATGTCCCCAAAATCCCTCCCGAGAGAAAGATAATAGTGGCAAACATTACGCTGCTGGTCGCGGTTACAACCCTGACCAGTCCCATCCTGACGAACAGGAATGCCATCGCTACAGTGGCAAACACTTCAAAGAAACCTTCCACCCACAGATGAACCACCCACCAGCGCCAGTATTCGGCAATCGCCAGGTTTGTCTGCTGTCCCCACATCAGTCCGGCACCGTAAAAACTGGCAATGGCAATGGAGGCAATTAAAAACATGGTAAGCAATGACCGGCTCTCCTTTCCTTGTTTGAAAGCCGGAGCCAGAGCACGGGCCATCAAGCCGAGCCAGATAAAGAGACCTATAAACAGGAAGATCTGCCAGAACCGTCCCAGGTCAACATATTCATATCCCTGATGTCCGAACCAGAAATTCTGTGCCAGGCCAAGTTTCTGCATAACGCCAAACCATTGACCAATGAGTGATCCAATAACAATTACCAGCAAGGCAAGGAACAGAATGTTAACGCCCAACTTCTGGAATTTCGGATCTTTTCCCGAAACCGCAGGGGCAATATAGAGGCCTGTGGCAAGCCAGGAGGTGGCGATCCAGAAGATAGCCAGTTGAATGTGCCATGTGCGGGAGATCGAATAGGGGAGAAATTCTGCCAGCGGTATGCCGTAAAAGGCTTGACCCTCCACGCCATAATGAGCCGTAATCACACCCATGATGACCTGCACCAGCAGAAGTCCCGTAACAATCCAGAAATATTTCAGTGTAGCACGCATGGAAGGAGTTTGTATCCCACCCGTTAGAGGATCCTTTTTGGGAAGGTCTTCGGGTTTCATCTGTTCTTCTTTCCGGGTAGCATAATACCAAACCATCAGTCCTATTCCGGCCAATAACACCATTACGCTGAATCCTGTCCATAATATCAGGGAACTGGTTGGTACATTGGCAACCAGCTCATCGGGAGGCCAGTTATTGGTATAGGTAATATCGCTTCCCGGACGATTGGTAATACAAGCCCAGCTTGCCCAGAAGAAAAAGGCATTCATGTAGGCCATGCGCTGAGGGTCATCGATTGTGTGAAGCCTGACAGCATATGCATCGCGAAGCTTGTCAAAGGCCGGATCATCCATGAACAACCCCTGGTACTCCTTGCTGATTTGACGAATTGCTTCAGCACGTATGGGGGATATCACGATGTTGCCCGATTTTGAATCGTATGTGTTTGTCCGTAGATCTTTCTGCACTCTCACCCTGAGCATTGCCTGGATTTCAGCCGGAAGATCGGCATATGGCATGTGATACGTTGTGTCGGCCCAGAAATTCAGAATGTAGGTTGCCTCTTTATGAAGCCAGTCGGCTGTCCAGTCGGGAGCCACATAAGAGCCGTGACCCCAGACTGTACCCAGTTCCTGCCCACCGATCGACTGCCAGACATTTTGTCCGTCTTTGATATTCTGTCCTGTAAATAGTACTGTTCCTTCGGTAGTCACAACCTCATTGGGAATGGGTGGTGCTTGCCTGTAGATTTCATACCCAAAATACAAAAGCACCGAAAATGAAACAATCATCACGGCACTAAATCCAATCCAAAGTCCACGTGTTTTCATAAAGGTTAATTTGATTAATAAATTGGTTTTCTATGCATTACGCCCAATCCTCCTCCAGCACATCTCCCTTGATCCCAACGATGATCCGTTTGATCGGGACATTCCTTCCCGCCTTCTGCCTTGCTGTTTCAGCCATGGCCAGCAAACCGCCGCAACAGGGGACTTCCATCATGATCACAGAGAGTGAGTTGATCCTGGAATCTGCTATCATGGATGCCAGTTTTTGAATATAGGACTCCTTATTGGTGTCGAGTTTCGGACAAGCAATTGCCAGAGATTTGCCCTTCAGGAACCGGCTATGAAAATTGGCCATGGCGAAAGGAACACAATCTGCTGTTAACACAACATCCGCATCCCTGAAATACGAAGCCTGGGGGTTTAACAGGTGCAGCTGAACAGGCCATTGTTTTAGTTCTGAGGGTATATTTACATTGTCGGAACCTGCAGTGGGGGCTTCGTTCACCTCTTCATGATCAATATTGAAATCCATCGCCTGGGAGCCCATACATCCACATGCCTGGGCAGGTTGTTCAGGATCAGTGTTAATCACCTGGTCGGGATATCCTGCCTTTGCAGGTTTTTTCAGTTCAAAACCTTCGTTACTCATATCGATATCGTTTTCTTTTAAATACTGTATAGCTACATTTAAAAAATCAACTTCATTGTGGTCGCGCAAATGTTTCAGGTGTGCCAGAATCGTGTTTCTCCCTTTGGGTATGATCAGTTCCATCACTTTTCGTTCGTTGTAGGGTTCGGCTTCACGTTCTACAATGGTGATCGCCCCTTCGGGACAATGACCGATACAAGCTCCCAATCCATCGCAGAATAGGTCGCTGATAAGCCGGGCTTTGCTGTCAATGATCTGGAGCGCCCCCTCCTGGCAGTTAGGGATACATTCTCCACAACCGTTGCACAACTCTTCGTCAATTTCAACAATTTTTCGTTTCATGCTTATTTATGTAATTAGGTATTGTTTTGCTTATTTAGATTAAAAAAAATTAAAGGTATTTATCCAGTGTTTGTCCGTTCAGAAATTTCTTGAATTCGCCTGTCATTTTATTGATCACATTCCCCATGATACACTGATCATAATTGCAAACTTCATAGGCTAAGGGGCAATCAGTCTCTTCAAGCGGACCCTCAATTGCCTCATATACTTCAAGCAAGTTGTACTCTTTCGGTTCCCGTTTCAGCGAAAACCCTCCTAAGGGACCACGAACCGACTTCAACAGGTCGCTTTTTACAAGACGCTGAAGCACTTTTGCGATATGATTTTTAGAAAAACCTGTAAACTCCGTAATCTTTACCACATTGATGCCATTTCCCGACCTGGCAATCAGCACCATGCTGTGAATTGCGATGGATGAGGCTTCCGAAAGGGAGAAAATTTTGGACACGAAATCTTATTTAGGTATTTGAATACGCAAATGTATAAATAAAATTTATTGTTCCAACAAAAAAGCGAAAAATTAATTAAGTTTGTTATCTATTCCCACTGTCCGGCCATGAATAAAGTGATCACAAGTCTGCAGAATCCCCTGATAAAACAACTTCTTTTGCTTCAGGAGAAATCCAGGGAGCGGCGGAAATCGAACCTGATGGTGGTGGAAGGAATCCGGGAAATTTCTCTCGCATTGAATGCCGGATTTCAGCTGAATTGCCTTTTGCATTGTCCCGATCTGCTGCCTCAGGATCAGTTTCATGAACTGTTTCCGTCGGATCAGGTTTCCTGTGAAGTGATTGAAATTTCTGTTGACGTCTTCAACCGGTTAGCCTACCGCAAAGATAACGGCGGGGTGATAGCCTCTGCTCGGAGTGAACCAAAGGAACTTTCCGGCCTGATCCTGCCTGAATTTCCGCTTATCCTTGTACTAGAATCGGTGGAAAAGCCCGGGAACCTTGGGGCAATACTCCGAACTGCCGATGCTGCAGGCATTTCGGCTATCATTTTGTGCGACCCACTGACAGATCTTTACAACCCAAACACCATTCGCGCCAGTTTGGGTACAATTTTCACCAACCAGGTGGCGCTTTCATCCACGGATGATACGATATCATGGCTTCAGGAGAAAGGCATCAGCACGTTTGCCGCTGCACTGACAGGAAACACCGGATACCACGAAGCAAATTTTATCCTTCCATCAGCCATCGTCATGGGTTCTGAAGCATTCGGACTCTCTGAAAAGTGGTTGTCTGCTGCCGGCACCTGCATTAAAATACCCATGAACGGGAAAGTCGACTCCCTGAATGTATCTACATCAGCTGCCATTCTTGTTTTTGAAGCGATGCGGCAGCGGGGGTTCACTTGTACTTCTCATCTTCCTGCTTGAGAACCAGGAATCCTTTCGGCATTTTGCTCTTGAATTCAAGCTTCTCTCCCGTCCCGGGATGTATGATGGCGAGATAGTATGCATGAAGGCGGATGCGTCTCTCGAACCGGTCGTCAGCTCCATATTTTCTGTCGCCCACCACCGGGCAATCCATCTCCGACAAGTGAACCCTGATCTGGTTCTTTCTCCCGGTTTCAAGTTCCACTTCAAGAAGTGCAAAGCCCTCCGTTCGATCCATCACCTTGTAGTGTGTCACGGCCAGTTTTGACGTTTCCGAAATCCGTCCGGAGAACATTTTCTGATTGTTGCCCTGCACCAGCCAGCTGCGAATGGTTCCGTTATCCTCCGGCGGAGATCCTTCTACCAGTGCGTAGTATAATTTTCGGGTATTTTTCCAATCGTTTTTCAGTTTCTCCTGAAGCTCCTCCGTTTTCGTGAACACCAACAGTCCGGATACTTCCCGGTCAAGCCGATGCACCACATAGAGCCTCTCCTTGCCCTCCGAATTCTCTTTCACATATTCCAGCAACTCCTTGTAGAAAGAGGTTCCTCCCAGCCCACGGTCCCCTACAGTAAGCAACCCGGCAGGCTTTTCGGCAACCAGGATTGAATTGTCTTCAAAAATAACCGGATAGGGCGGTTTTATTTTGTTGCGACGGAAAACCTGTTTGACATACTCAATCGTATCTCCCGGATTAACCTTTGTTGCCGGATTGGTGTTCATTTTGCCGTTCACCTTTACGTTTCCGCGTGAAATAATCTTTTTAACCGTTGATTTGGAGGCTTCCCTAAATTCGAGAAGAAGCAGCTCACTCAAGGTCATTGTTTCAGGTACCTGGATCATCATATCTATGGTTGTAAGGCAATTTGTAAATATACCGGTTGGTGATCGGAATGTTCAAACCCGGTTTGGTATGTTCGAATGTTAAGCATCCGGATATTCGGTGAGACCAGAAAAAAATCCAGGATGGTTGTGGGTGTAACCCCTTGTTGATATGAATTGTCAACATCCCTGTTTGTAGGATGTTGCGGATCTCTGACAAATTCCCAATCCGGGAAGAAGGTCTGCAGGTCTGTAAATTCATCCTGTTTTACCTTGTCGCCCGAAATGATCTCATCCGGATTGAACCGGGGCGGATTTGCATTCCAATCCCCTCCGGCTACCAGGTAGTTGCCTGATCTGTATTCTTCCATCATAAATTGCCTGATCATTTCCATCTCTCTCTTCCTCAGGATGCCGCCTGTATCGAACGCAGAATTGTGGATGTTGACAAGAAGGAGCTGATGGCCATCGGGCAGGTTATACCGGGAGACCATGAAACATCGTTTCAGGAAAAAGAGCCTGTCAGGCCAATTTACATGCTTGTCAAATCCGTGCCTGGTGACTTCATCCGGAAGAAACCGTGAACAGGTGACAAGTCCGGATAAAACCCGTCCCATCGGCTCTGCAAGAGGCAGCGGGACAAACCTGCAGTCGTAATTTTTGGCAAACGAAAAGCAATACCCGGGAAGGATGGTTTCCAGCCAGCTCACCTCATCGAGGTAATAACTTCGTTTCGCCTCCCGGTCTACCTCCTGGAGAAGGATGAAGTCAGCCGAATCATGCTCCCGGAGAAAGTCCCCGATTCCGGAAACGGATTGTCGAAAGTAGGGTTCTTCAGGACGGACTCCTGTCCCTCCATCGTAAAAGAAATCCATCTCTTTCCCCAATCCGCCATACCCGATATTCCAGGTGATCAGCGAAAAGGTGGTGGTCGAATCAAGTGTTACCGTCGGAGATCCTGCTACATCAAGAGTCTCAACCGGATCCGGCTGATACTCAGTTATCATGATGTAGAGAAAAAAAATGCCGGTAATCAGCACAGCCAGTCCAATCACCGAACCTGCCGACCAGCCGATCACCTTCCGTAATGATTTCATTTTGATATGCTATCGCACGAAATTAGTTAAATTTTCGTAACATTGTATCCATGATTCGACCACTTGTTGAGGGTTTCTTCCTTGGGTTGACCGTGGCTATTATTATTGGTCCTGCCATGATCGCGCTGATTCAAACCAGCATCAAATATGGTGTCTGGCATGGCGTGTATCTCGCCCTGGGGATTTTTTCGAGTGATCTCACAATTGTTGTTGGCAGCTATTTCGGTGCTTCGCAAATTCTTGGAAATCCAAAGAGCCACCTGGTACTTGGAATCATTGGCGGAGTGATCCTTGTTTTGTTCGGTATCGGGACGCTTGTCAGAAAGGTTTCTGAGACGGAAACCGTAGAAGCAATCAAGGAGCTGAAGTTCAAGCGAAAAGGTTTTTTCACCTATTTTTTCAAGGGATATTTCCTGAACCTTGCCAATCCCTCCATCTGGTTCTTCTGGATCACCTCTGTGGTGGCTATCAACTCCAGTTACGGGGGTAACAGCAACAAGGTTGCTTTTTTCTTTGCCGGCACGCTCCTGATGGTACTGATGACAGATATCCTGAAAGCGGTACTCGCCAATAAGATACGTACTGCCATCAGTCCCCAGGTAAAACTCTGGATCAACCGTATTGCCGGGATTCTATTCCTGGTCATCGGATTGTTTGTGATCGGGAGTTCAATTTCAGAATATTTCTACGGGATATCTTTAATAAATGGACAATTAACTCAATAAAACTTCAATCATGGAACAAAAAGGCAAGAAAAACTGGTGGTTTCTGGTAATCAACGGATTGATTGCAATCCTTTTCGGAATCTTTCTCCTCTTTTTTGACACAGACCTGATTCGGGTTCTCCTGATCTACATTGGCATCGGGGGTGCTGCAATAGGAGTGATTCTTCTGCTCGCAGCCATTCGAAACATCAAAAAGGACAAACATGCGGGCATGCTTCTTTTTGAATCCATCCTAACAGTGATCATAGGATTGGTATTTCTCCTCTTTCCAACCTTTTCCATGAAGTTCATCCTGGTGATTATCGGTGTATGGGCTGTTGTTCTCGGCGTGGTTCAACTTGCACTTTTAATCAACATCAAAGAGAAATTCCCAAGCAAGAATATCCTCCTTTTCAACGGAATTCTAACGATGGTTTTGGGGGTGATGCTCTTTTTTGATCCGGTAACGACAGCTGGATTTCTGTTGAAAATTCTTGGCGTGTTTGCCATCCTTTTTGGCATCCTGATGATCTACTTCGGGTTTATGCTGAAAACATTGAAGATTGCCATTGAAGGGGAGGCTCATCCGGCTGAAATTAAGGAGTAGTTTTCGGAACTATCCTGCTTTAACGAGCTTTTCAAACTCCATTTTGTAATTTGATCCTATCGGTATAAACTTGTCTTTGATCCGAACCTGGTTTCCTTCAATCATCTCCACTTTTGCCAGTGAGATCAGATACGATTTATGTACCCTCGGAAACTTCGCCGGTGTGAGAATGGATTCGATGTGTTTCAGTGACTGATAACTGACAATCATCCGCTCGGTGGTGTAAATTTTTACATAATCCCCCAGGGCTTCCACATAGAGCAAATCATTGAGGTTTACCTTAAAGGTCTTCTTTCCTGATTTCACAAATACGAACTGCTCTTCGGGAGGCATTTCGCTTCTCACCGGGGCATCATCCTGATAGTTTCGGGTCGACAGAACATCCTGCACCTTGTGGACCGCTTTTACAAATCTGTCAAACCCAAAAGGCTTCATCAGGTAATCCACCACATCCAGTTCATACCCTTCCAGTGCATATTCGGCATATGCCGTGGTAATGATAACAAGTGGTGCATGCTTCATGGTTTTGAGGAAGTCGATGCCGCTTAGCTTCGGCATGTTGATATCCAGAAACATCAGGTCAATCTGTTGCTGGTGTAAAAACTCAATGGCTTCCACCGCCTGGTTACACTTCCCAACGACCTCGAGAAAAGGGATATCCTGGGCATACTTTTCAATCACCCGCTGGGCCAGGGGTTCATCGTCGATAATCAGGCACTTGATGTTCATGGTTTCTGGATACAAATACAAAGTTCGACACGATATGTGGTTCCGGTATTGATGATACGCAGGTCATGCTTCTCCGGGTATAGCAGGTCCAGCCTCTTCTTCACGTTTTTCAACCCGAAACCTGCCATCTTATTCTCTTCCAAAGATAGGGATTCGTCATAATTATTCTCCACGGAAAATTTAACGGTATCGGGAGTTTCAATGTTAAAATGAATGTGAATATAGGGTTGAAGCGCTTTTGTCTTGCAGCCATGCTTGAATGCATTCTCAATAAATGCGATGAAAAGCAGGGGGTCGATCCGGGTGTTCAGATACTCCCCCGAAACATCAAACGTAACTGAAAGATTCTCATCCGAGCGCATCTGTTCGAGGTAGACATAACTTTTCAGGAAGTCGAGCTGTTTTTTCAGCGGTACCTGATTGTCCTGCGACTCGTAAATCACGTACCGCATCAGATCCGAGAGTTTGAGGATCATTTCAGGTGTTTTCTCCGACTTGTCGAGGCTTAACGAATAGAGGCTGTTAAGGGTGTTGAAGAAGAAATGGGGATTGACCTGCGATTTAAGCGTTTGAAGTTCGGCCTTTATTTTCTGCCCTTCCACCTCTTTCACTTTCAATTCGGCATCCTGAAGAGCGATGGAGTCACGCATAAATTTGAGCAGCGTGGTGACAATCAGAAACAGGGAGACCAGGATCATCTCCGCAATGGCCTCATTGAGAAATTCCGGATGATCCTCTTCAAATGCATGTGAAGTGAAATAGTTGAGCAGTATAAAAAGGAGGATATTCCCGATCTGAAGGATGGAGAAGAGAACGAATTTTCGCTTCTTAAAGAACCGGGGAATGAGCCATAAGAGGTTTAAATATACCGAAATGGCAAGAAAAAAGACGGTAACAAGAATGGATGCTGCAGTACGTAAATCAATCTCGCTGATCCTGAATCCCCTCGTATAGATAAGCAGCAAGAGAAAGAAAACGATGCTGACCATCCAAAAAAGAACATGCGGGATGACAAAACGATCCTTCAGGTGATTGTAAAAACCTTTTAACATAAACAGGTTGTTAATGTGTGCAAAGATGGAAATTACACTGATACCAATCAATTTTTTTTGATCACCCGCTGTTTTTGCCTGATATTGTCTTCATCGGGATGGATGATCGGAGATATCGGGTGATTGGCTCATTTATCTAAAAAAATTCCCCGTTCAGAAAAATGTGTGTAATATTGTATCTTCATTCAATAAATCACTGACATTATGATGACAAAGAGATTCATGTTACTGACCCTGGTGATAGCCGGTATGATTTTCCTGCTCCTTCCCGGGAAAAAGATGCAGGCGGGAAATCCACCTGACGAAGGGATGTGGCTGCCCATTCTGATTGAGCGTCTGAATTACGTTGACATGCAGAAAATGGGACTCCACCTGACCCCTGAAGAGCTATACAGTGTGAACCATTCCAGCCTGAAAGATGCAATTGTAGGTCTCTCTTCGGGAAGTCCGGCTAACGGAGGGTTTTTCTGTACAGCTGAAGTTGTTTCTGACCAGGGACTGATCTTTACCAATCACCACTGCGGTTACTCTGCTGTGCAAAATCACAGCACTCCCGAGCACGATTACCTGACCGACGGCTTCTGGGCTTACTCCAGGGATAAGGAACTTTCAAACGAAGGAATGATGGCCTCTTTTCTGAAACGTATCGAAAATGTGACCGATTCGATCATCCCATTCCTCTCCGATACCCTTACCGAGTCGGCAAGGGGAAAAAAAGTGCGGGAGATCTCAGGCCGCATCACCGAGCGTGCCTCCGAAGATGGAACCTACGAATGTCGCGTTAGCTCCTTCTACAACGGAAACGAATATTACCTTTTCGTCTGGAAAACCTATAAAGATGTACGCCTCGTGGGAGCCCCCCCCTCCTCCATCGGAAAATTTGGCGGTGACACCGACAACTGGATGTGGCCCCGCCATACGGGTGATTTTACGATCTTCCGGATTTATGCTGACAGTACAAACAATCCGGCCGGCTTTTCTGAAAACAACGTTCCCCTGAAGCCGGATTACCACCTTCCTATCAGTCTGGGTGGTGTGAAGAAAAACGATTTCGCCATGATCTGGGGATACCCCGGCCGCACCAGCCGTTACCTCACTTCCTATGGAATCCAATACAACCTGGATGATTTTTATCCGGTCATCATTGATGCATTTGGAAAACAGATGGAGGTGATGAAAGAGCGGATGAATGTTGATAAAACCGCACGCATTGCCTATTCTGAAAATTACGCCGGTCTTTCCAATACCTGGAAAAATTTCATCGGCCAGACCAAAATGCTGCGGAAGAACCATGTCATTCAGAAAAAACAACAACTTGAAACCGATTTTACAGCGTGGGTTGACGCAAATCCCATGCGTAAGGAGAAATACGGCGACGTTCTTCCTGAACTGAAACTGGCATACGAAAAACTGGGAGAGGTCAGCATTCCTTTCTATTATTCGAGGTTTGCAGGCGCCGGACTGGATATTGTTGGTTTTGCCCAAGGGTTTACTGGCCTGAAAGAACAACTGGAGAAGAAAAACAAAGCGGCGATCGAAGAGACTGTCAGCAGCCTTCGTCCGCTGGTGACTTCACATTTCGAAGAGTGGGATTTTGAGATCGAGAAAAACATGTTCGGCGAGATGCTCGAACTCTATGCGAAGAATGTCAAGAAAGAAGATCTTCCTTCTATATTTTCAACAATTGAAGAGAAATACAACAACGATTTCTCTGCTTTCGCCAACGATGTTTACACCACCAGCGTGTTTGCTACCGCCGAAAGCGCCAATGCCTTCCTTGATAAGCCCTCTCGTAAAGTATTCAAGAAAGACCTTGCCTGGATAACAGCTCAATCCATGGATACGGAATCGGGTAAATACATGAGCTCCTTCATGGAAGCCCGTTCAGGACTCTCCAAGGGTGAGCGTCTTTGGATCGACGGGCTCAGGGATATGTCGCCCGACAAAATGTTCTACCCGGATGCCAACTCCACCATGCGCATGACTTATGGGAAGGTTCTCGACTATTTCCCTGCTGATGCCGTTCATTACGAATACATCACTACCCTGGATGGGGTTATGGAAAAAGAAGATCCTACCAATGATGAATTCATTGTGGATCAGAAACTGAAAGCGCTTTGGGAGGCCAAAGATTACGGTCCTTACGGTCAGGATGGCAAACTCGTAACCTGTTTCCTTACCACCAACGACATCACCGGAGGAAACTCGGGCAGCCCTGTTCTCAACGGCAATGGTCAGTTGATCGGGATAGCGTTCGACGGGAACTGGGAAGCGATGAGTGGCGATATCCTGTTCGAAGACAACTTGCAGAGGTGCATCAACGTGGATATCCGTTATGTCCTCTTCATCATCGATAAATTTGCCGGTGCAACGAATATCATTGATGAATTAACCATCGTGAAATAACGGTAACCGAATACCCACGTAGAGACGCGGCATGCCTGCGTAGAGACGCGGCATGCCTCGTCTCTACAATGAATTATATTAATCCACGATCATTTTTGCCGTTTGTACCTCCGTTCCGATCGTTGCTTTTAACAGGTAAATCCCGCTCCTTATCTTGTTTCCGTTACCTTGCCTTCCGTTCCACAAATAGGTATTCAGACCTGCCTGAAAGACCGGCTCGCCGATCACGGCTATCTGCCTTCCGGTAAAATCAAACACCTCCAAACGCACGGTGGAAGCTTCCTTTAGAAAAAGCTGGATATTCAGATCATCCTGCATCGGATTCGGATAGACAGACAACCTGCTTCTCAACCGATTTTCATGTGTTGGGATGGAAACCGTAGAGGTGTCATATCCGCCGGATAAACAGGCTACCAGCCCGTTCCGTCCGCCAAGCACCATCTCCATGGTCAGGTCTCCCACGATATCGGGAATGCCTGTAATGGCATCCACCGGTGTGGGAACAGGAACAGCAGCCAGCTCGGCACCGTCCCAGCCATCCAGGAAGTAGGCGTAATTGGTGTTGTACAACGTTCCGATAATGGGATCGTTGACGCCATCGAAGGTGATATCGCCGATATTTCCAACGTTGGAAGACTGATCAAGCAGAGGTACATTCCAGATGTACTCCCCGGAATATCCGTTGATGATGATCCCCATGGGGCTGCTGTGTGCCACCAGGATGTCGCGGTAGCCGTCTTTGTTGACATCCCCGATCTCCTGCAGCCTGTTGATGATGAATGACCCGATGTTGATAAAGTGGAGGTTGGCTCCGTTAACGGAATTCACCAGTACAACCTGACCGCCGAATCCACCGGCAGCCACATCCTTTTTTCCGTCGCCGGTGATGTCGTCAAGCTGCAGAAGTCCCCAGGTGGAGGTTCCGTTTGGATAGTTGGTCCAGGCTACGGCCCCGGTTGCCCCGTTGATCCCGAACAGCCTCGCCGAACTCTCCTGCTGGTTTGATCCGCCGGCTATCACGTCAGGTTTGCCATCGCCGGTAAAATCTTCCACGCCGAGAACAGAAAACAGTGGTCCGGAATCGGGATTCGGGCGCTCCCAGATCGAGATACCTGTCAGCCCGTTAAGGCAATAGACCCGCACCGGGCCGGTATTGCTTCCGTCATTTCCGGTACACCCAAGTACATCAGCTACTCCGTCGTTGTTGTAATCGTACCTGGCATCCACCTGGTATACCCATCCTCCGCCTCCATACTCGTGTGTATCGTGTTTCCAGATCTGAAGACCTGTCTTTCCCGAATAAGCGGTGATTGAGCGGTCGCCGCCCGCAGTTCCCACAATGACATCGCGGTAGCCGTCATTGTTGATGTCATCGATCGTGGTCATGCACTTCTGGCTGTAGGTATATCCGGCGTAAATCTCCGTAGCCCACAGCACATCTCCGGTTCCTGAAGCGTTTCCGTTGAAGCAGCGGATGTAGTCGTCTTCCGATCCCACAAGCACGTCATCGACCCCGTCGCCAGTGATATCTTCAATGGAGACGATGGCTTTCGGGCTGTTGTCGAACCCACCTGTGATCGTGTAGCTCCATAGGGGCGTTCCGGTCGGATATTTTGCCTCCACACCTGTTCCTTCCAGGGTTACGTCGAGAGTTGCCTGACCCACGGCATCCGAAGAGATGGTAAGGGTTCCGCTGTAGTCAATCCCCTCTTCAGGATGAAACCAGATGCCAATCTGTGCCGTACCGTTGGTCGATACCGTTATGGGCAACACCACTGATTCATCCACGATGAAGTGCGGGTCGCTCATATCGAGGCCGGTGATTGTGAGGGTGGAACTTCCGTCGTTGGTCACCGGGCAGTACCAGCGCGAATAGGCTCCTGCACGCCTGTTGCCCCAGTCGTGGGTGGTGAAGGGAAGAGAAATGTGCGGTCCGTTGTATACACCTTGTCCGGTAAGGGTGACATTCACCGAAGGGTTGATTGGATCGGTTGAGGTGATGCTTACCTGGGTATTCAATGGTGTGGCTGTGGAAGGTGTATAAGTCAGCGGAATGTTTGTGCTGCCGCTTGGAGCAATGATGTAAGGTGTTACAAATGAGCTGGTGATTGGCTGTCCGCTGGGTATGACGACTCCCGTGATGGTCAGGGGTGCTGTTCCCGTGTTCTGAACCTGGCAGTTCCATGTGGAGTTGCTGCCGATGGTTACGTTGCCGTAGTTGTGAGAAGTGACCGGCACGTTGATGGCAGGTGTCCCGGAGCCGGAGAGGTCCACTTTATAAAGCGTACTGTTTCCATTCAGTGGTCCGTCGCAATACCAGAGATAGGTCCCGTCCCAAACGATACCGGCAGGGTCGGTCTGTTCCGATCCATGGCTTTCGAGAACCGTTCCGGTGGCAGTAACCTTGTACAGCATGTCTCCCCAGTAGTCGGCGATCCACAGATCGGCACCGTGGGTGCAGATGTCCCAGGGCTGGTTGTTGGGTGGTGTAAATTGTGAGAGGATCGTTCCCGAAGCGTTGATCTTATAAACGGTCCCCGGATCGGGATAGTAGGTGCAAACCCAGTAGTTCCCGGCATCGTAGGCAATCCCCGACATGTAATGGTCGGGCAGGTTGAGGGTGGAAACCGTGGTTCCCGACATTGTGAATTCTATTGCCGTCGCAGGAACTGATGTGGAGGTCACATGATCCGTGTTAACCAGATTTGGAGCTTTGTAAGTAAGCCCGAATGAATCCCCGAATGATCCTGTACACTGCAGGGTAGAACTGCCGTTACCGGGATTGAATTTGTATATCTGGTCACCGTTTGATCCGTAAATCCCAAAATAGATATATGTCCCGTCCCAGGCCAAACCAGATGCTTTCCCGGGAACGGAATAGGAGGCTACAATGGACCAGGTGTTGGGTTGTTTGATTTCCTGACCTGTGGCGGAAAGCATAAGAGCCCCGCACGAAAGCACTAAAAGAGTCCGTAGATACTGAAGCATTTTCATAATGTATGGTGTTTATTTTCTGAATCTGTCTAATAAGGATTGATCATTGATCTCTTTGGAGAGACCTTCAATAATATCGTATGGAACCTCAAACAGGTCGAGGATGGTGAGCGCATCAAGACAATTGTTAAACAGCGGGTCGATGTTAAAACCTATGATTTCTGCATTCACACTGAGGTATTTCTTTATCAGAACCGGTGTTTTGTAAATCGGGTCAATACTGCTGATGAACCGGTCGAGCCTGGTCAGGTCTTTCCCCACGTATTTCAGGAAGAGATTCTTGTTGATCTTTCTGGGAACCTGGATGGTGAACGGTTTATTCGGATGAATGTACTCGGAGAATTCGGAATTGTAAAAATTGGTTTTCAGAAACTCAACGGCCAACGCTTTTGAGACATCCAGGAATTCATTGCTCATGCTAACCGGGCCAATCAGGTAACGGTATTCCGGATTTTTAATCAGCAGGTAAAGGATCCCTTTCCAGAGCATGAAGAGCGACATGGTTTTCTTCTGGTACTCTTTGGTGATGAACGAGCGGCCCAGTTCGATCGATACCTTCAGCACCGTTGAAAAGTCGGGATCAATGCGAAAGAGGGTACTGATGTAAAATCCGGGGATGCCAAACCGTTCGAAAATATCCCGCCCCTTGCCAACGCGATAACCGCCAACGATTTGTTTCGCCTCCTCATCCCAGATGAACAACTGGTCGAAATACTGGTCGTAATGGTCCAGGTCAAAACTTTTGTTGGTCCCCTCTCCCACAAGCCGGTAAGTGATCTCCCGAAGCCGCCCGATCTGGGTCATGATATAGGGAATCCGTTCGGTAGGGGTACAAAAGACTGAGTAATTCTGTATCTGGAACAGCTTGAAATCATCCGCTATTGCTTCGATTTCTTGAATCAGCTGATCTCCCGGAACCTCGTCGATCACAGGTTCCTGAGCCGCCGGGGCAGGTGCTATTGAGGCCTGGCGCTTGATGTTTGTCAAGGGAATGCCAAGGGCGTAGGTCTTCATTCGGAGAAATCGGCCAAACTCCCGTATGTCGTCAAACTCGTCCTGTTCCTTGACCAAAATGGGTGTCCCAATCCGGATGCGGATATTTCGCCCCCGCTTGTTGAAAAGCTCGGAGGGGAGCTTGATGGTCCGCAGAATGGGATGAATCATCCCCATAAAGTGGAACAGTTTGCTGTTTGAGCCGTCGAAATAGACCGGAACCACAGGCACTTTCGACCGTTTGATGAACTTCAGCATGGAGTGCTGCCATTCTTTGTCGGCCACCCCTCTGTATTGAAGCTTGAAGGTAGAGACCTCTCCGGCAGGAAAGATTCCGATCGGATGGTTATTCTGCAGGTGGATGAAGGCATCTTTCAGTCCTCCGAAACTGGAGCGTACATCCTTGTATGCCTCAAAGGGATTCACCCCTAAAAAATAGGGACGTATCGGAACCAGGTTGGTCAGCAGAAAGTTGACCAGCATCTTGTAGTCGGGTCGGGCTTCCGGAATGATCTTAAGTAAAAGGATGCCGTCAATCGCCCCGTAAGCATGATTGGAAATCGCAATGAAAGGTCCGGTTTTGGGGATGTTTTCCAACTCCTGGTCATCCACCGTGTAGCTGACTCCTACCCCTTCAATCAGCTGGTCGATGAAATCCCTGGGCCCCAGTTCGCAGATCTTGTTATACTGCTTGTTGACCTTGTCGAAGCGCAGGAGTTTGAACAGGATCTTAGCCAGCGTCTCTCCGCCAAAATACTGGAGGTATTTGTTCGCTTCAACAAGTTGTTTTGGGGAGATCAGATCCATAGTATGATTCGGGTGTTGAAGTTAGCGTTACAAAGTTAACATTTTAACCTTGCCAATCAAGCACCTCATCAAGAGACGAGTCCAAAGTCCATTTGTTTCCTCCCCAGGTCAATTCGTTTCACACGGATCTTCACCTTATCGCCCAGCTTATACTGAAATCCGTACCTCTGGCCTATCACCTGGAAGTTCTCTTCATCCAGGTAGTAGAAGTCGTCTTCGAGGTCGCGGAGCCTCACCATCCCCTCGCACTTGGTGCCGATGATCTCTACGAAGATTCCCCATTTGCTCACGCCCGAGATCACACCGTCAAACTCCTGTCCCACTTTGTCGAGCATGTATTCGGCCTGCTTGTACTTGACCGACATCCTTTCGGCTTCAATCGCTTTGCGCTCCATCTCTGAAGAGTGGTCGCACATCGGTTCGTACACATCCTCCTTTACCGAAGCAGCACCGTTCAAATATTCCTGCAGGATCCGGTGGACCATCAGGTCGGGATAGCGTCGGATGGGTGAAGTAAAATGGGTGTAAAAGGGGAATGCCAATCCGTAATGTCCGATATTGTGAGTGGAATACAAGGCTTTGGACATGGTGCGGATGGCAATGGTTTCGATCATGGTTTCGGTACCGGTTCCCTTGATGTCTTTGAAGAGGTTGTTGAAAGATTGCGCGAGTGATTTATCGCTGGTGACCGTCATCTTGTATCCCAGTTTCTTGATGAATTCGATGAAGGTCTGCAGCTTCTCCGGACTCGGAGTGTCGTGGATCCTGTAAACAAATGTCTTCGGCGGTTTTTCGCCCCGCTTTTTACCAACTTTTTCTGCTACACGACGGTTTGCCAGCAACATGAAGTCTTCAATCAGCTTATTGGCGTCCTTCATCTCGCGGAGGTAAATCTCCAGGGGTTTCCCATGTTCATCCAGCCTGAACCGCACCTCCTGTGTCTCAAAATTGATCGAACCTTTTCTGAACCGTTCCGCCCTGAGGGCGGTGGCAACGGTGTTAAAAACCCTGATCTCTTCGGCATACTCTCCTTTCCCGGATTCAATGATCTCCTGCACCTCCTCGTAAGCGAACCGACGGTCGGAGTGGATAACCGTTTTGCCAAACCACTCGTTGTATATCTTTCCCTTTTCGTCCAGCTCGAACACCGCCGAAAAACAGAGACGGTCTTTGTGGGGTTGCAGCGAACAGAGTTCGTTGGAGAGGCGTTCGGGCAGCATCGGGATCACCCGGTCTACCAGGTAGATGGATGTAGCTCGCTGATAGGCTTCGTCATCCACCGCGGTTCCAGGTTTGACATAATAGGAGACATCGGCGATGTGCACCCCCACCTCCCAGTTTCCGTTAGCCAGTTTCAGAAGTGAGATGGCGTCGTCGAAATCCTTGGCATCCGCCGGGTCGATGGTAATGGTGAAAATATTCCGGAAATCCCGCCGCGACTTGATCTCCCGTTCAGGAATCCCATCCGGAATAAGCGAAGACTCTTTTTCTGTGGCAGCCGAAAATGAGAGGGGAAACTCAAACTCCGCCAGGATCGATTGCATCTCTACCTGGTTGTCGCCCGGCTTACCGAGAACCTGGATCACTTTTCCAAACGGATTCTGTGCATGTTCCGGCCACTCGGTAATGGCGACGATCACTTTCTCTTTGCTTCGGGCACCATTCAGGTTCTCTTTCGGAATATAGATGTCGACCGGCATGGCTGAGTTGTCGGGGATCAGGAAGGCAACATTCTTTGTGATCTCCAGGATGCCGACAAATTGCTTTTTGTGGCGTTTGAGCACCTCCACGATCTCCCCTTCCCGTTTTTTCCCTTTGCGGATGGGAAAAAGCGACACGCTCACCTGGTCGCCATGAAGCGCTTTCCCGGTATTTCCGGTATTGATGAAAACGTCGCCTGATTTATCCTCCGGGATCACATACGCTTTTCCCGATTGTTTCATGTCGACCGTTCCAATCATATGGGTCTTCACGGATTTTCGGAAGCGCTCCCCATCAGGATTGATCCGGTATTTGCCCCGGTTGGACTCAACCAGTTCGCGGTTGCGGTAGAGCTCTTCGACCAACAGCCTTACCAGGTCCTTTCCTGCTCTGTCCCCAATCCCAAGCCGTTTCGATATCTGTTTGTAATTCAGTGCACTGTGTGGATTTTCCAGGAATACCTGCAGGATATTGTTGATCATACTGCTCTTCTGATCATTGTTGATTTTTTGTTTCTTCGCCATTATCTTTTTCACTATTTCGCTATTTCGCTATTTCACTATTTCGCTTCTCGCTTTTTACTTATTTGCCTCCAGCAGCACCTGTGTGTATTCTGACTTCGGGTTCTCATAGATCTCATCCGGATCTCCCATCTCCACGATCCTGCCATCTTTCATGACGATCAACCGGTCGGCCATGTACTTGACTACATTCAGGTCGTGTGAGATAAAGATGTAGGTGAGCTGAAACTCCCGCTTCAGGTCGTTGAGCAGGTTGAGAATCTGGGCCTGGATGGAGATGTCGAGGGCAGAGACCGACTCATCGCATATGATCAGCCTGGGATTTAGAGCCAGTGCGCGTGCAATGCAGATCCGTTGCCGCTGGCCCCCCGAAAATTCGTGCGGGTAGCGATAATAGTGCTCGGGTAAAAGTCCTACCCGCATCAATAAATCATGTGCTTTTTCTCTCTGCTGATGCCGGTTTCCATAAAGATGGTGCACCTCCATGGGTTCCCGGATGGCTTCACCGATTGCCATACGGGGATTGAGCGATGAGTAGGGATCCTGAAATACAATCTGCAACTCTTGGTGGAGCGATTTCAGCTTCCTGTGGGTGAGGGTTGTGATATCGGTATCCTTGTAAAGAATCCTCCCTTCTGAAGCCGGTATCAGCTGAAGGATCACCCGTGAGAGCGTTGTCTTCCCGCAGCCTGATTCTCCCACGATCCCCAGGGTTTCGCCCGGATAGAGGAGAAAGCTGACGTCATCTACTGCACGTGTAGTTTTCTCTTCTCTTCCCAGCCAGCCCTTTCCTGCCGAAAACTCCTTTCCCACATGTTCAACTTTCAGAATCGGTTCACGACCGTAAAGGTTCACGTGATCTTTAGCCCTCTGTTCCTGGGAGACTATCTCGGTTCTGATCACTGGATCGCTGGATGACTGAATCACCGGAACACTGCCCACTGCCAACTGCCCACTGCCCACTATGATCTGCTCCCTGTTCATGTAGTCTTCGACAGTTGGCAGCCTCTTAAGCCGTACTTCCAAAGGCGGTCGGCAGGCGATCAATCCCCTGGTGTATGGATCTTCCGGATGGTCAAACACCCGGCGAACATCTCCCTCTTCCACTATTTTTCCCCTGTACATCACCAGCACCCTGCCGGCAAACCGGGAGATCAGTTCCAGGTCGTGGGTGATGAACAGCACGCTCATCTTCCGCTTCTTCTGAAGCTCTTTCAAGAGGTCGAGAATTGTTTTCTGAACCGATACATCCAGTGCCGTAGTAGGTTCGTCGGCGATGAGCAGGGAGGGATTGCAGGAGATCGCCATGGCAATCATTACGCGCTGTTTCTGGCCGCCCGACAATTGATGCGGAAAAGAGTTGAAAATCCGATTCGGTTCCGGCAGACTGACCTCCCGGAACAGCTCCATCGTCCGTTTCCTGGCCTCTTTCCTTGTCATGTCAAGATGCCGTCTCAGCGTCTCAACAACCTGGTTCCCACAGGTAAAAACCGGGTTGAGGGATGTCATCGGCTCCTGGAAGATCATGGAGATCGAACGCCCTCTGACTTGCTGCAACTCCTTTTCAGGCAGCTTGTCCAGCCTGATTTCAGGACCTGTTTGACCAGAAAACTGAATGGCTTCAACATCCACCTTTCCAGGTGGGTCTGGAATCAAACCCAGGATAGAAAGCGCCGTAACGGATTTTCCCGAACCCGACTCTCCCACAATACCAACAATCTCTTGCTGTCGGATCCGGAAGGAGATATCATCCACGGCCAATGTCTCCAGCCCATCGCTTCTAAACCGAACCGACAGATGTTCCACTTCCAGTAATGGATCTTCCTTCATTTTCGTTGAAAATTCAGTGTAAATTTAAGCTTTTTTGCAGGAACTTTCAGGTTGAATTGCTGCCGGTATAATAAATTCAGATTTTTAAAATAAACGTATCACCTTTTGCCTCTTTTCCTGATTAATGGGGAAAAGAGCTATGTGGGTACATGATTTTTTCTCCCTCCTCTATCCGAGGTTTTGCCTCTGTTGCGGGCACAGTTTATGGAATGGAGAAGAGGTGGCGTGCACAATGTGTTCGTACCATTTGCCAAAAACCTGGTATCATCTCGACCCGGACAACCCGGTAAGCCGTATTTTCTGGGGGCGGGCACAGATAGAAAATGCAGCCTCTTTCCTCCATTTTAACAAAGGAAACCAGGTTCAGCATCTGATCCATCACCTGAAATACAAGGAGAGGAAGGATGTTGGTGTTTGGCTGGGCTTGAACTACGGGGCTTTCCTGAAAAACTCCCCCCTGTTCCGTTCAGCCGAAGCCATCATTCCGGTCCCGTTGCATCGGAAAAGGCTTCAATCCAGGGGTTTCAACCAGAGTGCCCAGTTTGGGACAGGCCTGGCTTCCAGCATGATGATACCGGTGGAAGAGGAGTTGCTTTTCCGTACAGGGCTGTCAGAGACACAAACGCGAAAATCGAGATACAAACGGTGGGAAAATGTCTCCGGCATCTTTGACGTAAGGGATGGCTGGAAATTCTCCGGCAAACATTTGCTGCTGGTCGACGATGTGATCACTACCGGCGCTACACTGGAGGCCTGTGTACACGCATTGAATTCAATCCCGGATGTCCGGATCAGCATCGCTACGATTGCCACCACCCGAAACTGACCTCCCGGGTAAATCCAGGTTCAACGCATCCCTCCCACTACCAGAGGCCTTCTGAACCGTTTTACCTTCCCCTCCGGATGCAGGAGTTCGATGTAGACGATATAGATTCCCATCGATGCCTTTTGCCCGTCATCCCGGATGCCGTCCCACGAAAACTCGTTGTGTTGCCCCAATAACACACCCGATATCACCCGTTTGATCATGCGTCCGTTTTTGTCGAAGATCAAAATGGAAGCCTGGAATCCTCCTTCTGCCAGGGTGAGGTGAATAGAGACCACATCACCATGGCCGTCATTATCGGGCGAAAACACGGGAGGTGAGATGGCGATCACATCGTCTGTCACAGCAGGATCCAGCCATTGGGAGTTTTCGTAAGCGGGGGTGGCATATCCCGTGTTTTCGCCCGCAGAGTGCCAGTTAGAGGGGTCGTTCGACGGCCTCTCCGGACTGATCCGTTCCAGTGAGACACCCTCTGTGGAGAGAAGCAGCGGATAGTGCATTCCGCTGTGATACTCCATCCCATCGATCAACTCCTCGTCACTGGAACGGATCAGCCTGATGGCGCCGCTGCCATTCTTCATCGAAGGAAAGGAGGCCATCTCCAGAAACTGGCTGGGATTGGGTGTCTGGTAGTGTTTTATCACGCTCCCGGCGTTACTGCACAGGGCAACAAAATCCAGCGGAAACATCAGGTAGGGTTCTCCGGTCAACAGTTTTGCACCTTCTGTGCTGGCAGAGGCCCCTGTATCGGACACAAGCAGCGCAAGCTCTCTGAGGTCTAAGACTTTGTTCGAACGGTTGAAGAGTTCAATAAACCTGGAAGAGCCCGGGTAGGGGTCGGACAGCACCTCGTTGATGATGACATCGCTTCGTTCTGTTTCCTGTGGAATAGCCGCTTCTGTTTCAAGCGGTGTTGCCACCACGTTACCGGCACAATCGGTGAACGATGCTGATCCGGTGAGTTTGAAGATGGAGCCGGCGATGAAGGGTTCAGGAAATGTCAGACGGATTGAATTGTATGAAGGAGATAAGCCGCACAGGGATAGAGCTTGTATTCCGCCAGGTTCAACAACCCATCCTGAGGGGTCGCCAAGGGTTGTGGTATCGAGGGATTCTGAAAACATCACTACCCAGGTCGTCTCTTTTTCCAGGTAACTTCGGAGCAGGCCGGGAGGCGTTATGTCGGGATTGAATTGATAAACAGAATTCGCCTCTCCGGGCGTGCCGCCCCTGGGATCCCGGGAGGCACTCCAGTTCTCACCGCATCCGCACGGGTTATCAGGGTCGATCATTTCGAGTGACCAGCCACCGTCTTTTTTCCATTGCTCAGCGATCCATTCGGGAGTATATGTTACGGTATGGATGATCTGAAGGGAGCTGTTTCGAAGGATCAGAGTGGCGCCGTCGTTAGCCAGTGTGGAGGCCGAGGTAAAGAGTGAAACTGCAGGACCGAACCCTGCCAGTGAACTGTCGCGACACAACACCAGGAATCCGAAGGCAGGTATTGAGACGGCGGGGAAGGTTTTCCGTGTGGTGCCGGCATCCAATACCCAATCCGAAAGGTCAACAGTAAAACCTGTGCGGTTGTATAACTCAATATATTCTGCAGGAGGAAGCCCAACTTCCGGTTCCGGATCCATCATCACCTCATGGATGAGGATGTCGAAAGTCTGCGGCTCATACCGGGCAAAAGAAACCAGCGTATCCTGCATCCGGTTTCCGGCCGGGTCGGACAGGTTTGTGATGAGCAAGGTATCTGTAACCTGGTATGGCAGGGGTTGGTCAAAGGTCAACAGCACTTCGTTGAGGTTCCCAGAAGAAAATACCACCGCTGACGGGTGCCTTAAGCTTGCGAGCAAGGTATAGTTCGAGTTTTTCAATGCTTCTGCCTCCCTCATGTTTTCGGAGAAAGTCAATTGAATATGCAGGCTGTCGGGTATAGAAAGTGTAATCAATGAGGGGGGGATGGTATCCCTGATGATTGGCCCAACATAGACATCGTCCATGTACAATTTGGTGGCGTTGCTTGAGGTGTATTTGCACCAGAATCCAAACCAGGAGGTGCCCTGAAACGTATCGTCCATCCACGAGCCCTGCTCGGCAAATGCTTCGCCGCCTGAGGGGTCGGCCCAGGCTGTCCATAAGCCCGAAGCCTCCCTCACCACTTTTATCCTGAGCAAGTTTGTTGATTGTGCTGTGGAAATATCCGGAAAGTGAAACAGTAACTGTGTTGATTCCCCTTCCTGCTTCCATATATCAACACTGTCGTTCGAGCCGCCAATCTTTACCAGGTATCCGTTTAGCGGTTGGTCAAGTTCCATCCGGTCGGAGGTGAGATAGACTTTCATGTAGTTGTTTGCCGAAGTGTTGAAGGAGAGTTTCACCCAGAAGTTCCACTCCATTTCACTCAGCCAGGTGCTGGAGGTTGCCAGGTAGGAGGTATCGGCTCCTGCCCATTTCAGGTGCAGCTGTTTGGCGCTGTTTACCTCAAAATGCAGGGAGTCGCCCTCCCATTGGGGATTGTGGGTAAAATCACCATCCCAAAAATCATCCACTACCTGGGAAAAGGAGATTACCGGCACCAGGATGATCAAAATTAAAAGAAAAGAGAGAGTTGTTTTCATACCGTTTTCTCCATTAATCGGAAAAACACCTAAAAGGTAATACTTCGAATCAAAAATTAAAAAATTGGCTTCGGCTGGATTCGCTTCGCAACGGTTCAGAATTTAGAATTACTTTTTAAATTTACCGTTATCTTTGTCCAATGAAAATTGCAGTTGTTGGCGCGACGGGCCTGGTTGGCCGGGTTATGGTGAAGGTTCTGGAAGAGCGTTCGTTTCCGGCCGATCTCCTGATTCCGGTAGCTTCACCCCATTCTGCAGGGCAACTGATCAGGTTTCGCGATGGGGATTATCCGGTTACGGACCACCTGCAAGCGATCAGCGAGAAGCCTGCCATTGCCATTTTCTCAGCAGGAGGTGATGTGAGCCGCGAATGGGCGCCAAAATACGCGGAAGCCGGAATCAGGGTGATCGACAACTCCTCCGCCTGGAGAATGAACCCCAATATTCCGTTGGTGGTTCCTGAAATCAATGCCGGAATACTCAGGTCAAACGATTACATCATTGCCAACCCCAACTGCTCAACCATCCAGCTGGTGATGGTTCTTGCTCCCCTGCATGCCAGGTATCAAATCAAACGGGTTGTTATCTCTACCTACCAGTCGGTTTCCGGTACGGGAGCCAGGGCGGTAAAGCAGCTCGAGAATGAACGCAACGGAGTTGAAGGGGAGATGGCCTATCCCCACCGGATCGACCTCAATCTCTTCCCGCATGGGGGAGCCTTCCAGGAAAACGGATATACAGCTGAGGAGATGAAGCTGGTGCATGAAACACGTAAGATTCTTGACGACCCCTCCATTATGGTCTCCCCCACGATTGTAAGGGTACCTGTGATGGGAGGGCATTCGGAAGCTGTCAACATTGAGTTTTCTTCACCCTTCAACCTCGAAGACATCGTCTCTATCCTCTCTGAAAGCCCCGGGATAACCATCCAAGACGATGTCAGAAACAACATCTATCCCATGCCTCTCCTGGCCGAAGGAAAAGACGATGTTTTCGTGGGGCGGATCCGGCGGGATGAATCCCGGAAGAACTCCCTGAACCTCTTTATCGTGTCGGACAATCTCCGCAAAGGTGCAGCAACCAACGCCATCCAGATCGCCGAATACCTACTGAAATTCATAGGTTAAACGGATATTTCCGTTGATTTTGATTACCCGTTAATTATTTCACACTATTGATATAGATCAATGGATTATTGATCCGTGTCAAATATTTTGTCGATAAAGATCAATTTAATACTATATTTGCATTCATTGTAAAATTGATCTAAGACGATTTCTATGAACAAGATACAGGAGTCGGAGAATTGCAAGAACTGTAACTGCAAAACATCCATCTTCAGTAGCCTTAAGCCGGAGGAACTGGAGCAGATCAACAAGGGCCGTTATACGGTTCATTACAAGGCGGGCGAAATCCTCTTCAAGCAGGGAACGCCATCTCCACACTTTGTCTGCCTGACCAAAGGGCTTGCTAAATTATATATAGAGGGGTATGGGAAAAATCTCATCCTGGGCCTCGTAAAACCGGTCGATTATATCTTCGGTCCGGGCACCTACGTGGATAACCGACACTATTATTCGGCGGCGGCGGTGGAAGAGACAACCGCCTGCCTGGTGGATGTCAATATTTTCAAGGAGCTGATCCGTCAAAACCCCGATTTCGCTGAAGAGTTTATCCGTAGGGTCTCCCGCCAGGCCATATTCAACTTCGACCAGGTAGTCAGTCTCACCCAGAAACAGATGCCCGGCCGGATTGCCGATGTGATTTTTTACCTCCGCGAGAAGATTTACGGTATAAATCCCTTTGAAATATCCATCTCCCGCCAGGACCTTGCCGACCTTTCTGGTATGTCAAAAGAGAGTTCCATCCGTATTCTGAAAGAGCTCAAGGACGAAGGCATCCTCAAAGTGACTGGCAACACCATCGAAATCCTGAATGAAAAACAACTCAGGCAAATTAGCCAGACAGGATAATATGTCATTGATCTTCAAACTGTTATTTGTTATTCAGTATTCTAATACCTCTTTCATCGTTGATATATATCATCACATAAACTGATCTGCGTCAGTTTTTCATAGACATATATCACTATCTGGATGAATAAATCTCACCCCTTTGTTAATCCTCTAACACAGCGAACTTGTCTATTTTTGCTCCCAGACTGAACGCCTATACCCGTTTCTGTTATTGAGAGAAAGTGAATAGTTAAACAAAAACCAAAACAGTATGAAAAGAGTATTAACTTATTTGTTTGCTGCCGGGATGATGATTTCCGCGGCAAGTTTAATGTTTACCAGTTGCACCAAAGAGGGACCCCAGGGTCCTGCCGGAGCAAATGGTACAGATGGTACGGATGCTAACGCTACCTGCACCCAGTGCCACAATTTTTCTGAACTGATCGTTGCCAAGATCGTTCAGTATGATGCATCACAGCACGCTGCAGCAACCACACTGGCCAGAAATGCAGTTGATTGCTCCCCATGCCACAACAGCCAGGGCTTCCAGGAGTGTCTTACAACTGGCGAATGGGAAACTTCAGAGATTATTCAGAACCCTGCTCCCATCAACTGCCGTACCTGCCACAAGATTCACGACACCTACACAGCTGCTGACTGGGAACTTCGCACCAAAGCTTCGTTTACGAACTGTCTTGGTGGAACTACCGACATGACGACTGATGGTGGAGACGCTAGCGGCAACCTGTGTGCACGTTGCCACCAGTCAAGGTTAGCTACTCCGGAGATTACGGATCCCACCAGCACCACCACCACACTTCAGCCAACCAGTTACCGTTACGGACCGCACCACGGACCTCAAAGCCCGATGCTCGCCGGAACAGGTGGTTATGATATCAATGGTGACGCCGTTCTTGCAAATTCCTATCATACCGGAAGAACTTCCTGCGTTGATTGCCACGGTGCTACAGCTTCAGGTTTTGCAACAGGCGGACATACACTTTGGGCCAACACAGCCGGGTGTAACATTCCTGCTTGCCACGACGGTGCTGTTACCAACTTCGATTATGAAGGAAAGCAGACGATCATTGAAGAAGGTCTGGTTATCCTGGAACACAAGCTGGCACTCGCCGGTGTACTGGATACTGTTGCCCATCCAGGGTATCTTGTAACCACTGTTGCTCATACCCAAAAACTGCTTGCTATCTTCTACAACTACAAATTCATTGAGGAAGACCGCAGTATGGGTATCCACAACTTCAAACGTGCCAATGGCATGATCGAAGATGGGATTACTTATCTTGAATCCCTGGGTTACTAATTCCTGAAATAAACATAAAAAAGGCTTCAGGGAGCAATACCTGGAGCCTTTTTTGATAAAACAGGTTACCTTTTAACATTTAATCTAAATTAAATCATATGTACAAGAGGAAATTAATCAATATGATCATACTGATCGTAGGCTTGGTTGCCCTGGGTTCGTGTGAGTATGAGAAGATCACCTACGATGTGCCGGATCCTTCGGTGCCCGTCAGTTATGCAACAGAGATTCAGGCAATCTGGGACAAGGGTTGCACGGGATGCCACGGTGTTGGTAAAACACCCCCTGATCTGACTGCTGCAAATTCATACAACGCCTTGATTAACGGAGGGTTTGTAAATTCCGATTCCCCAAATCAAAGCATCATCTATACATGTATGGCGAGCGGAGGATCGATGGCCCCCTATACCAATGCAAGCGATGCCGGAAAAGTGCTCGTCTGGATACAGCAAGGCGCCCTCAACAATTAACGGAGTTAATATCACGAAACAAGATAGAACATGATGACAACGATACATATGAAAAAAAGTCTCCTGGTTTTACTCCTCCTCTTTATCGGCTTTGGCAATATTTTTGCTCAGGAAGGTGAAGAGGCGAAGCCTGAGAAAAAACCTCTTGAACGGGCTCCCTTCGAAAGCGGCATCTTTATGGATGATCAAACCGTTAAAACCTATCCTGCGAATAGTTTGGAGTTTATTCTTCAACACCGGTTCGGTACCATTCAAAACGGATTCACTGACCTTTTTGGGATCTGGGGTGCAACCAATATCCGGATGGCTCTGAATTACAGCATCACCGATAACCTGATGATTGGTTTCGGTACCACCAAAAACAACCGGTATCAGGATCTCTCCCTGAAGTACACCTTTTTCCATCAGCGCAAAGGGGGTTTCCCGTTAACTATCGGTTATTATGGAAACATGGCGCTTAACGCCGGCGACAAGTCCAACTTCGGGAAAGATTATGCCTTTGTTGACCGCTTCTCCTATTTCCACGAGTTGATGTTTGCCCGCCGGTTCTCACGGGCCTTCTCCATGCAGATGGGATTTGCCTTTGTGCATTTTAACAAGGTAGACACCACGATTAAAAATGACGCCTTTTCCATTTCTGCCATCGCACGGCTGAAAGTTAGCCCGCAAACTTCTGTGATTGCGAGCTGCGAAGTACCATTGATGCTTGGTTACGATACGCCTTTTATCCTGAAATACGGACAGAAAGGAATCTATTACGGACCCAGGTCACCTCTGCCTAACTTCGGACTGGGTGTTGAAATTTCAACCAGCACGCACGCATTTCACATTTTTGTCTCTGCTGCACCTGGATTGCTACCCCAAGATATTGTCATGTATAACCAAAATGACTTCTTCAACGGAGCGATCATGTTTGGGTTTAACATGACCAGATTGTGGAACTTTTAAAATAACTATTGTTTAACTAATTAATATCAAAAACCATGAAAAAAACATTGATTTATTCGATCACATGTATGATTGCCCTCTTTTTTGTAACGGCAGTCTATTCCCAGGATGCTAAACCATGGGACATTCCAGCCAAGTACAAGACTATGAAAAGCACTGTAAAAGCTGATGACGCAGCTGCATTGGCAGACGGAAAAATGCTCTGGTCAAAATTCTGCAAATCATGCCACGGCAGCCAAGGCCTTGGTGACGGACCCAAAGCAGCTATGCTGAAGACTTTCCCCGGTGATTTCTCCACCGCCGCATTTCAAAAGAATACCGACGGTGAGATTTATTACATGTCTTTCATAGGACGAGACGAAATGCCTAATTTCGAGAAAAAGGTGACCAGCGAGGCAGACCGTTGGGCACTGGTTGCCTACATGCGAACCATGAAGAAATAACATAGGAGACCATGAAAACAAAGGATGCTACTTCGACGATGTCTTGATAGCATCCTTTTTCTTTTTACACATGTAAATAGTTAAATAAATTAGGTATGATGAGAGATATTTACATCAGGCCATCATGGCTTGTTATTGTTCTCATTCTTCTGACCATCATCATCTTTGCCTTTGATTATTCGGCAGAGCCTTTGAGGTATGAAGATTCCAGGCAAATAAGCCAGAGCTCTCCGGAGGAACAAACTACAGACCTTTCTCAGTTCCCCAATTCCGATGAAAACCACAAGTGTTTTCAATGCCATGGACAATCCATGTACACTTACGAAAATACAGAACAGGGCAGGATGGTTAATCAGAAGATGTACTCTGAGCTAATCATCTCCCCCAATGAATTTTATATTTCCAATCACCGCTCTTTTAAATGCACCGACTGCCATTCGGAAGAGTATGAAAATTTTCCCCACGAAGGAGTCCTTCGCATGGAATACAAATACAACTGCCTCGATTGCCATGAGGGTGACGAGAGTTACGCACAATATCACTTTGAGGAGATTGATGCCGAATTTCAGGAGAGCGTCCATTCTGAAAAGCATAGCGAAGATTTTACCTGCTGGATGTGTCACGATCCGCACACCTATAAGATCAATGCACGGACCAACGAAAATATCCGTGAGACCATCATTTATGACAATACCATTTGCCTTGATTGCCACAGTGATTTCAGAAGGTTCCAGCTACTGACCGACCGTGAACGGCCAAATCTTATCAAAAGCCACGACTGGCTCCCCAACCAGGAGCTGCATATCGCTTCTGTACGCTGCATCGAATGTCACGCCGAAAAAGTCTCTGACAGTTTGTTGATTGCGCACAAAGTGTTGCCAAAAAGCATGGCTGTCAGAAACTGCAAAGAGTGTCACTCCACCAGGCCTGAATTGCTTGCTTCCTTATACAAATACGAAGCCCAGGAAGTTCGAACCCAGGACGGGTTTTTCAGGGGTATCACAACAAGTGATTCTGTGGTTATCGGAGCAAGCCGAAACCAAACACTGAACATCATTAGCCTGATCGTATTTATTGGAGTCATTGGCGGTATTGCCTTCCATTCCATTCTCAGAATCCTAAAAAAATAGAAATCCATGGCACAAGAAAGATTATACCTCTATCCGATCTGGCTAAGATTCTGGCATTTCGTTAATGCCTTACTTTGCCTGATCCTCATTGTCACCGGGGTTAGCATGCAATTCTCTGCTCCGGCAATCGCCCTGGTGAAATTTGATACTGCCGTTGCCATTCACAACATTGCAGGAATCATTTTAACGATAAATTATCTCATCTTTTTTATCGGGAATCTGTTTGCCTTTAACGGGAGTCAGTATCAGATTAAATTTAAGGGACTGATGAAGCGATTGATGACCCAGGCAACATATTACACATTTGGGATTTTTAAAGGAGAAAGCCCTCCTTTTCCCATCACCCGGGAGAACAAATTCAACCCGCTGCAGCGTTTTTCCTATGTGTTCATCATGTACCTGTTTGTGCCGGTCGTTTTTATCACCGGCTGGGCACTGCTCTATCCACAAACAATTCCAACCACCATTCTGAGAACAAGTGGTCTTCACCTGACCGACCTGTTCCATATTATCTCCGGATTTATCATCTCATTGTTCATGCTCATCCATATTTACTTCTGTACGATCGGAGCAAGTCCTGGGGCCAACTTTAAAAGCATTATGAATGGGTATCATGAGCCCCATTAACTAATTGCTCAAATTATTCGTAGTTTTATGGGGCCTATGACTGCTCCTTTTACCATTTCCGGCACCGTTATCAAAGGAAACCAGCTCGGAAGAAAACTGGGTTATCCAACAGCTAACCTGGATCTTCCTGATGCCGGACAGTTTCATCATCTTACCGGAGTTTACGCCGCAACCGTTGAACTTGAATCCGCTATTTTTCCAGGCATGGCCAATATCGGTTTCAGGCCTACATTAGAAAAACCGTCATTCACGGTTGAGGTGAACATATTTGATTTCAATGAAGATATCTACGGGCAAAACATATCGATCCGCTTTCTTGAACGAATCCGTGATGAGTTACGCTTCAACTCTCTGGATGAGTTGGTGAGGCAAATGGAAAAAGATGAGGTGGAATGCCGTGGATTCTTTCACTTCCCCTGAAGCCGGATACCAACCCCTAGAAGTCCGGGAGTCTCCATACGCGGGATTAAATTCTCCAGTTCAACCATCAGCATTCCGTCTTTGTTGATAGACAGGTCCTTTTTAAGTACGAGGGTCGTTTCACAAATTTCCAGCTCACAATCACCAAGAAAAGCATCATCCTTGTCCCTGATCAACAGTTGAAATTCCCGGATACGCTCTTCCCCCGAAGGGGTATTCATAACCATGTTGAAATCGAGCGATTTATATGGAAATTCCGCATTGTGCCTGGCAAAGAAAACAACGGTGTAGGGTTTGTCCGACTGTTTGACTGGAATTTCAAACTTCAGGATATTGAATCGCTGCCAAACATGATTTTTGAACGGATAATAGATGCCGTCGGGATCTGTCTGCCGGCATCCTGTTAAAAGAATCATGCCGAGCAGAAAAAAGAGTACGTTGACTTGTTTCATGATTGTTCATCCATTTTCGGAACTGAAGCCGCCGGAAACCGGATCGTAAAAGTAGTCATTTTACCCGGTTCGGAGGTGAACGTGACGGAACCGCCAACAGAATGAATGATCCCTTTCACAATAGCGAGCCCTAGGCCTGCACCGCCACTTCTGGTCGTAAAATTGGGCTGGAATATATTATCAGCCTCCTCAGGGCCGATCCCCTTTCCATTATCCGAAATTCGTACTATGGTTTCACCCTCTGTATTCTCAGTTTCAACGGCTATCTTTCCTTCGGTATCAGGACGCGCTTCAATGGCTTCAATGGCGTTATTGATCAGGTTGCTGAATACCCGAAGAAGCTGCCTCTGATCTGCGTAGACCCATTTTGCGGGTGGAGACGGATGAAATGATACCTGAATGGCTGAAACGTCCTTATAGATCAGCAATGCATCCCTGATGAGATCATCCAGGTTCAGGATGGCATTTTCGGGTTCCGGCATCCGGGCAAAATAGGAAAATTCAGAGGCAATGGAGCTCAGTGTATCAATCTGGACAATCAATGCATCAGAGAATCGTTTTAAACGGATATCCCAGTCCTCCGCTCCCTCTTCCCATGCCTTTTGCAGGTATTGAACCCCCAGTTTCATTGGTGTCAGGGGATTTTTAATTTCATGGGCTACCTGCTGGGCCATTTCACGCCAGGCGGATTCCCGTTCAGATACGGCAAGTCTCTCGGCACTAACGATCAGCTCATCAAGCATCCTGTTGTACTCCCCTACAAGTGTACCTATTTCATCGTTTCTCCGCCATACCAGCTTATCGTTGGTTTTTCCGATTCGAATCCTGCCGATCCGCTGTGCAAGCAGCTTCAGGGGAGAGGTGATGTAATTGCTCACCAGATAAGTCACCAGAGCCCCTATCAGGAAAAACAGCACATAAATATTGATAAAAGCAATTAAAAAGGTGGATATCTCACGCCGCAGGTCATCCTGCCGTGAAAAGTAGGGCAAATTGAGGTATCCCAACAGCTTGTTTTGTGTATTGTAAAAAGGGACATAGGCCGAAAGGTAATTAAGCCCGCCAATGTGCTCTGTTTGTACAAACATGGAGGTCCGTTTTTGATGAAGCCGCCGGTAGGCCTGTGGGTTAATCAGGTCTGAGATCAACCCCTCCTGGAAGATCCTGGGCCGGGAAGATGCCAGAAGCACTCCCTGGGGATTGTACAGGTTGATGTCGGAAAAGAATACATTGGAGAACTTGATCAGAACATTTTCAAGCTCCTCCACTTCTGCATCCTGGAGATTACCGAGATTGTCAAACTTATGCTCCACCTCGATCAGGATGGAGAGTGTACGTTCCATCAGGTTTTCTTCATTCTTCTCGCTGTTCAGCCAGGTCAGATAGACCATCATCAAAAGCCCGGTAATGATGAACAATGTGATGATCATCCCGAGCATCGACAGCTGAAGGCGGTTTCGTAGCGAAAGAGCGGAGATCGGCCGAAGATCCCCAAGATGCCCAATTCCGTAACCTGCACCGAATAACAGAAACATAAATATAAGCAGGTATGAAAAAGGAGAGATGATGCTGAGCGAGGTGGGCAGCGGCTTGCTTATCAGCAACGTATCAGTGTTGTTGATCCGGTATAGAAAATGATCCATCCGATCGGAAGAGGTAAGGAGATTTCCGGTTACCGTATCGACATACCCGCTCAGATCAAATCCATAGGTATACTCCCCTACCCTATGGACCAGCTGATTGCCTTGAAAAAATGCGTAGGAATAATCGGCCAGGTCGGGAACATCATAAGTTCTTCGGTCGACCAGCAACTCGGGGTAACCAAGATCCCGGTAGGTGCTTCTCGAACTGATTTCAACATAGAGTATCGTTTCACTTCCGGTTATGGGAAGCCGGCTAATGTAGTTTTCATTGCCATAACCGTAATCGAGGAAATAGATCCCCTCCTGGCAATTTTTCCCGAATGAAGCGATCACCTCATCGAAGTATGCCGAACACCCGATTACAAATCCCTGGGGTTGGATTCGCAAGGTTTTGGAAGGCCTGCAGATGGTTATCAGGACGTTGTAATTATTCCAGTAATCCTTGAAAAAATGTTGCAAAAGATAGCGTGTTGTGCTGTCGTCAGTCATCAGCTGATCTGCTTCACTGCGTCCTGAAACTGCCAGTGTTTGGCGGATATGGGGATCCTGCAGAATGGTATCAACCAATTGTTGCAGAAGCATCTCCGTAACCGGATTCTGTCGGGCCGCCAGCTGCAAAGCAATCAGTTCACGCTGTTCTTTTTCACGCTGGTTATTGGCCCTGTTGAGAACCACAGTCGCACCCACTGCAAAGAGAGCCATCGCCAGAAAAAACCAGGCAAAAGGAAATTTCTTTGCTTTGGTCTCAACAGTTAACCTTAATGTCAGAAGAATCCAGGCCAGGCCAAGGAAGCTGATGCTTGCGAAAGCCGGGATGCTTTCCCACGACAACCGCGAGATATTTTCCAGGTTCATCGGAAGAGTTGAATGGATGACCAGGCTGTTTATCCCTGCCATCACAAGCAACAGCGCCAGCAAACTGACCAGAAAATAGAGGACGGTATGAACGGATCGTTTCCAGGGAGGTCTTACAATGCCTGTTTGCTTCGCTGGCCAGGTCTGATAAAAGATGAATCCGACAACCAGTATCAGGAGGCTATTAAGCAGAAAGTCTCCCAGAGAAGGAAAGAGCCGGGAAGAGGAGTAAAGGACGGGACCAAACAACTCAGAATTATAGAGTGAAGCCGGCCATCGGGCAAAAAACTGTAATCCGCGCAGAAGTACGATATCCGCCGTTAAGATAAAAAAAAGCCAATAGTTGTTTTTAATGACTGCTTGAAGCTGGGAGGAAACCCGATAGAGGAATGCGATGAGGAAGAGAAAAGCGGCTATCAGGAGGAATACCAGCCAACCCTGATCTTGTTGGGGAGGGAGGTTTTCCGGGATTTCCAGCGAACACAGGAAGTTGCCTTCTGAGGAAAAGGCATTGTGCTGGCCCTTTTCCAGGGAGATCTTTACGTCGTCCGGGACCTGGATGATCCCTGTGTAGGTATTTCTTAAGTATTGGTTTTGGAAAGGATATGCCTGCTTGACCAGACAAAGTCCAACCATGGAAAAAATTCCTTTTTTAAACACAGACAACTCATACCATCCGTTGGCCAGTTTCCTGATTTCAGGAAGAGAATCAGTACCTGAAATGTCGAATGCGTAAAAAGGGACCGAATTATCAGACCAGAATATGAGGGAATCGTTCTGGTAGATCAGCAAGGTCAACTCCCTGTCGTCAGGATTGGGAATTGCAGCCAGCTGCTCCTTTGTTAAATCCGCTGAAGGGTTTGTCAAAAAATTCTCAGAGACAAACCGAAGTTCATCCTGGATATGACTTTCGTGTTCCTGCAGAAAGGCTTCAAACCGTTTCAGAATTTCCTTTGGATTTTCCCGTCTCTCTCTCTGCCAGGGAATGACGATCAGAAAAAAGATGGCCAGTAAGCCCATGATCAGGCAACCCACACATGAACGCTTGCTATATGTTTGAGAAAAATCCATTAATCATCTGTTTATCAGTGCATTAATCGCGATTCGAATTGAGGCATTCTGCGGCGCTTTAGAGGGTCAGGTAATCTGAACCATTCATTCGGAGACCTAAACCGTTCTGAGGCTTAAAATTAAACAATTTTGCTCTTTAGGATATAGATCTCACTTGAATGACCCAATTGAGGATCTCTTCCTTTCCAGTTTGAGAGCATGCCATGAAAAAACGCCTTTACATAATTTGAGGAGCCGGTCTGGTATTTTTCACTGAGCATGGAGATATAGTATGCATCCAATGTTTGAGGAATGATTTTCACGCAGGCAAAGTGATGTTTTTCTGCAAGCGTTTTCAAGGTATCTTTTGTGAAATGATAAATGTGCCGGGGTAAATCATATGCTGCCCAGAATTTACCGTAGTGTAAGGCATCGTAAGAGTTGCTGTTTGGAAGGGCCACGATCAATACTCCTTTTTTATCCAGGAGTTTGGTCAACTTGACAAAGGTTTCGTCAAGTCGATGAATGTGTTCCAGCACATGCCACAGGGTGATGCAATCAAACTGTCTGTTCTGGTTAACCTCAGTTAAAAAATCGGATTTCACTTCCAGGTTGTACGTTTTTTGCGCAAAGGACCGGGCCTTGTCTGAAGGTTCTACTCCGGTACAATCGAACCCTTTGGTTTGACAGAAATTTAAAAATTCACCTGTCCCACAACCTATATCCAGCAGGGTTTTTCCGGGTGAATATCTCTTTACGATGCGAAACTTTGAGCGCAACGTGAAATAGCGTGCGATCCCGTATAAGGTTGGAATGATCCCTCCCTTTGCGGCATCATGCGATATATATTCATCGGTTTGGTAATACACTCCGGAAGATTCTTCGGTTGGCCGCGGATTTGTATATCGAAAACCGCATGAGGAACACGCTGTGATGGTAAACGTTTCCCTGCTCAGGAAATAGTCTTCTCCCTCCAGGAATCGATTTTCCCCCGACCTGTTACAGATGGGGCATGCCGCAAGTTTTTCATTCATAACTGTATGTTTCACGTGGAACAATCACCTTCCCAAATGAACAATTAACACAGAGATATCTGATGGTGAAACCCCGCTAATCCTGGCAGCCTGGCCAATTGTTTCGGGTTTTATGCGACTCAGCTTCTCCCTGGCTTCTGACGATAATGATTTCAAAAGATGGTAATCTGTTTCCGGACTCAAAGCCATGTACTCCAGCCTGGATAGTTTATCAGCAATCTCCTGTTCTTTCTGAATATAGCCTTCGTATTTAATCAATATTTCCGCCTCCTCCAGGGCTTCATTTCCGCAATCCGTACAATTCTCCACGAAATGAGCCACCGGGTGAAGATCCTGAGCCATATCTTTAATAGATACCTGGGGACGCAGCAACAAGGCGGACAATTTGGAACCCTGGCTCATCGGTGCCGTACCGCATCTCTCAAGCATCGGATTTGCCTCCTCCGGAGTGATGCTGGTCTTTTTCAAGAAATCGACGATCTGGTTGATGGCTGTATATTTCTGCTCCATTCGTTCAAGGCGGTCATCTGTGGCAAAACCCAACAGATGGGCCTTCCGTGTTAAACGAAAGTCGGCGTTATCCTGGCGCAGCAGGATCCGGTATTCGGCCCTTGACGTAAACATACGGTATGGTTCCTCGGTACCTTTTGTGATCAGGTCATCGATCAGTACGCCGATATATGCCTCAGATCTTTTCAGAATAAAAGGTTCTCTTCCCTGTAACTTCAGGTGGGCGTTGATGCCTGCCATAAATCCCTGCGCAGCTGCCTCTTCGTAACCAGTAGTTCCATTGATCTGACCGGCCAGATACAGATTTTCGATCACTTTTGACTCCAGTGAAAAAGAGAGCTGGTGAGGAGGAAAATAATCATATTCGATGGCATACCCGGGCCTGAAAAAGCGGGCACGTTCAAACCCTTTCACCTTCCGCAATGCAGCGAACTGGACCTCTTCAGGCAACGAGGAGCTGAATCCGTTTACATAGTACTCAACCGTATCCCAACCTTCCGGTTCAATAAACAACTGATGCCTCTCTTTATCAGCAAAGCGCTCGATCTTATCTTCAATTGACGGACAATATCTCGGGCCGGTTCCCTTAATCCTCCCTGTAAAGAGAGGGGATTGACTAAACCCGGTCTTTAAAATATCATGAACTTCGCCAGACGTATAAGCCAGGTAACAGCTTCGCTGTTTCTGAGCCCCAGGTGTATTCAGATACGAAAATCTTCCGGGAATTTTGTCTCCGGGTTGCTCCGTCATTTTAGAAAAATCAAGGCTTCTGCCATCAACCCGCACAGGTGTTCCGGTTTTCATACGGTTTGATTCCAGTCCAAATTCCTTCAGGCTTTCGGTCAGGTTCTTTGATGACCTCTCCCCTATCCTTCCTCCGTGAAACTGTTTTTCTCCAATATGAATAATCCCATTTAGAAATGTCCCGTTTGCCAGGATAACCGATGTGGCATAAAAAGTCATTCCAAGGGTAGTTATCAAACCGGTGACACGGTTCCCTTCTACAAGCAACTCCGTGACAGAATCCTGCCAAAAATCGAGGTTGGGTATTCGTTCCAATCTGTTCCTCCACTCGATTGAAAACAGCATGCGGTCGTTCTGTGCACGAGGACTCCACATGGCCGGACCTTTGGAAAGGTTCAGCATACGAAACTGAATCATGGTGGCATCGGTGACCTCACCCGTCAGTCCACCCAATGCATCAATTTCCCGAACAATCTGTCCTTTTGCGATCCCACCAATGGAAGGGTTGCAGGACATTTGAGCCATGTTCGTCATGTTCATCGTGATCAAAAGAGTTCGGGAACCCAAAGTTGCAGCGGCGGCTGCGGCCTCACACCCCGCATGTCCAGCGCCAACAACAATAATATCGTATACGTTGTGTGTCTCTTCCTTATGTTTCACGTGGAACAATTTGCTGTTATATTCTGGTTATCAGGCCTTAAAGAGGGTTGATAAGAACCTGTCTTCCTCTTTTCGCATACCCTCACGCTGCTTTTCCGTAGAGTCATCCATTCCCGTCAGGTGAAGAATGCCATGAATCATCACCCTGGCCAGTTCTTTTGGTACTGTATCGCGAAAAATTCGGGCATTTTCCCGAACCCTGTCCAGCGAAATATAGACCTCTCCCCGGATTTCCTCCGGATTCTCAGAAAGGTCAAATGCCACTACATCTGTATAGTAATCGTGATTCAGGTACTTTTTATTATACCCCTTCAAAAATGTATCGCTGCAAATAATGATGTTTACAGTGCCTAACCGATAACTCTTCTCTTCTATCAGTTGCACGATTCCCCTGCGCAGAATCCCCTTTCCTTTGATCTGATATTGAATATCCTCAGTAAAAAACTGTATGGCTTTCTCATTCATTCGTATCCACTACCTTTTCCTTCCTGGTAAGGTAACTCTTCAACTTTTCGGATCGTAAAAGCGATCGCTCCAGATTAATTCCCGTGATATGAAACCTGAGTACAATTGTTTTGCCATCTCTCAGTAATTCGGCCTCATCGGCCAGAGAACGAATGATAAAAGTCTCCCTGGCGAAGGTATGTTTTGCAATCGCCCTGTCCAGTTCATCCAGCTCCTGGTCCGTTGCCTTATGTTGAGTAATGCTGAAAGAAACCCCCTTCCGACTCTTTTTCATTTCCACAGTTACTTCTCCCTCATTTTTCAAACTCAGTTGAACCGCCTCTGTTACAGCAAGAAATATATTTCCGAAATACTCGCCCGGTATATTGTAATAGTCCAGGATCTCTTCTATAAACCTCTCAAGCCTGTTAAGTTCTTCGTTTGAGCGAATTGAAATGATGTCGCTATTTGTCGTCATGCTATTTGCTAATTTGAATCAAGTACCTCATTGACTTATCTTTGTAGAAGTGGCTTACAGGAAGTGCTTTGTATTTTAACAAGTCTGAACCACCCACAGAGTACTTCTTATACTCAAATTTTTGCTCCGGGTTACTATATTTTTGATTTTTTGCTTCATCCGATTCTCTTTTCTCCTGTTGCTCCCGAACCTGTTCTGCTTTTTCCGATTCGAGCAGACGAGTCAGGATCTGCTGCTGCCGCATGAGCGACTCTTTTGTGACCTGCTTATTGATCAGATCCCTTTCATTCTCCTCCATCTCTTTGATGGCATTTTGA
>JACZJJ010000052.1 GCA_014860625.1 Bacteroidales bacterium | reverse complement strand
ATTATTTGGCCATCTTACATTTTACCATTTTACCATTTGATCATCTTCCCACTCCCCACCTCATTTCCGGCCTGAATGCGGTAAAAATAGATCCCTGCAGGATAGTCATCCGCATTCCAATAAACCTGCTGCTCTCCTTTTTGCTGACAGGTATTTACCGGTTCATCCACGAGCCGCCCGAAACTGTCGAAGATCTCAAGTTTCACTTGTCCTGATTCGTTCAATGAATAGGAGAAGGTGGCCGACTGAATGACTGGATTTGGAGCAATCGAAATTCGAAATTCGAAATTCGAAATTCGGGTTTCCTCATTTCCTGCCCATACCTCCGCAGTCGCCACCCCAATTGAATTTTCAATAATGCCATAGTCATAGTACATGAATACAACATCATTGTACACCAGCAGGCTGGGCAGTTCGAAGAACAGGCTATTGATCGATACCGCATATGGATCATCTGCAGGAATATATACCGGATTTCCGGGATATTTCTGCCAGGTAATTCCATCAGCACTTGAAGCGAAACCGATCCCGCTTTCCACACCATTTTGACTTCCGGTATAGTACATTTCATAGTGGTCTGCTTTTTTTATAACCGTCCCATAGGCAGCCATTTCATCATCCCACTCTCCTGGATCTCCGGTCCAGAGCACGGGGTCACTCTCCTCATAGGGAGGGAAAGGGGTGTTCGGATCATTATATTTTGTCCATGTGATGCCATCAGGAGAGGTCGCCATACCAACCATATATAATCCGGTTACAATATCATCTGATGCCGAATAAAACATGACAAACCCTCCTGTATCCAGTGGGATCACATTGTGCGGGGTAATGAATCCCATATCCCATTCTCCGGCGTTGCCAACAGACAATACCGGGTCGGGGGAGCGCTCCCACGGACCGATGAGACTATAGGCCGTTGCGCGGCCTATGAATTGTCCGGGTCCAAAACCCGGAACTTCCCGGGCACAGTAATACATAACCCACTCCGTAGAGGTTTCCAGAAACACCGGCCCTGAGACCTGGTAGGAATCAAAACCGCTCAGTGAAGGGGTGAATACAGGATTCTCTCCCCCCTTGTAAAACTCATATCCATCGTGAGACCAGGCATAGCAGATACCCGCATTTCCTGTGTACCAGAGGTAAAAATATCCGTCCCACCAAAAGGCATAGGCACCAAGAAGTAAGTCTCCATCGTACGAACCAGGATTTCCGCGGGTCAAAACGGGATTATAGGCATAGGCATGGAAATCCAACGGGTATGGATCCTGGGCGAAGATCCCGTTCCATCCCGGGATGAAAGCAAGCATTGTAATCAATGCCAAAATTGTAAGTGTTTTTTTCATGATATGAGGTGTTAAAAAGTTTGCAGTTGGCAGTTGGCAGTTGGCCGTCAAATGCTTTACCATTTGATAATCTTTCCGCTCCCTATCTCGTTTCCGGCCTGAATCCGGTAAAAATAAATTCCTGCGGGAAAGTTTTCTGCGTCCCAGTGTGCCAGATGCGTTCCTTTTGACTGACGCTCGTTGATCAGGGTTTCAACCTTCCTCCCAATGTTGTTGACTATCGATAAAACAACGGCCCCAGCTTCTCCGAGTTCATATTCAAAGGTGACAACCGAATGGAACGGGTTTGGTGAACATTGAACGCTGAACACCGAACGCTGAAAGGTACCCTCATCAACTCCTAATGTATCGCATGATAACTGCACCTCTTCCTGGCTGTTGCAGCCGGGGTCGTTCAAATAAATCGTGATGGTGCCCATCGGATTGGCTAAATAATCACAGATGCTCCGCACGGCACAATCGGACAGTAAAGTGTTATAGATGATTGTTAGATCGGTGATTAGACTGGCATTGACATTCTCAACTCCCTGCAGGCTGGTTAGTAAAGTATTATAACTTCCAATCCTAATACCACCCCGGATTGTTGTCAAATTCTCAAGGCCATGCAGGCTGGTCAACGCGTTACCACCCGGAATGGCAAGGCCAGAAATAGTTGTTAGCCTGCCGAGCCCAGTCAGTTCCGCCAGTGAATGGTTATCATATATGTAAAGTTCACCACCAATTGAATCCAGGCTGTTCAGGCCCTCCAGATCAGTCAGTTCAGGGTTGCCATTGATTTCAAGCCTTCCAGTGACGTATGTCACATCACTTAAGCCATTCAGATTGGTTATATCAGAACCTTGAATCAGGACATCGCCCTGCAATACAGTACAGTCAGAAAAAGTCTGGAATTCATCAATATCGGCCTGGGAATAAAAATTATAATTACCGAATGGCAGGCAGGGCAAGACCATGCTACAGGCATTTGCTACCTGGTATGGATTATTGCAGCCTTCCGCATTGCCATAAATGTCAACAATTCCGTTTGGATTGGCGAGGTAACTGCAAAGACTTTCGATTTCACAGGTGGATAATGAAGGATTTTCCATAATGGATAGGTTTGTGATGGATCCCGCACCCAGATTATTCAAGCCTTCAAGATTGGTGAGGGCATTATTCCCTCCTAGCAGGAGTTCACCCCCTAAAGAGGTCAGGTTCTCCATACCGGTCAGCTGGACCAGGGAATCGTTACCAACAATCTGCAGGTCACCACCGAGAGAATTCAGCCCTTCAAGCCCTGAAAGATCCTTTATGGAAGAGTTATGCCCGATACTCAGGCTACCTCCAAGAAAGTTTAGCCCTTGCAGTGCCGACAGGCTGGTCATGGCCGTATTCTTTTCAATTGATAAATCTGTTCCGATGGATTCCAGGTTCTCCAGCCCGGCCAGGCTGACCAGGGAAGGATTGTTATTCCAATATGCGCCGATTTTTACGCTCCCACCGACTGCAACAAGGTTTTCAAGTCCTGCCAGGTTTTCCAGGAGATTGTTTCCGTCGATGAAAAGGTTTCTGCCTACTGAGGTCAAATTGTTGAGGCCATTCATGGAGGTTAGGAGAGGGTTATGACGAATACAAAGATCCAGGCTGACAGAAGTCAGGTTCTCAAGCCCAGTCAGACTGACCAGGCCAGGATTGCTTCCTGGAGTAGGAAAACCTAAAATCAGGCTTCCATTGATAGCACTTAAATTATTCAAACCAGATAAAGAAACAAGGTTATTATTATATGATAAAGTAAGGTTTCCTCCGATATACGTAAGACTATCCAGGCCAATCAGGTCAATCAAGGAGTTGTTGCCTAAAATTTCAAGGTCTCCACCTACAGAGGTCAACGTACTTAACCCGTGTAAATTTGTGATGTCTTCCCCTTCAATGAGGACATCTCCTTCCAGATCTTCACAACCCGGGTAATTGACGAAAAAACTATCTATATCAGCCTGTGTGAAAAAATAGTAATTTCCATAGGGCAGGCATGGCAAGGTAACTCCACAGGCCTCAGCTATTTCAATCGGATTATTGCAACCGGCGGCATTATCGTAAACATTAACAGACCCGTTCGGCATGGCTAAATAATCACAAATCCCCACTGCTGAGCAGTTCGAAAGCATTGGATTGTTATAGATGTTAAGGTCTCCTCCCAGAAAGGCCAGGTTTTCCAATCCATCCAGGCTGACCAGGCTATCGTTATATTGGATAATCAAGCCGGCTCCGATAGAGGTTAGTGAACCAAGGCCCGTTAAGTTTATAAGTGATGGATTAGTGTACCCATCATCACCGTTACCAACCATTAAAAAGCCGCCAATGAAAACAAGACTATCAAGCCCGGTCAGGCTTGTTAAATAACGATTCCCTTCAATGATCAGGTTTCCTTCGATAGAAGTCAGGCTTTCCAGTCCGTTCAGTGTGGTCAGCGGCATTCCTATGTACAATCCGCCCGTTGATGTCAGGTTATCTAAACCGGAAAAGCTGGATAGCATTGGAACACCAGATATTCTAAGGGTGCCTTCGACATTTTCCAGGCTTTCCAATCCTGTGAGGTCAAGGAGCGAACCGGAACCCCGGATATACAAGTCACCGCCGATATGGGCCAGGTTATCCAGTCCGGTTAGATTAGGCAATAGCGGGTTGCCATAATCCACCCCCCCGATGCCGGAATGACCCAGAACAATGCTGCCAGGAACGCTTGTCAGCCCTTCCAGCCCGGTAAGGCTGGTCAGTGTGCTATTTTCATATATAGCAATACCTCCTCCAATCGAAACCAGGTTATTCAAACCTGTCAGACTGGTGAGGGAAGCATTGCCAATTACATTGAGATTACCACCAATATCAGTCAAGGATTCAAGCCCGTTCAGGCTGGGCAATATAGAATTGCCATAGCCACCTCCGCTCCATAAGGGATGGTAGCCAATACTGAGTGTTCCTCCAACTGATGTCAATGCGCCCAATCCGGACAGATCCGAAAGCTGGTTATTTCCATAAATTTCAAGGCTTCCCCCGATGGAAGTCAGAACACTTAACCCATCGAGATTTGTAATGTAGCCATTCCAGTTATCCGAAATGGTAACATCTCCTTCGATTTCCGTACAACCAGGGTAATTGGCCTGGAAATTATCAATCTGGCTTTGGTTGATAAAAGTGATGCCTTCGGGCAGGCAGCCCTGTGCCATTGCCCCGTTCATCACAAGCCAAGCAACCAATAAGATGTAAAAGTTTTTCATATGGTGAGTTTTTAAGTCATTGACTAAATTATCTTTCGGCTTAATGCTTAATGAACTTCCCAACCTGCATCCCTTTCTCTCCAGCCAGTTTCACGACGTATATACCACTAGGCAATCCGCTGACATCCAACGTGGTGGTTGATTCTGTTATCCCCTGTTGCAAGAGTTGTTGCCCGGTAAAATTCAGGATGGAAAGGGAGCATTTGGAAGGGGTTTCGATGGTGATGGTGGTGGATGCTGGGTTGGGGTAAATCATTAAATACTCTGTGAATAATGGCGGGTTTTTGATGCCAACTGGTAAGCCACCATTTGTTGTTTTTAATATCGTGCCATTTGTACCAACAACATATCCTGTATCGACACAAGGAAAAAATACTGAATTATAATAAGTGCCCTCTAGACCTGACCCAAAATTTGGACTCCAGGAATCTCCGCCATCATTGGTTTTATATATTATTCCCGTTTCGTTAGTTGTCATTGCAATAGCATATCCTGTACTTACATCGGTAAAGCAGACATCGGAAAAAGAGGAAGACAAAGCTGGCCCACATTCATTAGTAGTCCAGGTCAAGCCTGCATCGATTGTTTTAGCAAAAGCCATTGAACCACCGACTGCATAACCTATATTGGGATTAGCAAAGAACACAGAATTATAACCACATTCTCTTCCGCTTGATGAAAAAGTCCACGTTGTACCTGCATCAACCGTTTTTAAAAACATGCCTTCTCCGAGATCAGTGTGTCCGACAACATAACCTGTATTTTCATTAGTAAAGTAAATGCCGAAGAACCCTATCGTAGAGTCAGCCAATGACAACGTCCACGTCATTCCCCCATTGTTTGTCTTTAATATTTTACCCCGACAATAATATTCGTAGGTTAAAATATAACCTGTAATGGTATCGGTAAAAAACACTGACCATAAGTAATCGGTTACTCCGCTTGATAATTCAATCCAAGTGTTGCCAGCATTAGTTGTTTTTAGGATAGTTCCACTATCTCCCACTACATAACCAGTATTCTCACCAATAAAGTAGATTGAACTTAATCCTTTATGTGGCAAGTTATATATTGTAGCCCAGGTCGTACCTGTATCGGTAGATTTAATAATTACACCAACAGAATCAGTACTATTATAACCTACTGCATAACCAGTATTTGAACTTGTGAAGAAGACATCAGCCAAAAATGCTGTTGTTCCCGAATTCTGTAGTACCCATTGTGCATGTGTTGTATTTAATCCAAAAATCGCAATTAAAAGGATGTAAAGTTTTTTCATGGTCGCTTTTCTTTATTCAAAGGTACATTCCCCGAATAGGGGAAAGCAATCCCCTTTTAGTAGTAATTTGGAACGTGGCCAAGCGGACAAGTTTGCAGTCTTCAGAAGGCAGTGGGCAGTGGGCAAATCTTGACTGAAGACTGAGAACTGGAAACTGGAAACTTACTTCTTGAGATATTTCAGCACCGCCTCCGTCCGCGTTCTTACCTGGAGTTTCTCATAGATATTCCGGATGTGTGTGCGGACGGTCTCCACGCTGATGTTCAGGGATGCGGCGATCTCCTTGTAAAAATAGCCTTCGGCCAGGAACCCGAGAATTTCCTCTTCCCTTTTGGTGAGGATTAGGGATGTTGAGGTTTTGGTGGTTGGATGCTGGAAGGACTGGACCACTTTTCGGGCGATCTCTCCCGACATCGGCGAGCCGCCCCGGTGAACGTCCTGAATGGCTTCCAGTAATTTTACCGGAGGGGTATGCTTGAGCAGGTAGCCGCAGGCGCCGGCTGATAAGGATTTAAAAATGGCGTCGGCATCTTCAAACACGGTGAGCATGATGAAAACCATAGAAAGATCCAGTTCTTTCAGTTTCAGGATGCATTCGATGCCGTTGATGCCCGGAAGGTTGATATCCATCAGCACCACATCCGGAGAGATCTCTGGCAATCCGGCCAGCGCCTCTTCACCGCTGCCGAAAACGGCCACGCAGGAGTACCCGGGTGAGCCGTTCAGCAGCATCTGCAATCCTTCACGGACAGTCTTGTCGTCTTCCACGATGGCGATGCGGATGGGGTCATTATGAAATGTATCTGCGTTTGCCATGGTCAATGGTTTCTGTAAAACCGGGTTTTCGTTCATAGGTCAGGTTCAAACAGCTAAATTACACTGAACGCCTGTCAGATGATATCCCCAAAAAGTAGTAATTCTCAGGAAGAGCTATACATCAGTGAATTATTCAAGGTCAAACAGTATTTTCAGATTGCTTTTTATTTGCAAGGCAATTTCCTGTGATACTGTACCGGTTTTTTTTAAGAGTCTCTTATTATCGATTGCCCTGACCTGATCAATCATAATATCACTTGGGTTATCCAATCCAAAACAACCAGCCTGCAGATGTACCCTTAAAATTTCACTTTCAATCCTCACATTTGTTGTTACCGGGCAGATTATTGATGACCCATGATGTTTGTTTAACAGGTCCGTTTGAATAATTATCACTGGCCTTACTTTCCCTGGTTCCGTTCCTATTGTAGGATTCAAATCCGTAATCCAGATCTCAAACTGCTTAACCTTCATAATCAAGCTTTTCAAATTCCCTAAGAACCTCCATCGAGTCATTCATAACCAGCGTGGATTCTTTCTCCAATTTGGCTGCTAAGATTTTCCGCTTTTGAAATTTGTTATAGAAATCCAGGGCTTCATTTATATACCTGTTCCTTGATTTCTTGATATTTTTAATAACCTGCTCCGTTTCTGAAAATACAGAATCATCAAGTTTTAAGGATAACATCTTCATGATATTTACTTTTTATATCACAAAAGTATATACTATTTTGGAATACTACAAGTATTTTATGAAAAAATGGTCACTGAAATGTCTGTCCCGGCACCAGGATTGGAGATGATCCCGAATTCCCCCCCGATCTCCTGCATCCGTTTCTTCATGTTGACGAGCCCGTTGCCGGGGAATTCCAGGGCTGCGGGATCAAAGCCTTTGCCGTTGTCGCGGATGGTGATTGTGAAGGATTTCTCCCCCTCTCCTTGAAGGAGAGGGGGTTGGGGGGTGAGGTCATTGAAATTCCGAGGAGAATGGGGGGTTAGGTTGATTTTCACTTCTGTCGCCCCGGAATGTTTCACTACATTGTGCAAAGCTTCCCGAACCACCAGGTAGATATTTCTCCGCACCTCGACTGTCAGTGGGAGATTCGGCAATGTTTCAGGAAGTTTGAAGGTGCAAGCGATGGAGGTTGGTTCGAGGTATTCGTTGGCGAATCGGCGGATGTAGGCGATCAGTCCTTGCAGGGTATCGTTTTTCGGATTCAGCGCCCAGATGATCTGACTCATCTCCTCCATCACCCCGCGGGAGGTGTCGCTGATCTGACCCAGCCATTGCCTGGTCTCTCCAACGGTATCCGGATTATTCTTCGCCAGTTCGCTCAGGATGGAGATCCGGGTCAGGCTGGCGCCCACGTCATCGTGCATATCCTGGGAGATTCGGGCCCTTTCGCGTTCCAGCATCAGTTGCCGGTCGAGATCTTTCTGGTAGAGATTTGCCGTATGCAACAGGGAGACAACTCTCCGCGCAAGTGTGGAGAGTACCCGGATATCCTGCTGTGAATAGGTCTTCTCTGATCTCTTCGGTCCGCAAAGCAAGAAACCTTTCACCTGATCTTCGGTTATCATTGGTACAATCAACTCAGTAGTTGATATTTCAGGAAAGGGAGGGTTGCTGCTCAGTTCCTCCGGCGAAAAGACCTTTGATCTGGAGAGTTTCTGTTCAAATTCCCGAGAAATTTCACAGGCCGGTCCGATCTGCGGATCGTTCACCCCATATACGAAGGCAGGCTCATAGATCAGGCCATTTTTTTTCAGGATAAATACAATGGATTTGAAATGAAATATATTATTCAGTTCCTGGACAATTTTTTGCTTCAGGTCGTCGATCCGGTATACACCCGACAACTTTCCTTCAAAATCGGAAACCACCGTGGCAGAATCATACGATTCTCGTTGAAAGAGCCGGTCGATTAGTCGCTGGATCCGGTCTCTCAGCACCAGGAATGTGATAACAGAAATAGCCAGCACCAGAAACCGGGTAAGATCGGACTCCCGGGTAAAGAACTGATCCACCAGCCAGATCATCATCAGATAGAAAAGGACGATGACTGCCGTAGCGGCCAGGTACAGCAAGGCTTTCCGGATGAAAACCTCCACATCCCATATCCGGTAGCGGAAAATGGCTATAAGAACGCATAGAACCAGAATCAGATTACCAACTGTTTGTAACAATTCCAATGTGTATGGATTCGAAAGTCCTGTAATCCAATCATAAAAGAATGTCAATATCAAAATTGGAGTAAATGCAGCCAAAGAACCAATAAACAGAAGCAATACCTGATACCGGGCTAACGTGTTTTTCATTGTAATGTACTGGAACAGGGAAATGAGGATCGCAATAAAAAAGGTAGCAGTTACTGAGTAAAGTGAATACCGGATGGTCATCATAAAAAAAGAATCAGCAGCATCAGATGGAAAGAAAAGAGACCTCAAATAGACTATTGTAGTAATTATTCCACTGATCACGCCGATCATGTAAAAAATTGAAGGAAGATACCTGATCCTGGTAATAAGCAGCGAAGGTTTCGGAAACAGAAGATAAAAATGGATCAGACAAGGAGTAAACAGGCATCCGCTGATGAGGAAAGCCAAAGTGGCAAGTATGGATAAAGGAACGGTAAAAGGAAGAAATGCGGCATTAAAAGAGATCAGCAGAAGTTGAAAATAGATAAAAAACAGTTTAACCGCCTTATCATGTAACTTTTTATAAAGAAGGTACAAACTGCCGATACTGAAAAGAACAATCAATATGAAGACCGTCATGAGAAATCCAAGGTCTGAAGAAACTGCTGAAACTGTAATTACCGGAATCCCGACCTCCAGGTTATTCCTGAGCATTCCAAAGATCAGCGTATCACCGGCCCACTGTCCGTGCCAGAAAAGATGCCATTCTTCAAGAGGGTATGAATTGCATGAGACTATAGTGTCGCCGATTTTTATTTCCGTTCTGCTGACCGGACTGCCTGGTTCGATAGAGGTAATTACCCAATGATCATTTCTTAGATGTTCTATTTCGCCTGTTTTTCCCTGTTTAATTCTGTAATGCAGGAAAAGCGCGTTTACAAAAATAACCATGAACACGAGCAGGTAAGCCCAGAATGGGATCCGGCGGAGGGATTGGCTCAGGTTGCCCATGGGGGTGGGTTGAAAAAGTCAGGTAAAGATAGGGAAAAAGTTTCCAGTTTGCAGTTGGCAGTGGGCAGTGGTATCGATAGATTAAATTATCTATACCCGACCGGTTTCCTCTCCTGAAATTCCTTCTCCTCTATTCTGGACTTTTCCAATTGTTTCAGGTACTCAAAGATCAATCGGATTTTATCATCATGATCCGTGAGACTCATTTCAAAATCTCTCAGTTTT
>JACZJJ010000007.1 GCA_014860625.1 Bacteroidales bacterium | reverse complement strand
AGGTAGGGAGGTGGTTAGTATGAAAGTAGAAGGGTTTGAGGGTTTTTGAGTGTAAGAGAAAGGAATTTAAATTTTAAAATAATCAATCGTAATTCATAAATCGTAATTCATAAATCGTAAATCGTAATTTGTAAAGGGTATGACCGATCTATTAACAATTCTCTTAATGGCCCCACAACAAGAGGGTGCCGAAGGAAGCAGCTGGATGTCGTTTCTTCCACTAATTCTGATCATCGTGGTTTTCTACTTCTTTTTCATCCGTCCCCAGATGAAAAAGTCAAAAGACCAAAAGAAGTTCAGAGAGTCGATTCAAAAAGGGCAGAAAATATTAACCATAGGTGGAATCCATGGGAAAATCGTTGAAATGCAGGAAACTACTGTAACCATCGAAGTTGAAAATGGAGTCCGCTTTCGAATTGAAAAATCTGCTATTGCTTCAAGCACAGCCGACACAATCGAAAGTAAATAATTTCGGCCGGAAATATCCGGTACTATGAAACCAGAGTTCATAGAATTCATTGGCAATGTGCGTAAGCGCCGAAGCCAGAAATTCAGAAACCAGCTGTACGTCTTTCTGATGTGCCTGCTGGTTTCCGTTTTTTTATGGATTCTGGTGAAACTGTCACGCGAATACTACTATACCATTAACTACCACATCAATTACACCCACGTTCCGCCGGCTTACAAACTGACGCATGTGTCCGACTCGGCTCTTACACTCAACCTGAGAGTTCAGGGATATGATTTTTTTACCGACCGTTTTTTCCACTACACTTCTCACACGTATGATCTCGACCTGTCGTCCATCAAGGTAAAAGCGAAAGGGTCTGTTTACAAGGGTTACCTCCTCACCAACCCCATCGGCTATGAGATATCCAGTCAATCCAGGTTTCAGAACGACCTGCTCTCTACCTCTCCCGACACCCTGTTCTTTGAATTTGAACGAAGGAGAAAATAGATGCTGAAAGTCGGGCTAACAGGGAATATGGGCAGTGGTAAAAGCACCGTTGCTTCTATTTTCAGTACCCTCCATGTCCCTGTTTACCATGCAGATCTGGAAGCGAAAAAAATGTACCAGAGAGATGATGTATTAAAAAAAACCGTTTCCCTGGCCGGTGATAAAATCCTCGACCTTCACGGGAACCTTGACCGGCAAGCTCTGGCTAAGGTCGCTTTTTCCAACCCAACCATCCTCCAATCCCTCAATCAGCTGATTCATCCTCTGGTTCGTGAAGATTTCATCGCATGGACCGCAAAGCACCACCACTATCCCTATATCATTCATGAAGCTGCCATCATTTTCGAAAGTGGCTTCCGGGAAGAATACGACAAGGTGATCTATGTATCCTGTCCTGAATCCATTGCCATAGATCGGATTGAGCGAAGGGATCACCTGTCCGTGGAGATGATCCGTCAACGGATGCAGTTTCAGCTTCCCGACAATGAGAAAACAGGCCTCGCCGACTTTGTTGTTCTCAATGACGGAAACACTCTGGTGATTCCCCAGGTGCTAAAGATCCATCAAGACCTCTTAAAACGAAGCGCGTAACGCCAGAATGAAATTTCGGCCTGGCGAACTGATCCCTGACGCAAACTTCCGGTAATTCTGATCCAGGATATTCTCCACCCCTCCCTCCAGGTTCATGAATTTATTGATCTGGTAGCTGAGTTTCAGGTTAAGCGTATACCAGGCAGGCATCCCCAGCGGAGTAGCGTAGCTCTGATTGTCTTCACCCGAAGGGCTGTACTCGGAAATCCGTTTCCATCCATTGTACATAAGGTAAAAATCGCCTTTGAATTTCTTCAGTTCCAGCTTGAACGACGTCATCCCGAAAATGGGTGGGATGTGATCAAGAGGCACATTGTTCTCTTTCACCCGGCCATACGTATACGTTAGGTTACTGGTGATGGAGAAGGTACGGGTAAGTTGGGCGCGGAAACTTCCCTGAACCCCGTAAATAAAGGCCTGCCCGGCATTGGTATTGGCTTCAACCTGACAAAGGACACCATCAAACCAGACAGAATCCTGCCCGTTGTATTGAAACGGGCGTAACACGATGGCATCAATCAGCCAGGTATAATAACCGGTCAACTCGATCCTGACACTCTTCTCAAAGGTCTTTGCCAGTGTGAGTTCCAGGTTGTAGGCATATTCGGGTTTCAATGCGGGATTTGGAACGATAAGCAGCTGATCCTGGCTGTTTGAATCGTTCACCTTTCCAATGTCATCGATATTCGGAGCCCGGAAGCCGGATGATCCAATCAGTGAAATATTCCAGTTGTACCCGGGATGCACAACCCATCCAAGATATCCGTTCACTGCATGGCTGGATTGATTAACCGACTGACTGAACGGAAACTGCATGATGTTCATCATGGTGTCGGACCAGGCGGCAGAAAGCAATACATAGGTATATCGGATGCCCTGAGAGAAGGTAAATACAGGACTGATCTTCCAGTTGTTGGACAGGTAGGCAGCTATTTTAAACATCTCTCCTTTCTTGTCCGGGTATCGGGTGGGAATATCATAGAAGAGACTTCCCGTGTTTATATCTTCCCGGTATGCCGAGGAGCCAACAAGATTAAAATCGCCCGAGATGCCATACTGCAACTCATCCTTTGCTGCAAGTCTCTTCCTGAAATCGCCATCGAGTGATAACACATCAATCGTTTCGAAGTTGAATTTCCTCTCTGTCTTCCCAAACCGACGATTTACACGTTCCTCCTTATTGCGCTGATAGGCGAATAGAATCGTGGCATCATCGTAAAGAACATTGGCATTTGACAGGGAAGCTTTCAGGGAGGCAAAAAGTCTCTCCTGCGGGCCATAGTACCACTCGGCATATTTCAAGTTGCTGTTTACCGTGTCGGTGAGCCTGTCGTAACGTGGAATATCAGAAGAGTTTGAATATTGGATGTTGAGGGTGAAATTCATATCCTGATTCGGGGCAAAAAGCACCTTCTGAAGCAGGCTGTACTGACTGTAACCGGATTGCTTCTGAATCCAGGGTTTGTCATTCACCATCATACTGTCCTTTCCGTTGATACGCTCCGCATAATAGGGCCGTTCGCCAAATGAACCGTAAAACGGGTTTCGGGAACGACCTTGCCGCAGGTCGCCAAAATCGCTGTATGTAAATGCAGTGAGGAAGCCCCACTTTTTCAGCCCGATGTTAATACGGAATCCTCCTGTTTTTTCGAGATTAGCAGATGCGAACCTTCCGTAAGCATGACCGTGAACCAGTACTTTCTTGTCCGTTGAAAGCACCGGGTCAAAGGTCTGCATGCTAACAACCCCTCCCAGGGCATCGCTGCCATAGATCACTGATCCGGGGCCAAAGAGGATCTCTGTAGATCCGAGTAAACTTGGGTCAACCGTAATGACACTCTGCAGATGGCCTCCGCGATAAATGGCGTTGTTCAACCTTACGCCATCCAGAATGAGTAACACGCGATTTGCTTCCAATCCGCGCAGCACAGGACTTCCGCCTCCCATCTGACTTTGCTGAACGAAGACCTCTCCGGTTTGCTCCAGCATCTGAGCAGAAGTTTGAGGGTTCTCGAATTGGATTTCTTTGGCCGAAATGGTCTCGATTTTATAGGGAAGATCTGATTTTCTCTCCTGGTTCCGGTTGGCCGAGATCACAAATTCGTCGAGGCGAATGACATGCTCCGTAAGGTAGATTCGGTTGTCAGAACCAGTAACTTTCGTTTTGGCAATGCTGTACGGTTGAAAGGCGACATGCGAAAAATAGAGTGTGTCAGAGTTCCCAAAGTCAGAAATATCAGCGATTCCTGAGCCATCTGTTACGATTAACAAGCTGTGACCCTGATTGGTTATTGAGACCTGATGTATAGGTTGAAGGTCTGATCTGTCTAAAACCGTAATCCTTTGCGCCATCAATGAGGCAACTACCAGAGACAGGCCAAGTGAAATAATGAGTTTCAATTTCATAAATGATCGGAATTTATAATCACGTAAACAATACCGCAAACGTGGATATATATCGACCCACGAATGCGTATAATTCAACAAACCTAGATGTAAATGAAGTGGTTGCAGCCAACTTCTGTTTAACCCTGATGGCATCGGGGAGGCGGGTAACCCGGAGGGATAGACACCTGACAAAGCTGTATGGTGATATGAGGATAAATGACCTCACGAGGTATTTCAAACTCTGCAGAAAGCGAAAGAACAGGCATTGCATTGTGAACGATGAGATTCAAGAGGGACTGAGTGACTTTGCTCGTATTGGCATGTTGAAAGGCTTTAACCAGGTTTTGCTCTTTCTTGTCATGAATGCAGTAATAGACTTTTTTTGAACTTCTGGGGCTTGTGTAAATCACATCGTAGAGGTTCCCCTGATAGACAAACTCATGCTCATTCACCCATCTGAGATCACTGGATGAATCAGTATTCGATATCTCGATCACCTCGATTGGACGCTTTCCGGCAGAGGAAGATTCCATCTCTTTCCGTATCTGATACCTGTTCACTTCAAAGATGACCCAATACCCCATGAAGTTAAAAAGGAGCAGAAAAAGAAATAAAAATCCCAGAAGCCGTTTCACCATGCCCGTAATCGATTGCAGCTGCAAATGTAGTGTGATTTTTGTTACTTTTGTCGGCCACCATGGATCTGATAAAAATATCGGCCGTCTCATATCTAAACACATTTCCGTTTGTTTTCGGATTGAAAACCAGCGGGGAACTCGACGATATAGATCTTCAGCTGGATATCCCCTCTGTTTGCGCCGAAAAACTGAAAACCAACAAGGTTGATCTGGCACTTGTGCCTGTTGGAGCTATTCCTGAGCTTAAAGACCCAATCTATGTAGCGGATTATTGTATCGGGGCCGAACGCGAAGTCAGATCCGTATTGCTGCTAAGTCATGTTCCGCTGCAGGAGATCCGTGAAATTGCCCTCGACTTCGACTCAAGGACAAGCGTTCAGCTCATTCGTGTACTGGCCGGTAAGTTCTGGAAAATAGACCCTCAATGGCGTCCGCTTGGTCAGGGTGAAGCAGAAAACCCTGTCGGATGTGAAAGCCTTGTTGCCATTGGCGATAAAACATTCCAGCTGGTTGACAAATTCCCGTTCGTATACGACCTCGCTGCCGAATGGATCTCCCACACCTCCCTGCCGTTCGTATTTGCCGTATGGCTTGCCAACAAGCCCCTTCCCGAAGGATTTCTACGGAAGTTCAATAAAGCTCTGGAATATGGCATCTTACACAAAAAGGAGGTCCCAGATTTTTTCCCGAACCGGATTCCAAAGGGGCTGGATGCAATCAGCTACCTGGAAAATAATATCTCCTACCCTTTTGATGAACGAAAAAAAGAGGGAATGAATCTTTTTCTGAAGATGATAAGTAAATCCGCTATCTCCGATTAAACCGATTGTCGATTTTGAATTATTACAGACAACGTCCTTCGTCCTTCGTCTCTCGTCCTTCGTCTCTCGTCTTACTTCTTCACCGGCATTCCCCGTTTCTTCGCCATATCTTCAAGTCGCTTCTGAAAGCCGGATTTTTTGGTGATCTTCTTTTTGTTGGCTTCGATCTGCGCGTGCAGTTTCTTTTCGTCGATGGTACGGCGAATCAGGAAGATCTGTACAAATGTGAAGACGTTGGCCAGCAGGTAATAGTAACTCAGACCCGATGAGTAATCGTTAAACCAGAAGAGGAACATCACAGGCATCAAGTACATCATTGTTTTCATCCCTGGCATCTGCTGCTGCGAGCTCATCATCATCTGCTCATTCACCTTGGTGTAAAGGATGCTCGAAAGGGTCATCAATATGGCAAAGAGGCTGACATGATCTCCGTAAAAGGGAATCGAGAACCCATTGGGGAACGTCCAGATAGAGTCGTAAGAGGAGAGGTCTGTTGCCCAGAGGAAGGGCTGTTGCCGCAGCTCGATGGATGAGGGGAAAAACCGGAACAACGCAATCAGGATCGGGAACTGAAGGAGCATTGGAACGCATCCTGCCAGCGGATTCACTCCTGCCTTCTTGTAGAGATCCATCGTTGCCTGCTGCTTTTTCATGGCATCCTTCTTGTCCGGAAACTTCTTGCTGATTTCGTCAATATCAGGCTTCAGTACCCGCATCTTGGCCGACGACTTGTAGGTTTTATAGGCAATGGGGAACAGAACAATCTTGAGCATTACCGTCAGGATCAGGATAATGATCCCGTAGTTCCAACCGAGGTTTCCGAAGAAAGTGAATATCGGGATTACCGCATACTGGTTGATCCAGGCCATGAGGAAGAAGCTCCATCCAAGCGGAATCTGCTTCTCCATATCCAGGTGATACTTTCTCAGCGTATAATATTTGTTCGGCCCAACATACAATCGCATCGGAATCGCCCTTGTGTCGGTAACAGAGAAAGGGATTCCGATTTCGGCGTACATCGACTTCAGGTAATTTCCTTCAAAAGGCAACGTAACCGTCTGGATCTTTGGCTCGGCAAAATAGGTATCGGCGATCAGAGTCGTTAGAAAGAACTGTTGTTTGAAAGAGACCCATCGGATTTTTTCATTCTTTAGAAATTTCTCATCATCCTCCGTTTCACTCAGATAATCAACTTTGTCTTCCAGATACTTGTAGTAGACCGTTGTATTCATCCGCTCCATCTTGAGACTCTTCTCCTCCCTGGTCAGGTTCTCTTTCCAGTTCAGGATCAGGTAATTGGTTGATGCATCCATCACGTTGGACATCCCCTGGAAGTTGAGTTGATACCCAACCATATATTTATCTCCGTAAAAAGTAAAGAGATACTCCACATACTTTTCCGGATCATATCCGCTCTCTCCGGCATTGGGATAGAGGCGCATGGCAAAGCGAATGGAATCCTGTCCCGACACATAAATGGAGTCTAGTCCATGCTGGTTCATCTCCACCCAGAACGGCTGGAAATAAAGCCGCTCGGTATTGATCAGCCTGTTCCCGGAGAAGAATGAAAGCCCAAAATGAAGCGAGTCGGAATTCATCAAAATGGTTGGATTCCCTTCCCATGTCTTGTAATTCTTCAGCTCAATATTCTCAAGCCGCCCCCCTTTTGCATTGATCCGAAGCTTAAGCAGGTCGGTTTCAACTGTATAGTATTTCTTCTCGCCGGAAGCCGCATTGGAAAACTGGCCCAGTTCATCCTTCAGTTCCAGCTGGATCATGGAAGCACTGTCGATCACCTCTCCCCTCTTCTCCATCTCCTGTGTTTGCTGCATTTCCTGAAGTGCGATCCGGCTGGCTTCTATCACAGCAGCTGAATCCCGTCGTTCTTTCATCACGAGTGCAAGCGAATCTGCTCTCTGCTGTTTGCGTGCCAGCTCCTCTTTTGAGGGTGTCATGAAATAAGAGTAGGCAATAAAAATTCCAAAAATCAGGACAATCCCGATGATCGTGTTCTTGTTCATATTTCTCAGGTATTATTTTTGGGAGGCATGATCAACAGCTGCTTTGACAAAACTGACAAAGAGGGGATGCGGGTTGGCAACCGTACTCCGGTACTCGGGATGAAACTGCACGCCAATAAACCAGGGATGGTTTGTTAACTCAATGATCTCCACAAGATCATCCTTTTCATTGAGTCCAACCG
>JACZJJ010000051.1 GCA_014860625.1 Bacteroidales bacterium | reverse complement strand
CATCGTCCTCTCCGGAACCGGATCCGACGGGACCCAGGGAGTGAAAGCTGTGAAGGAGGCCGGCCGGGTGGTGCTGGTGCAGGATGAGACTTCTGCCGTCTACAATGGAATGCCGAAGAGTGCATCAGCTACTGGTGTGGCCGATTATACGCTTCTCCCCGATAAGATGCCTGAACAATTGATCAGCTATTTCGGCTTTATCAGGAAGAGTAAACCAGCCAAGGTTGATATAGTGAATATCAAATTTACCGATGCCCTGCCTAAAATTCTGGTCCTGCTTCGCAACAAAACAGGTCACGATTTCTCCCTCTATAAGCCCAATACCCTCCACCGGAGGATTGAACGGCGCATGAATGTGCACCAGATTGAACAAATATCCGGTTATATCCAGTTCCTGCAAAAGAGCGAAACGGAGGCCTCCCTGCTTTTCAAGGACCTCTTGATCGGGGTCACCTCCTTCTTCCGCGACCCGGAAGCCTTTGAGAGCCTGAAACACAGGATTCTTCCCGAATACCTTGCCGGGAAAGCCGATGAATCGATGATCAGGGTGTGGGTTACGGGATGCAGCACCGGAGAAGAGGTCTACTCCCTGGCTATGATTTTCGAAGAAGTGATGCAGTCGATGAAACGGCATTTCAACCTGCAGTTTTTCGGGACCGATATCGATGAAGATGCCATCGATTTTGCCCGAATCGGTTTGTACCCTCCGGGCATCCAAACAGAGGTAAGTGAAGAACGGCTCAAACGCTATTTCGTTAAGGAGGAAAATGGCTTCTTCCGGATAAAGAAAAGCGTGAGGGAGAAGATCATCTTTGCGGCGCAGAACGTGATCAAAGATCCTCCCTTTACCAAACTCGACCTGCTCTCCTGCCGCAACCTGCTGATCTACCTTACCGCCGAGCTTCAGAAAAAACTGCTTCCGGTATTCAGGTTTAGTCTCAAACCTGACGGGATACTTTTTTTGGGAAGCTCCGAAACCATTGGAACTTTACAGGATCTTTTTGCCACCGCGGAGAGAAAATGGAAAATCTATCAACAGATACCCGACCCGCTTGCGCAACCGTCGATTGTTTATTTCCCAACCCTTACACCTATGGTACCGAAAAAACCAGAAACCAGGAAACCCACTCCTCCGTTGAAGGATGAGATCAGCGAACTCCACATCGTAGAGACCATTTTGCAACAAAGTGAAATCCCATCGGGGGTTGTGATCGATGAAACCGGACAGATCCATTATATTCATGGACATACCGGGAAATTTTTGGAACCTGCCACAGGAGTCCCCCGGCTGAATATCTTTGATATGGCCCGACAGGGACTGAAACAAGCGGTGGCGCCGGCTCTGCACGAGGCAGCGGCCGAACTGAAGGAGGTGGCAAAACGGGGAATCAAAGTGGCTTCCAATGGCGACGAAACAATGATCAACCTGGTTGTACGCCCCCTCATTGTGCCCAAATTAGCCGTGAAGCTATTCCTTCTGCTGTTTGAAACAAGGGGGATCGGGGAGAAGGCCAAAACGGCCGGCACAGGCCGGAGGCAAAAAGAGAAAAGTATCGAATGGATGGAGCAGGAGCTCAACCGCACCCGGCATACCCTTTACACCACTATCGAAGAGCTTGAAACCTCTAATGAGGAGCTCAAGTCGACCAACGAGGAGCTGCAGTCAACCAACGAAGAGATGCAGTCGGCCAACGAAGAGCTGGAGACATCCCGTGAGGAGCTGCAGTCGATGAACGAGGAGTCGGTAACAATCAACGCCGAGCTTCAGTGCCGGATCGACGAGCTTTCAAAGGCCAACGACGATATGAAAAACCTTCTCGACAGTACAGACATTGCAATTATTTTCCTGGACAAAAATTTGAATATCAGGAGATTCACGCCACGAATAACCGACCTCATCCAATTGACAATGGCCGACATCGGACGCCCTGTCCGGCATTTTGCCTCTACACTGAGCAAGGTCGATCTGGAACTTCTTTCCCAGGAGGTGTTGATCGACCTGGCTACCAAAGAGGCCGAAGTGGAAAGTTCGGGTGGCCATTCCTACAATCTGCGCATCCGGCCCTACAGAACCATGAACAACGTGATTGACGGGGTAGTGATCACCCTGGAAAAGATCGTTCAAATGAAATCAACGCAAAAAGGAAACTAATCATGGCAACCCAAAAAAAGCTTTCAAAAGAGATGCAATTGCTGCGGAAACAGGCAGAAGCAGAATTGAAAATCAAGGAGACCCAGCTTCCGGATCTGTCGGTCGAACAGATCAGAAACCTTGTTCATGAATTGTATACTCACCAGGTAGAGCTGGAGATGCAGAACGAAGAGCTGCGGCTGGCGCAGGAGAAACTGGCTGAGGAGCATGAGAAATACATCTCGTTGTACGATTTCGCACCGGTCGGGTATTTTACCATGAACGAGGAGGGCATGATAGAGGAAGTGAATCTTACCGGAGCTGCTTTGCTTGGAGTAGAACGGCGAAACCTGCATAAAAAACCGCTATCCAATTTTATCCTCAGCGACGATCAGGATATCTATTACCGGCACAGGCAAAAGCTCATTGAGACAGAGCAACCGCAATCCTGCGAACTGAGGATTAAAAAGAGGGGCCGATCGGTTTTCTGGGCGCTGATTACATGTGTTATGGTAAATCAAAACCAGACCGAAGGGGAAATCCGGTTCAACATGACCATGACGGATGTGACAGAAAAAAAGAAAGAAGAAGAGGTATTGAAAAATACGGTCCATGAGCTGAATCAATTCAACCGGTTCATGGTTGATCGTGAAACCCGGATGATAGAACTGAAGAAACGAATTAATGAGTTACAAAAGAGATTGGGGGAGGCGCCTGAGTTTCCGGAGTGAAGGACGAAGGAGGTGAATTTATAGCAATGACGGTAATGATAGATAAATTTCTAATTTCCAATTTCAAATTTCAATTTTACAATGACTGAACCAATCCGTATCCTTTTTGTCGAAGATGTTCCATACGATATGGAGTTGGCTGGATTTGAACTTAAAAAGGCCGGGATTGATTTTGTTTCCATGCGTGTGGATGAGGAGAAAGATCTGATTTTGGCCCTGAAATCGTTCTTGCCCACGCTGGTTATCTGCGATTATGCCATGCCCCGGTTTGACGGGATGGAAGCGCTTAAGATCATCCTCAGCCATGATAATAACCTCCCGGTCATCATGTTTACCGGAAGCCAGAATGAGATGGTGGCAGTGGAATGTATGAAAGTTGGCGCTTCCGATTACATCCTCAAAGACAATATCAAAAGGCTGCCATATGCCGTTAGGGAAGCCCTGGAGAAGAAGGAACTTTGGGAAGCAAGGAACAGGGCTGAGGAAGAGAGAGCTGCTTACCTGGACGAACTGAAAACACTGAATACAGATTTGTTTGCCGCCCGCCATGCCTCCCTCAACATCATGGAAGACCTCCATGCTGAGATCGAAGAGCGCAAGAAAGCTGAAGAGGCTCTTCAGGAAAGCGAAGACAGATTCAGATCAATCTTTGAAAAAACAGCCTCCGGTTATATGCTGACTGCTCTCGATGGACAGTTGATTTTAGTAAACAATGCGTTTGCCAACATGCTTGGTTATACCATTGATGAATTGCAGAGCTTGCGTTTTCAGGATATTACTCACCCCGACGACATGCTCCTCAGCGAAGAATGTATCCGCAAATTACTTACCAACAAAGAGAATATATGTCAGTTTGAGAAACGCTACTTTACTCGGAACGGTTCAGCGGTTTGGACTTTTATCATGACAACCCTGTTGCATAACAGCGAGGGTTCGCCTCTCTACTTTGTCACAAGCATCACTGACATCACTGGACTCAAACTAATTGAAGATGAACTGAAATTGAAAATCAACGAACTCGAGCGGTTCAACGACCTTACCGTCGACCGCGAATTTGATATGATTGACCTGAAAAAAGAGATTAACGAGCTCCTGAAACGAATTGGCGAAAAGGAGAAGTATAGAATTGTCGGGCAATAAGCAGGATGCTTGGCGAACAAGCTTCTGAATGATTTCAACAGAGAACAACTCAATGGTGTCAACTAAAATGAAGATTCTGGCAATTGATGATAAACAGGATCATCTCGTCAGCCTGAAAGCCATCCTTGATGACCTTGTACCCGGTATCAGGGTCATCATGGCAACCAACGGCAGAAAAGGGATTGCCCTTGCCATGATGGAAAATCCGGATGTGATCCTTCTGGAGATTGGGATGACTGGAATGGATGGATTTGAGGTTTGCCGGCAACTGAAAGACGACAACACGTTAAGTATGATCCCTGTCGTCTTCCTGACTTCTCTGAAGACAGACCGCAACAGCGTGATCAAGGCGCTTGAAGCAGGCGCTGAGGTCCTTCTTTCAAAGCCAATTGACGAAATGCACATGGTGACCTTACTGCACTCCATGGTCAGGATCAAGGAATCAAACGTACGAAAGCAGAAAGAACAGGAACGGCTCTCTGACCTGATCCAGCAACGTACCACAAAACTTAAACAGGAATCAGAGCAGCGGACGAAAGCGGAAGAGACACTGGTCGTGACGAACCTGAAACTCAGAAAGAGCCAGTCGGCCTTGCTGAATATTCTGGAAGATCTCAAACAGCAGAATATCGCCCGGAAGCAGAGTGAAGAGAGATTGCGCGAACTCACAACCCATATCCAGGAGGTGCGGGAGGAGGAACGAGCTGAGATTGCACAAAACCTGCACGACGACCTGGGTCAAAAACTTACGGCCTTAAATATTGATCTGGCCTGGCTTGCTGCCAGGGTTCCGGTTGATTTTCCTGAGTTGTCGGATAAAATCGATACCATGCATGAACTTATCCTGGATACGGCTTCCCGGATCAAAGAAATTTCATCGAAGCTTCGTCCAAGCATCCTGGACGACCTCGGCATTGCAGCGGCGATATCGTGGCAGGCAAACGAATTTTCCAACAGGACAGATATTCCTTGCAAAGTCAGTATTATTCCCGAGAGCCTTACCATGCCCTCTAATACGGCTACACAGGTGTTCCGCATTGTACAGGAATCGCTGACCAACATTATGCGGCATGCCGAAGCATCCAACGTGGTGATCAGCCTGATTGAAAAACAGAAGAAGTGGAGGTTGCGTATCAAAGACAACGGCGATGGATTCATGGAAGAGGAGCTTGGAGATAAAAAGTCATTTGGCCTCTCGGGAATGGAAGAACGAACCAAATTATGCAACGGAACCTTTTCCATTAAATCAAAACCCGGAAGCGGAGTCGAAATCATTGTAGAGATACCGATCAGTGGGCAGTAGGCAGTTGGCAGTTGGCAGTTGGCAGTTGGCAGTTGGCAGTTGGCAGTTGGCAGTCAGAAAAAAAAATAAAAAAAACGGTGATTGACGTATAACCTTTTGCGTTGTTTTCTGATTAATGCAGAAAACAATGGGAAGTTTTAAGGAATTATTAGTATACCAGAAAGCCTTTCATTTAGCTATGAAAGTCTTTGAAATTACAAAATCATTCCCCAGGGAAGAGATGTATTCACTGACTAGTCAGTTTCGGCGGAGTTCCAGATCTGTTTGTTCTAATATTGCTGAGGGGTACAGAAAACGATTATATCCTGCTCATTTTATCAGCAAGACATCGGATGCTGATATGGAAAACAGTGAAACAATCGTTTGGATATATTTTTCGCTGTCATGTTGTTATATCACTAAAGAAACAGCAGACAAACTGATCACGGAAGTTGAGGAGATTGGCAGGCTCCTGGGCCATATGATCCAGCATCCCGAAAAATACTGCTGACTCCCAACTGCCAACTGCCAACTGCCAACTGCCAACTAATTTTACTATCTTTGACATCATCGTAACTGGTACAAATGATTAAAGTTCTCATTACCGACGATCACCCCGTAGTACGGCAGGGAATCCGTCAGATTCTGACTGAATATTCCGATATTGAACTGGTGGATGAAGCGGGAGGAGGGAGTGAGTTGTTTGAAAAAGCAAGAGAGACCCGATACGATGTAATCCTGCTGGATATTTCTATGCCGGGAAAGACCGGACTGGAGTTGCTGAAAGATGTAAAGGTGCTTTGCCCCGAAACGGCCGTGCTGATCCTGAGTGTCCATCCTGAAACCCAGTATGCCATCCGGGCGTTGAAATCAGGTGCTTCCGGCTACCTTCCCAAATCAACACTTCCTGATGAACTGATCACTGCAGTTAGAAAGGCGGCAGCTGGTAAAAAGTACATCACCTCCTCCCTCGCTGATATCCTTGCCACCGATTTTGACCAGCCCGATGAGAAACCAATCTATCAAAGCCTCTCCGACCGGGAGTTTGACGTGCTCATTCAGCTAGCCTCCGGAAAATCGATCAAAGAGATCGGAGAGGATCTCTCCCTTAGCGCTAAAACCATCAGCACCTACCGCGAGCGGATCCTCGAAAAACTCAGCCTCAAAAACACCGCCGAGATTATCCGGTTTGCGATACAGGAGGGGCTGGTGGATTGAGGAAGCAACCTCGTCCTGCCAACTACCAACTGCCCACTGCCCACTGCATACTGGTTGTATTTCTGACATTCTGCAATTTTCATTATCTTCGTGGCATGCCTGAGAAACAAAAACCAACCTTTAATAAACGCATCTTTTGGGATGTAAATTTTGAAAAAATGGACCTGGATCTCAGGGCTGCTTTTGTTATTGAGCGCGTGTTTGAGCGGGGCGATGTTGACGATATCCGCCAGTGCCGCAGGTATTACGGCGATGAAAAAGTTACCCAGGTTTTATTGAATGCAAAATATCTTCCATTGCATACAATCCATTTTGCCAGTGCTATAATCGACAAACCAGTGAATGAATTCAGATGTTACATACTGAGACAGTTGAACCCGGAACTTTTTCCTTATTGAAAAAATTAATGGAGTTGCCATTACTTCAGCCATTTTCACTGGTTGGTGGAACAGCTCTATCCCTTCGTTATGGTCATCGGAGTTCTGTGGATATTGATATGTTCTGTCATGAAAAATTTGATCAACCACAATTAGTTAAAGAACTCGAGGCAGTATTTCAGGATAAGTTTGTTTACAAACAACAACAAACACAGTTTGGCATTTTTTGCTTCATTGAAGAAGTAAAAGTTGACTTTGTCCACTATCCTCATCCTTTGATAGGGAACTCGGGAGCCACTGCCATCTATGGATTTTGATTAATGTAGAATATTGGAGTATATTGGTTTTGATATTAGTAAATTTATGAGTATATTTGCTTCTTAAAAATGGAATATATGTATCTGAAAAGAAACATAGACCGCGATCTTGAAGAGTGGAAAACTGACCCCTTTCGTAAACCTCTGTTAGTAAGAGGTGCACGACAGGTAGGTAAATCCTCGGCGATAAGGGAGTTTTCCCGGCAATTTGACTATTTCCTTGAAATTAATTTTGAGGAACAAAAAAGAGTGCATGTCCTGTTCAATGGCGACCTCTCCCCGGCAGCGTTGTGCGACAATCTTTCGGTGTTATACAACATCCCGGTTATTCCGGGTAGAACATTGCTGTTTTTTGATGAAATTCAATCATGTATACCTGCTATAACATCTCTGCGGTTTTTCTATGAAAAAATCCCCGAACTCCATTTGATTGCAGCTGGTTCCCTTTTGGAGTTCGCATTGGAGGAACTGCCTTCCTTTGGAGTAGGGAGGGTTCGTACGATGTTCATGTATCCATTTTCCTTTGGTGAATTTCTTGTTGCTTTGAAAGAAGAGACACTTCTACATGCAAAGCAAAACGCATCAGTAAAAGAACCTTTGACTGAAGTTTTACATCAAAAATTGCTGAATCACCTCAGGCGTTTCCTGGTCTTGGGAGGGATGCCTGAAGTAATCGCGAGATATTCCCAAACTAAGGATACATTGGCTTGCCAGAAAATTCTTGACGATCTTATCATTTCCCTTGAAGCGGATTTTACTAAATATAAGAAGAGGGTACCTCCTTCCCGCTTAACAGAGGTGTTTAGATCCGTGACCAGGCAAACCGGTTTTAAATTTACTTACTCGCAAGTATCTGCCGATGCGAATCATAAACAGATTAAAGAGGCACTTGAACTGCTTATTATGTCCGGATTAGTAATCCCGGTCACCCACTCATCAGGTAATGGAATACCTCTCGGTGCAGAACGAAATGTGAAGAAAAGGAAGATGCTTATTTTTGACACCGGTGTCTTTCAGCGTTTGCTTGGATTGGAAATATCTGATGTTCTATTTCAGGATAATTTCAATATGGTAAATAAAGGATCAATCGCTGAATTATTTGTAGGATTGGAATTCATCAGAACATCATCCAGCTTTCAACATCAACAACTCTATTACTGGCATCGGGAAGCATTGAATAGTCATGCTGAAGTCGATTATCTGATTCAATTGCATCAGGAAATTATTCCCATCGAGGTAAAAGCAGGCACAAAAGGTTCCATGCAAAGTCTGTTTTTGTTTTTACATGAAAAAAAACGACCTTTTGGGATTCGCTTCTCACTTGAAAACTATTCCTCCTATGAGAAAGTCTTTTCTTATCCTTTATATGCAGTAGGGGAACTTACGCAAGAGAGAAACGACCGCCTTCGCTGAAGCTTCGGCGCTTGAAAAGGGAAGAGGGAAGAGGGTTACTTCAGCACTCAATGTAGTGGGCGTTCTGCCAACTGCCAACTGCCAACTGCCAACTGCCAACTGCCAACTGCCAACTGCCTATCTGCTTATTGCCTTCAGGGCGGCCAACAGGTATTTTGGATTATGAGCCGAATCGTACATTGGATGCACCTCCTTGCCAGTATCGAACAGACCGTAGACAGCCATTTGTGCAGTTCTCACCGAATACTCAACCGTAAATACACAATCTTTTGGAGCTTCGGCAAACTGACCCAGGAATGCAAAATTGGAAGCTCCCTTCACAACCACATCCGGACGGTCGCCTAATTCACGGGGCATAAATAAACTGTCGATAAACGGCATCGCAACGGGGATACAATTCAGCTTGCCAGCATCGAGAACCGGTTTCATCAATTCCTGAACTTTCAGGTGAAAGAAAAGCTCTTGCAGAATTTCTGCACCGCTGCATTCAGCCATGGTCTTGTTAACGAAATTTCCTTTCCGGTCGGGGTAAAGTCCATATCCCCATAAGATCTTCACATCCTTGGGTTGGTTCGGGAAGTGCGGCTGGCGTGCAATGACGATCGACATGAACCAATTTGAATCGGTCATGGTGATCAAGCCTCCTGTCCCATCCACATTACCTGAGAAGTTCTCAATGTAATCGTGGAATGTGGAATCCTTAAATGTAGCCGTAAACGAATACCATTTCTGTAAGTCGATATGATCACAAAACGGTGAGGGGTTCCCGAATGAAGGATCTTTCTCAGCCAGTTTCTTCCACAATTTCCAGGACCCTGAGTCGGAGATCCCTTTGAGTTTCGGAGCCTTATCCCACGTTCCGTTATCAGAGCTTTCCGTTATCGATCCATTGGTGATGAAAACGTAATCATTTTCGCCCAGCACAATCTCGTTCTTATCTTTGAGATGAAGCACTGTGGCTGTTTTAACGTCGGATGAAAAACTGAAATCTATATCCACCACTTCACAGCCAAAATCGAACTTCACACCTCTCTCTTCCAGATATCTCTGAATGGGAACAATCACCGAATGGTACTGATTGTATTTTGTTCTCATAACCCCGCCAAGTTTATATAATCCATCAACCAGGTGGATAAACCGTTTCATATACCTTCTCATCTCCGCCAAACTGCTCCATTTCTGAAATGCAAACATGGATGTCCAGATATACCAGAACCTGGATGTGAAAAAATCGTTATCAAACCAATCCTCAATTCTCTTATTCCCCAATGATTTCTCACTTACATAGGTCAGCTTTAAAAAATCAGATTGTTGTTCAAAGGTTAATCCATAGGATGATACATCTATTTATTTGCCATCTTTTAACAGGCGGGCCTGCCCATTGCTGACAAACCGTTTGTTAAATTCATAAGATTCGTCCCTGACTGAAACGGCAGGATCATCATAGGAAGGGATGAAGGATAACAGATCCCAGTAACACTCATAATGCATTTCGTGCATTCTGCCGCCTCGTACAACGAATCCTTTTGTTTCATCGCCACCTCCATCGCAGGCTCCACCGGCAATTTTATCCTTTTCGAGAATATGGATATTTGCTCCGGGAACACCGGCATCTTTGATTAAATATACTGCGCTGGCGAGGGAAGCTATTCCACTCCCGATCAAATAAATGTTCGATTCTTTTGGGTTTTTGTTTTTCGATGCTTTCATAGGATTGTTTCTTATTTATTCAAAGGTAGGCTTTTTTGCCAGCATGAATATCTTTTCATATGATTTCACATAAATATGCGTATGTTTGGTAATTATTAACCAAATAAAACTCATGAAAAAGTATGTTTTGTTCCCCATGATTGCCTTTTTTTTATTGACCCTGGTTTTGTCTGAGGGTTGTAAAAAAGACAAAGATTCACCAGAGGTAAATACAAATATGCCGGGTACCATGATGACTCTATCTTCGATCAGTTATGCGGCAGAAGGATCATCTGCATCCGTGATAAAAGATTCAATAACCATTTTATTGGCAGACCAAGCACTTACGACGGGAGGGGATTGGAGTTTAGTTTGGGGCCCGGGAATTTCGGCGAACAACGAAAACCTGGTTTATGTGGCAAAAAGTTCCAGTTCGGCTTCCTATGCAGTTGTCATCAGGGGAACGAACATCCATTCTATAGGAGATCTGATCCAGGATGTCAATGTTTTTACACTTGTTAGCTTCCCCTACGGAAAAGCGGGCGATTCGGTGTCGGCAGGCGCCATGGACGGACTGGCAAATCTTTTGGGAACTTCAGATCCCGTTACCGGAGCCAATCTTGAGACATATCTGAACTCCATTGCAACCGGCGCTAAACCCACACTCTATATCACAGGGCATAGTTTGGGAGGCGCTTTGTCGTCGCTGGTAACCTATTGGCTTATCACGAATGATCAGTTAAAAGATAAATTCGTATTTTCAACCTTCACATTTGCGGCCCCTGGTTTTGTGAATGAGAGTTTTAAAAATAACCTCCTCAGTTCCTTACCTTCTGGCGCCACCTATACGATGAAAGTGAATTCTTTGGATATGATCCCCTATGCATATTCTGATTTAGAGGGAATAACTACAAATAATATTCCCGTTCATGTCCCCCTGCTTTACAGGCTGATTATCACTGTTGCTTCAGACTCACTTCAGGGAAGGGGTATTCATTACTTCAATGTAAAAAGCGCTGAGTCGATTGGCAATATCCCTATTGGCACCACTGGCCCTGGAGGAATTACACCTTCTGATACCATACAGTGGTATGATTATTGGGTGGGCGTCGAGCATAGCAGCAATAATTACCTTAAACTTCTTGGCGCACAACCGTTGAAATAGTTTACCCGGGAAAATATTCCATCTGCGATTTTTTAAGGTCATTAAACTGATAATCTTCCAGACTTGATCATATAATTGCCCTCTTCCCTCTCACTTCTCACCCCCTCCCGGCAGCGTAATCCTGAAAGTGCTCCCAACTCCCACCTCACTCTCAGCCCGGATCGTACCTCCATGTTTTTCCACAAACTCCTTGCATAGCAGCAACCCCAGACCGGTACTGGGTTCCCCTTCTGTCCCTTTTTGGGTTGGGTGTTCGGTGAGGCTAAATAAATTTCTAAGGGATTCGGGGTTCATACCTGTGCCGGTATCAGAAACTGATACTTCAATGGAGTTATTGGAAGCCCTCCTGGCTGAAATATGAACCTCGCCTCCCCTTGAAGTGAACTTCACGGCGTTGGATATCAGGTTCCGCAAGGTAGATTCGATCATTGGCTCATCCACAAATACCTGAAGATCTTCGGGCGCTTCGAATTGAAGTACCAGTCCCTTCTGTAGTGCCTGATCTGAAAAAGAGTCTGTTGCCTTCTGAACAATGGTTGTCAGAGAACTGGTTGCAGGGTTAAACTCCATAACTCCCTGCTGCATCCTCGACCATGCCAACAGGTTGCTAAGCAAATTGTACAGGTTGGTGGCAGATTTTTGCAAGGCATTGGCAATCTTCTGGATATCCTCTTCACTCATCTCGTGCAGCTCTTCTGCCAGAAGTTTCGTAAAACCAAGAAAGGAATTGAATGGACTCCTCAGGTCGTGAGCAACGATGGAAAAAAACTTGTCTTTCTGCTTGTTGTTCTCCTGAAGTTGTTCGTTTCTCAGGTTGATCTCCTCTTCAGCCTTCTTTAACCCGGTGATGTCGTTTAATGTAATGCGACATACAGGATTACCGTCCTGATCCCTGGCAGTTGTTGCTTCCAGATTCGCCCAGAAATAGCCTGTCCCTTTTTTCATGATTCTTAACTCGCACGATTGGGGCTCATTTGTTTCAAAAAGACGTTTACGGTGTTGGTAAAAGATGTCCTGATCGTCAGGAAGAACGAAACTGGTCAACGATTTCCTGGTTAAAGCGTTTCTTGAAACACCCAGTAGTTCGGTGGCCGTAAGGTTTGCTTCAAGGATCACCCCCTGGTCGCTGAGTGTACAATAACCCACAGGTGCCATGTTGTAGAGATCGAAATAGCGCATGTTCGAATCTTCCAGCTCATCCATCGCCCGTTGCAGCTCTTCGTTCTGCATCTCCAGCTCGATCTGATGGACACGAAGCTCGTGAAGCAGTTTTTTTACATCCTCCGGCATAAACTCCAGGATGGATTGCATCTCTTCTTTTCCGGCTCTTTCTTCCGCAAGTTTCCGGAGTTTCTGTTTTGGAGTTTCAGGTATCATGTTTTATGTTTCAGGTTGAGCCGCGATAAATCGCGGCTGTACAATATTTTTTATTCTTCATTTTCGTCCCTCGTTAAAAAAGCTCCCTTGGGTTTATCAGAAGGAACTCCTCCCAGGGAATCCCTGATTTCCCAACCATTAGAACCCTGGAGGGGTGATATTTCTCCTGGAAAGCTTTCATGCCTGAGCGTTTGTGAGATTCTCCGGAAGATACCTCTAGTCCAATTACTATTCCTTTCTTCCGGATTACATAATCTACTTCGTTATGATGATCAAGCCAGTAATGAATAGAGAAGCCTTCCGACAGGGAATGGTTCAGTAAATGAGCGCCAACTGCCGATTCCACCAGACGTCCCCATAGATCAGGTCGTTGCAGGATGCTGGAGAAGGATTCCTGGTGTTGTGAGGAAATCAACGCCGTGTTATAGATCAGTAATTTAGGGCTTGAAGATCGTTGCCGGATCTGGTTCGCCGAATATTTTTCAAGGCCTGTAAGCAATCCTGCCTGGTTCAGCAGATCCAGATAATGCGACAGGGTGGTCGTATTGCCTGAGCCAGCGAGTTGACCAAGCATCTTCGTAAAAGAAAGAATTTGTCCGGAATAAGCACAACCAAACTCGAACAATCGACGAAGCAAAGCCGGTTTTTCAATCCGGGTCAACATAAGGATATCTTTCGAGATGGTGGTTTCGATGATTGAATCAGATATATACTGCTTCCACCTTTCCTCCTGGTCAATAATCCCGGCGGAACCGGGATAACCGCCAAACCAGACGTACTGAGCGGGGGTTAATCCAAAGGCAGCTTTCATTTCTGCATACGACCAATGGCCCATGCTGATCAATTCAAATCTCCCGGTCAGCGATTCTGATAATCCCTCTTGAATCAACAGCCTTGAGGAACCTGAAAGAATGACCTTAATGGGTAGCTGCTGCAAAGAATCTGCATCCCACTCTTTCTTGACCGCTTCACTCCAGTTTTCAATTTTTTGGATCTCATCCAGGATCAACAAAAAATCGGCAGATGGATGTTGCCTCTGCTTTACCCTGGCAACCTCCCATTGTTCCTGGATCCAGTTTGTTCCTACCGTGATGAATCCATCGGCGGAAGAGTAATGACCAGGAAAGGGTAAACTAAACAGAACCTGATTCACCAGGGTCGTTTTACCCACCTGCCTGGGACCCGATACAACCTGTATGAACCTTCGCGGTTCGATAATTCTTTTTCTAACAACTTGAAATAGAGGTCTTTGAAACATATCTTACGATTTACTCAGTGTAGCTCGTAAAATTACTCATTATCCTTGAAAGAACATCCATTTTTTGCTATTACAGTCTATAGAAATTGGAAATTGTATATTCCTCCCTCTTCCCTCGTCCTTCCCTGCCAACTGCCAACGGCCAACTGCCCACTGCCTACTGCCCTACCAGAAACTCAATCAGGTTGAACCATTGAATCCCTTTCCGATTGGAATCGTGATGCTTATCCATTGATAACACCATTTTGGGATAATTATCCGGAATCTTTTCCAGTGCACCAAATTCACGGTCAATCGTCTTCTGATCATGAAGGAGATATGCCACCTGGATGTATATCCGTTCATCATTCTTCGAGGCAATGAAATCAATTTCCAACTCGTTAAGTTTCCCAATATGAACCGTATATCTTCTGTAAAGAAGCTCAAGGTAAACGATGTTTTCGAGGCGTCCTGAAATGTCCTGAAATTTGTACCCAACAAGGGTATTATTCAAACCGATATCCCCTGTATAATATTTTTCATGAATCTCCAGGAGTCGCTTTCCTTTGATGTCGAAACGGTTGGCTTGATGAAAAAGATAAGCAGAAACCAGCATCGTGAGGTAATTATGGATCGTATCAACAGACCCCTTTATTTTTTGCGACTTCAGGAAATCTGCAATCTTTTTTGAGGAGGTAATATTTCCACAGTTATCGGCCATAAAACGGGCCACTTTCTCCAGTAAAGCAACATCACGTAGTCCGTTTCTCGCAACAACATCTTTCAGCAGAATGGTATTATACAAAGAACCAATATACTGTGCAACCACTTCATCGTCATATTCCATCCGGTGAATGCCGGGAAACCCACCGTACTTCATAAATAAACCGAATTCCGATTCCCTTTGAGCAGGGGCAGTAACCTGCCGGAATTTTAGAAATTCCGAGAACGTAAGTGTATACATAGTAAACTCAACATACCTGCCTGAGATATAGGTAGCCAACTCTGATGATAAAATCCGGGAATTAGAGCCGGTAATAAACAAATCAGCCGTCTGATCAGCTAAAAATCCCGAAACCGCTTTTTCCCAGCCATCGATTTCCTGTACCTCATCAATAAAAAGGTAGATCTTCCCAGAGATCTTTTTACATCGATTTTTTACGTAGTTATCCAGATCGTGGTAATCCTTAATGAAATCGAATTCAAGGGAATCTTTGTTTATCAGAATGAGATTCCTTTGGTCTACTCCGGTTTCTGTCAATGTGTTGCAAATCATTTTCAGAAAAGTACTCTTTCCGCTTCGGCGGATTCCGGTGATGACTTTGATAATGGGCTTTCCGATAAACGGTTCCAATTGTTTGATATATTGTTCCCGAAGTATCATAAAGATGAGA
>JACZJJ010000050.1 GCA_014860625.1 Bacteroidales bacterium | reverse complement strand
GTTAATAAGCAAACAAGGGGAATTCGTCCATCATCTCGTTTACCTGCTTTCTCACTTTCAGTATCTTATCCTCATTGTCAATTTCACTGATCACATCGTCGATCAGGTCAACGATAGGACTCATATGTTTCTCGGTCATGCCCCGCGTGGTGATGGCTGATGTTCCTACCCGTAAACCGGAAGTCTGGAAGGGTGACCGGCTGTCGAAGGGAACCATGTTTTTGTTTACCGTGATATCGGCCTGAACAAGGATGTTCTCTACTTTTTTTCCGGTGATTTCCGGGAATTTTTTTCTCAGGTCAATCAACATCAGGTGATTATCTGTTCCATCAGAAATGACGTGATATCCTTTCTCAATAAACGCTCTGGCCATCACTGCGGCATTTCTCTTAACCTGGATCACATATTCCATGTATTCGTCACTAAGTGCTTCAAAAAAAGAGACAGCTTTCGCAGCAATCACGTGCTCTAGCGGACCTCCCTGAATCCCGGGAAAAACAGCTGAGTCGAGCATCTGTGTAAACATTTTGACCTCTCCCTTTGGTGTGGCCACACCCCATGGATTGGGGAAATCCTTGCCAACCAGAATCATTCCTCCGCGCGGACCACGAAGGGTTTTATGCGTAGTCGTGGTCACAACGTGGCACCAGGGGAGAGGGTCGTTCAGCAAACCACGTGCAATCAGTCCGGCAGGGTGCGCGATGTCGGCCAGCAGAATAGCCCCAATCTTATCCGCAATCTCACGCATCCGTTTGTAGTCCCAGTCACGGGAATAGGCTGAAGCGCCGGCAATGATCATCTTTGGTCTCACCTTCAATGCCTGTGCCTCCATTTTGTCGTAGTTGATCAGGCCGGTAGCCTCTTCAACCTGGTACCCAACAGCCTTGTAAAGGATTCCGGAAGAGTTTACAGGGGATCCGTGTGAGAGATGGCCGCCATGAGCCAGGTCCAGGCCCATAAAGGTGTCGCCCGGCTTTAACACAGTCATCAGCACAGCCATATTGGCCTGGGCACCCGAGTGTGGCTGTACATTCGCCCACTCAGCATTGAACAGCTCTTTAGCGCGATGTATGGCTAACTCCTCTGATTCATCAACATACTGACAACCACCATAATATCTTTTTCCTGGATAACCCTCTGCGTATTTATTTGTCAAACAGGAACCCATTGCTTTCAACACCTGGTCACTCACAAAATTTTCAGAAGCGATCAACTCAATTCCGCTCGTCTGCCGATGTAACTCTTTTTTAATGATGTGAAAGATTGCTTTGTCTTTTTCCATTGAGATTGAAATTTATAGTGTTTTATATCGTTTTTCTGAAAAGAGCTAAACACGTACAAAATTAGCATATTTGCCGGAATTTCTGCAATTTTGTAAATTCACCAGAACACAGATGGCCTCCACTAAACTACCCGTCTTTCGTCTCATTTCTCACGTCTCACGTCTCGCGTCTCACCTCTCACGTCTTACCTCTTACGTCTTACCTCTCACGTCTCACCTCTCACGTCTTACCTCTTACGTCTTACCTCTCACTTTCTTCCTTCTCCCTCTCTCACTATTCTCACAGCTTGATGCCGGACCAAATGACACCATTAATCCGGGAATTCCGGTGACACTGACAGCTACCTATGGCTTGATCGGAGAAGGGGTAACAACCTCGGAAGACGGAGTGGAGGGGCCTTTCCCCATTGGCTTTACCTTCTCCTTTTTCGGGAATATCTATTCCCAGTTTTACATCGGGGCAAATGGATGGATTAGTTTTTCGCCAAATGAGAATGCCAAAGGGGTGGATGATGTTTTTGCCATTCCAAACGCCAGCGATTTTTATGCCAGGAACGCTATTTTTGGACCGCTTCAGGATCTCAATCCGATTCAGGCAGGGAGTCCTTATATTTTTTACCGGACCATTGGCCAGGACACCAATCGCCGGCTGGTTGTGATGTGGTGCCAGACCCCTTTCTACGAGTGTATGGATTCACTGATAACCTTCCAGATCGTTCTCAATGAAGGTTCCAATACCATCGAGAATCACCTGATGAATAAACCCTCCTGCCCCGACTGGCACGGGAATGCAGCTACCCAGGGGGTGCAGAATGAAAATGGCTTTATCGGCTATGCCGTTCCGGGAAGGAATGCCACTTCCTGGAGTGCAAAACTCGAAGGATGGATGTATACACCCACTTCAATCGATAGTTTTCAGATTGCCCGGATCCCTTACAATCTTCACCCAATCACGCCGGGAGAAAAAATAAGCTACAGGTGGTACCAGGGCTCAGAATTGATCGCTTCGCAACAATCCCTTGTGGTGACACCATCTGAAACTACAACCTATATCGTTCATGCCACTCTGTGCGACGGGGAGGAGTTTGTCGACAGCGTTACCGTATTTGTGATCCCATATATACCAAATGCGTTTACGCCAAATGGTGATGGGTTAAATGATATTTTCAGGCTGGTGGGATTGCCTCCGGATAACATTACAGAATTTAATTTCCAGCTTTTCAACAGGTGGGGTGAGGTGGTTTTTACTTCAACGGATGTCGAAATAGGATGGGATGGAACCCTGAAAGGTCAGGAATGCCCTGTTGGCGTCTATATCTGGGCCATATATTACAAGGATAACGGGAAACACCAGGTAACAAATAAAGGAACGGTTCTGCTGGTCAGATAACTTTTTCGAGAATTCCCAGAAGATCTTGCTTTGAGAAAGGCTTCTCCAGATAATGGCTCGCCCCTTTGGAAATAATAAACTCTTTCTCATTCCTGAAGGTGTATCCGGTTACGGCAATAATCGGGGTAATGGAATGGGAGGGCAGTTTCCGGATCTCTGTAATGGCGTCAATTCCATCCATACCTGGCCCCAGGTTGATATCCATCAGGATGCTGTCATACTGATTCTCCTTTGCCATAAGTATGGATGACTCCCCGTCTTTTGCAACATCCAGTTTAAACCGTTTCATGGTAAAAAGTTTTACCAGCTCGATGTTCGCATCGTTGTCTTCCACAAGCAGTATGGAGGGTTTCCGTGTAACAACTTGATCAGCAACCGGCTGAGAGGTGGAATCTGACGGTTTAGATGCTGGCTCAACCCCTTCTTCAAGCAATGAAACCGGCAATACCAGTGCAAAGGTCGACCCGGCTCCAGCATCACTCGTTACCGATAATTCGCCTTTGAGCATCTCAAGACTCTTTGCGACGATTGAAAGTCCCAGGCCACTGCCTTCGTAAGGACGGTTATAACCCTCTTCGGCCTGCCTGAACTCTTCAAAAATCAGCGAATGTTTATCCCGGGGTATTCCAATCCCTGAATCCTGAACGGAAAGATGAATAAACCGTTTGGTTTCATCCCGGTAGTTTGCCGTCACCGTAATCCCGCCCAGGTAAGTAAATTTGATGGCGTTATCAAGAAGCTCCTTGATAATACGCTCAAGCAAAGTTGTATCAGAGACCAGGATAAGGTCATCTTCCAGATTGATCGTAACATCGAGAGACTTTGTTTTCGCCTGCTCCTGAAAGGGAATACACAGCCTTCTGACTGTCTCACTCAAACGGATGGTCGACGGTTTCAATTGAATACCCGATTCAAGTTGTGCATAGAGCATGATGGACTCCAGGGTCTGCTGAAGCCGTTTTCCGGAGGATAAAATATATTCCGCCTTGATTCTGTTCTCTTCATCCTGCAACTCCTCAAAAAGAAACTCTGAAAATCCCAGGATGCCGTTCATCGGCGTTCTGAATTCATGACTCATATTCTGCAGCAGCGCCGATTTCAGCCGACTCGATTCCTCAGCGGTCTTCTTTGCCCGGATCAGATCCTCTTCTGCCTGTTTTTTCTCTGTAACATCCATTACCACCCCACCCATCAGGGGATCCTGCTCACCTTCTGTGAAAACAAGGCATCGGCGGTCATAAACCCATCGAACAGATGCATCGGGTCTCACAATCCGGTACTCCCCGGCACATAAACCAGTAGTCTTCAGTTCATCTGTCATGGGACCCATCAGCGCTTTATCCTCATCATGAATGGCATCATACCAGATGAGAGGATTTTGCGCCAGTTCTTTCAATGGTCTTCCGTAAATGGCTTCAAAGGCCGGGTTTACAATATATATCTTCTTCCCGTCCATCGAAGAGAGAAATACAACATCACGCAAATCCTCAATCAGCCGCTGAAACCTCTTCTCTGTTTGGTCCAATACCGACTCAATCCGTTTTTTATCCCGCTTTAGCTGGGTCTCCTCCAGCTCGCGCTTCACCGCCGGACCCAGCCTGTTCAGGTGGGTCTTCATGAGGTAGTCGTTGGCTCCCCCTTTCATGATCGTTACAGCAATGTCCTCACCTACTGTACCTGAAACAAGGATGAAAGGGATGTCGAGGTTTTTGGATTTGAATAGCTCCAGCGCATCTTTTCCTCCAAACCCGGGAAGAGAATAATCCGAAATAACCAGATCCCAGCACTCCTCTGAGAATGCTCTCTCCATCTCATCGCGTGTTTTCACCTGCCGATGATTTATATCGAACCCCTCCTTTCTCAATTGCCTGACAACCAGCAATGCATCGGTATCGTTGTCTTCTACCAGCAGTAGCTTTATGTTTGTCATAGATTGTCGATTTATAGGGTGAAGAAAAAAGTACTTCCTTTACCGGGCTCTGCCTCTGCCCAGATCGCTCCACCGTGTTTCAAAATAATTCTCTTCACAGTTGCCAGTCCGATGCCGGTTCCTGTAAATTGATCATCACTGTGCAACCGGAGAAACGGGGTGAAGAGTTTTTCATAATGCGCCATGTCAAACCCAACGCCATTATCCTGTATGAAGTAGACCTTTTGTCCGCCTTTTTCACGGCAGCCGAAGATGATCTCCGGATGATCCTTTTTACCTGTATATTTCCAGGCATTCCCCAGTAGATTCTGAAGTGCAATATGGATCAGTCTGGAGTCACCGTTGGCAGAAACGTTTGGATCAGTTTTCACAGTTACGTTTCTCTCCGGATCAGCTTCGGCCAGTTCCTTGAGAATCTCATTTACCATGCTACTCAGGTTCAGTTCCGTTTTGTCAATCTCCTGACGGGCAATTCTCGCCAGCTTGAGAAACTCTTCAATGAGCTGTCCCATCTCTGTGGAAGAGTCTGCTACTTTATTCAGGAAGTCGTTGCCCGTTTCATCAAGTTGCTCAGCGTGTTCCTCAATGAGCGCTTCTACCAATCCTTCAATTCGTCTGACCGGCGCTCTGAGATCATGAGATACGGAATAGGTAAAGGCTTCCAGCTCCTGGTTGGCAGCAGCCAGTTCAACGGTTCTGTCCAGAACCCGCTTATCCAGTTCCCTGTTAAGTTCCCTGAGTTCGCTGGTTCGGGCATCTACGAGTATCTCCAGTTCTTTCTCCCGGATATAACGCAAACGGTACCGGATGATGGCATAGATCACCAAAAATCCGAGGAGAATACAAAGCAGGAGAAACCAGGTGGTTTGATAAAAAAAGTAATTGACATGAATCTTCACGGATGCCTCCTGATCGCTCCACTGGCCCTGGTGGTTACTCACTTGCACCCGGAATGTGTAGTTTCCGGCAGGGACTTTGGTGTAAAATGCAGAACGACGTGATCCAGCATCAATCCAGGCATTGTCATAGCCTTCAAGCCTGTATCGGAACTTCAACCGTTCCGGAGCGATAAAACTGGGAGCACAATACCGGATCTCGAGCTGAATGACGCCGGCTGGAAGATCATACCGATCCATGCTCGTCTCCGATTTGCCATTCACGAGAACATCCTGTATGAAAACCTTCGGAAAATTGACCGGGATGGAAACAATAGCCGGGTCCACTTCAGTGATTCCCGCTTCGGTGGCAAACCATATTTTATTGTCAGGAGTCCAGCACCCGCCAGGGAACGTGCCGCTACTGCAGGTGTTACCGCTCATCCCCTCTGCTGTGCCGAATTTATCTGTTTCAACAGGACCCCGCTTCCCTTCAATAAATTCATTGACATCTGCCCGCTGAAATGAGATGATTCCATCGGTAGTACCAATCCAAAGATGACCTGACAGGTCTTCGGTAATGTATGAGATGGTTCTCGGATATCCGATGGCGGCATTGACCTGGTTAACTTTTCCGCTCTTTTGGTCAATCCGGTTTAACCCGTCGTGACCGGTACCGACCCACATAAACCCCTCTGAATCTTCATAGAAACAGAGGATCAGGTTGTCTGACAGTCCATCCCTGGTGGTGATGGAACTGATCTTACCATTTTCAAATAGATTGATGCCTCCATCCTGTGTACCGATCCACATCCTGCCATCACTGTCTTCAAGGAAACAATAGATCCTTCCATCCGTCAGACCATCTTCCTTTGAAATGGTCGAAACACCTTCAGGTCCAATCAAGTAGATGCCGGCATCCGTGCCTGCCCAGACTGTTCCGTTACGACTTGTGTAAACCGCGTGAAATAAGGTGTTTGACAGTTTTTGATTGCCTGTAAACACCTGGCGTTGCCTCCCATCATAAGAGATCAGCCCCTCTTTGCCGGCAGTCCAGATGTTACTGCCTGGTCCGCCGTAAATCGACCAGACAGGAGGAACCTTTATATTAAATTTATCCGACATGTTCTGAAATCGTCCGTTTTCAAAGAAGAATACAGAGGCATCGGCGAAGCTGATCCAGATCTTGTCGTCACCACTTATATATAATCCTGTGACAAAGTTCTCCGGAAGGCCCTCTTTTGTTGTATACTTATTCAGGATGGGTTGCCGGATCCGGTTCAAACCACCTGATTCAGGACAGACTAGAATATCACCTTCATTATCTGTGACCAGGCATTTGATGATATTCCCGGAAAGGCCGTTTGCAGGTGTAATATCGATCGTACTGCTATCATCACGATCAAATACAATCAAACCTTCGGAATCTGTCCCGATCCAGAGGTTTCCGTCGGGACCCTCGGAGATCAGGCGAAAAGAGGACTTTAGAGGGAACCGTCCGCTTTTAACCGGTGCAAACTTACCCTGGCTATACGTCATGAATTCTCCTTTAAACCCTCCAATCCATAATGTACCCTCCCGATCCATAAACAATGCTGCGATTCCGCTAAACGACAGTCCGTCCTGAATGCCAAACCGCTCAATTTTTTTATCCTTGATTCGACACAATCCCTGCCCAGTCCCAACCCAAACCTCTCCTGAGTTTCCCGCACAAATAGCATCAATGCCATTCCCCGGCAACCCGTCGTCGGTTGTAAATCTTTTAAACTTGTCTCCGGAAAGCCTGTAAATACCTCCGCGATTGGTCCCTATCCAGAGATGCCCTGATAGATCTTCACAGATCCTGGTGATGCTATAACCCTGGAATGTTTCTGAATCTCCGATCTGATCAAAATTTCCATTCTTGTAGCTGACCACCAACCCTCCCACCATTCCGAAATAGAGGGTGCTGTCGCTGGCAATGCAGATAGCCTGGCAATCATCCTGTACCAGTTCCGGAACTGAATGCCGCTCAAACAAGGTAACCTGAAAACCGTCAAAGCGAACAATCCCATAATCACACCCCATCCACAGATATCCATCCGGACTTTGGGCCATGGATTGGATGGTGTTTGGGAGCCCAACCTCCTTCGGCCACTGAAAGATGTTGAATTGATTCTCCTCAAGCGGGGCATTCTGCCCGAATATACTGCAGGATGTAAGATAAAGCAGAACAAGGAGATGGAATTTTCGACGGATGCTGAAAAAAATCTTCATAGAATGCATATTTCCTATCAAATATATAAACTTTTTTAAGAATAAATGTTGTATCTTAGATGCTCAAATTCAAAAATTAAAAAAATGGCTACAATTCAAGTCGGCATTCCTGCATCACATGTTGTAAGACCTGTAGATGTCAATTTGTTGAAGGACACACCTCTTCATGTAATGATGAAGATAATTAATATTGGCGATGCTCCTTCTGCAGGCAGTATTTGGAAAATGACAAAAACCGGCAGGGCGGATACCGGAGACCCTGTAGAAGTTAGTGACTATTTTAATTCCCTGGAAGCAAACGGTATTGCTGACACTGACTCGGTGGAATTGGTAGACTTTCATCTGTAGTCGCACCAACCGCCTGATCCTTCTTCTTTTCGTGACATTCACCTCTGCTGGTCGCACGGCATAATTTTGCTATTTTTGCCGCTTACATTCTCATTAACTGCTCCCGTATGAAACTTCTCTCAAGCATTCTATTGTTTTCACTTTTTATTGGTGTTCTTCCATCTTCTCGAGCTCAGTCAGAATCTAAACCACTGCACGATTCCCGTATGGAGTGGTGGCGCGACGCCCGGTTCGGGATGTTTATCCACTGGGGGCTGTATGCAATCCCGGCCGGTGAATGGGATGGTAAATCCGACTATGGCGAGTGGATCCGTCATTCGGGAAAAATTCCGTTGGAAACCTACGATACATTCAAAAATCAGTTCAATCCGGTTGATTTCAATGCCGACGAGTGGGTGAAAACAGCACGTGACGCCGGAATGAAATACATCGTAATCACCTCCAAACATCATGATGGGTTCTGTATGTTCGATACAAAACAAACCGGATTCAACATCATGGAAACACCGTTTGGCCGGGATGTCATGAAAGATCTGGCCGATGCCTGCCGTAAATATGGCCTGAAATTTTGCTTCTACTACTCCATCATGGATTGGCATCACCCCGACTACCTACCCCGCCGCAACTGGGAGAAAGATAGAGCAGCCGACAGCGCTGATTTTATCCGGTATGTATCGTATATGAAGCAGGAGTTGAAAGAACTGCTGACACAATACGGAGATATCGGGGTGCTGTGGTTCGACGGTGAATGGGAATCAACCTGGAACGATACGTTCGGGAAAGAAATCTATACCTACGTAAGAAGCCTTCAACCCAATATCATTATCAACAACCGGGTTGGAGCTGGCCGGCTGGATATGGAAGGCATGACCGAAGAGGGCGCTTTCGGAGGAGACTTCGGCACGCCTGAGCAGCAAATACCGCCTACCGGATTGCCTGGAATAGATTGGGAGACGTGTATGACGATGAATGATCACTGGGGATTCAACAAAGCAAATACGGAATACAAGCCAGCCAGGGAGATCATCCGGATGCTTGTTGATATCGCTTCCAAAGGAGGGAATTACCTGCTCAATGTAGGACCCACCGATAAAGGGACATTTCCCAGGCAGGCAGTTTCACGTCTTAAAGAGATTGGCACGTGGATGTCGGTAAATGGAGAATCCATCTATGGCACAGTAGCCAGCCCTTTCGTCTCTACACCATGGGGAAGGTGCACCATGAAAGAGGGAAAAGACACGGTTGTTCTTTACCTCCATGCATTTGACTGGCCTGCCGATGGCCTTCTGCTCGTTGACGGATGCCTGAACGAACCGTTAGAAGCGGTTCTGCTTTCACAACCAGGAAAGAGACTGAAAGTGACCCGTGCAGATGATAAAATTGCCGTTATACTCCCTAAAAAGAGTGTCGATGAATTTAGCTCGGTGGTAAAACTTACCTTGCAGGGGCCGCTTGATATAACCAACCCTCCAGAGATTGTCGCTTACAACGATTATTTCGTCGACCGGATGAAATTGGAGCTGGTGTCCAACCGCCCGAATGTTGAAATCCGTTTCACCGGAGATGGCAGCGATCCCATTGATACCTCATTTATTTACACAGAACCTCTTGAGATCAAAGGAGCGGTTACAGTAAAAGCACGATGCTTCAGAGACGGAAAACCCGTTAGTGGAACGGCAACACGTACATTTACCATGTTGTTGCCATTGGCACCTAAAAATGTGGAAACCCCGGAGCCCGGCATCAGGTATCAGTATGTTGAAGGGGACTGGGATTCCCTCCCCGATTTTTCAGCCCTGACTCCTGTAAAGAAAGGCGTTTTGCCTTACTTCAGCTTTGATCCCAGAAACGACCAGGAACATTTTGGATTTTCCTATACAGGGCATATCCTGATTCCGAAAAGGGGTATCTATACCTTCTATACCGAATCCGACGACGGAAGTCGTCTCTATATCGGAAAACATCTTGTGGTTGATAACGACGGTTTGCACGGACTTCGCCAGAAAGAGGGATCGATCGGCCTTACTGCCGGTTTTCATCCAATCAGAGTCACCTTTTTTGAGAAAACAGGGAGCGATGAACTCAGGGTTTACATAGAGAGTCCGGAGCTCCCAAAGCAACTTATTCCGCAGGAGTGGCTGGTCCACGAAAAGTAGTGTGATGATAAAGACACTGATCTCCTTTCTATTCGTCGTGACGGCCTCACTGGCTTCCGGACAGACTACTTCATCCTGGCCTGGGGTCTATTACCAGGGATATGCATCCTCGCTTAAAGGCGGAGGATTTTCGTACCATTCACCCGAACCCGACGTGACGAAATCGATGCTTATCAGAGCAAACGACTCTTCGCAATATATCGCCTGGCAAACTGAATCCATCCCGGCAACCATCCAGGATGCTGCTGTGAGATTTGTTTGGATGTTTGGCATTGATGCCAACCCGGAAAGCTATCAGTGGAAAATGTTTGTCAATAACAGATACCTGTTAACGTTTACGAATCCTGTGTTATCAGGGAAGGGAAACTGGGTTGTAACAGGGGAGTCCGGATCAGAAATCGACTTCCGGACAACGATGCTTGACAAATACAACGATCCGATGGGTTATGCCATCCTCACGGTTCCCCGTAACTTTCTGAATCCGGGAGGCCCTCAGGTCATTAAAATCGTTGGCGAGAATGCCGGGAAACAGACATGGTACATGACTTTCGAGGCCCCGGTAAAAGAGTCTGTCAACGTGATTCAGGAGGAGGCTGTTATCCGAAAAGATGGCAAAGACTTCCAGTCCTTCCTGTTTCAACTTGTGCATCTGGGGGAGCCGGAACATGCAGAGATCAGAATAGAAAATGAGATCACGATGTCGTTCAGGGCTGAGACCGGATTCAACAGCATCCGTATCCTGCTTCCCGATACAGGGTCAGTGGTAACGCGAACTGCGGATCTCAAGCTGGGAGATAAAGATCCGGTTCCCATCACATTTACTGCAAAACCGGTGAGGCATTGGACCATTTACCTTGTTCAGCATACCCACACCGATATCGGATATACACGACCCCAAACCGAGATCCTGCCGGAGCACCTGCGCTACATCGATTATGCCCTTGACTTCTGCGACCAAACGGATTCCTATCCCGAAGAGGCCAGGTTCAGGTGGACCTGTGAAACAACCTGGCCGGTGAGAGAGTATCTGAAGACACGCCCTGCATTTCAGATCGAGCGACTGAGGCAGAGGGTCCGGGAGGGCAGAATAGAGATCGCCGGACTCTTCCTCAACTCCTCTGACCTTGCCGATGAAGCCTCCATCGCCACTTCGCTTCAGCCGATAAGCCTGGTTCGGCAGTACGGGATGCCGGTTAGGGCTGCCATGCAGAACGATATCAACGGTGTGCCGTGGTGCCTGGTAGATTACCTCTCTGCGAGTGGAGTGGAGTATCTCAATATGGCTGAAAATACACACAGGGCACACAAACCATTTGACAAACCAACCACTTTCTGGTGGGAGAGTCAGTCGGGAAACAGGATTCTCGTGAACCGTCCCGAGCATTACATGACAGCAAACATGTTGGGAATCCTGACCAACGAAGAGACCTTCGCAAAGAATCTTTTTCAACACCTTCACGAAATAGCTGATAAAGGATATCATTTTAAAGATTACCCGATTCAGTTCTCCGGATACCTTACAGATAACTCTCCTCCTTCCACCACCGCGTGCAACCTCGTCAGAGATTGGAATAATACCTACGTGTGGCCAAAGCTAAAACTGGCTACAATTTCCGGATTCATGGATGTGATGAAAAATGACCATGCAGACGAACTGCCGGTTTATCGGGGTGCATGGCCCGACTGGTGGATGGATGGTTTCGGTTCGGCCCCCATCGAAACAGCCTATGCCCGGATGACACATGGTGATAACATCGCAAATCGTGCGTTGCAGGCATTCGGCGTGATTTTAGGTGTTGGTACAAATTCTCATATCACCGAACTGCAATCGCAGGTGGACGACGCGATCGCCTTTTATGATGAACATACATTCGGGGCTGCTGAGAGTGTTCTGGATCCACTGGCTGAAAACAGCATCGTTCAGAAAGGAGAGAAGCTCTCTTACGTGTGGGAGGCTGTCAAGAAAAACCGGATCCTCCGTGAAGAGGTGATGGGACAGGTTCAGCACTTCTTCCCGAAGTCGGATGTGCCGGTCATTACGGTGTTCAACACACTCAACTGGCATCGCTCGGGCGTGATAAAAATATATATTGACCACGAAATTCTGCCTCGTGACAGAGGCGTTGCCGTAGTCATGGAAGACAACAAACCGATTCCGATCCAACCGATATCTTCCAGGGAGGATGGAACCTATTGGGCCATCTATGTGAAAGATATTCCTCCGATGGGCTTCCGCACGTTACGCTTGATGGCTGTCAAGGGTTTGCCTGTCAGAGAGGGAAGTGAACCGTTTACCGGCATCATGGAAAATGATTTCTATCGGATTGAAATTGACCCCAAATCCGGAGTTGTTTCTTCCCTGACAGACAAGCAGCTGGATCTTGAGCTGATTGATCCGAACGCACAATTTTCGTTCGCCGAATTGATTACCGAAAGCCTGGGTAGCAACAGGGCTCAGCTGGAACACTACAAACTGGAAGAATATACCCGGACACCATGGGGGAATATCACTGTTGGCCCCTTACAGGAGGGTCCTGTGTGGAGCAGTTTGACATTGAAGGGAAACGCCCCGGGAACAGCCGAAGGAGATATCAGCTGTGAAATCCGGCTCTATAAGCAGGAGAAAAAAATTGAGCTCGCCTTCGCGATGAAGAAACTGGCAGTAACTGATCCTGAAGCTGTCTATGTAGCATTTCCCTTCCAACTTCCCGGAAGCCATTTTGTTGTTGAAGTTGCCGGTGGTACAATGGTGCCCGGAAAAGATCAGCTGGAAGGCTCCTCATCAGATTGGGTAGGCATCCAGAATTTTGTCTCATTACGGAACGATAGCATTCAGATCATATTTTTCTCCCCTGAAATTCCTTTGGTGCAGCTTGGAGATATCAACCTTGGCAACTTTTCCCGGATCGCGCATCCTGTATCGTCAAATCTTTTTTCATGGGTATTTAACAACTACTGGACGACGAATTTTTTGGCAAGCGAGGAGGGTGAACTGAAATGGAGTTATCAGCTCTCATCGGCCAATGATCCATCAAACCTTGTTGCCACCAAATTTGGATGGGGAAACAGGATTCCTTTACTTACCCGGATTTTTCCGGCACAAACCCCCGATACGGTAATCATTCCCCGATCGTTCACAGGTACCGGATTGCAAAACATACTGATGGTTTCTGCCCGTCCCTCAAAGGATGGGGAAGGAGTTATCCTTCATCTGAGGGAAACAGATGGCAAGCCGACCCGTATCCCTGTTCGTGATTATTTCCTATCTATCATAGACCTGATGTCTGCCACGGGAGCTTCAAAAGTTGTTGAAGTGAATGTTCTGGAAGAAGAGATCGCTACGGTGGCAGTCGACCAGCCTGTTGTTTTTAAACCCGGGCAATGGCTTGAGCTGAAACCCTATGAAACAAAATTCATTAAACTTATCTTTAACCGTGATGTTCCCAAAATCAAAAAATATGAACGAATCAACACATCAACAAATTAGCACATTATCACATCACCATAACTCCCTGAAATGATGAAAAAGCCAACTCTCTTCTTTCTGATATTTATGGTCTCTCTCGGGTTGCTGCCCTCCTGCGACGTTGTCAACCAGGCCACACAGGCTGTCAACCTGATAAACTGTGAGTTCAGGATTAAGTCGGTGACAGAGATCAAACTGGCAGGCATTGATGTTAACCAAATCAGCAATATGAAGGACCTTACCTGGTCCGATGCTCAGAAACTGATGGTTGCTCTGACCAAGCCAACATTACCGCTTACATTTCTGCTGAATATAGATGCCAGAAACCCCAACCTCAACACTGCCGGTCTCTCAAATCTCGACTATATCGTATTTATTGATGATATTCAGATGACTTCAGGAACCTTTAACCAACCCATCTCTATCCCTCCCAACAATGGAACTGCTTCTATCCCAATGGGAATGACGGTTGACCTGAAACAGGTACTGCAGGGAAAATCGGCTGATGCCATCCTGAATTTTGCCATGAACCTCTCAGGAACAGGCGGAAAGCCAACACGTTTCAAAGTAAAATTGAAGCCCTATATCATGGTCAATGGACAACCCCTGAGTTATCCCGGATATATTACTGTTAAAACGGAATTCTCAGGGAGCGGCATCTCCATGTAGGAAATTTTCTGCTTACGTTCCCTATTCTGGTTTATTCAGTCGTATCCGTTGGAGTTATCGGACAACATCGCAGGATGATCATCCCTGCGACTCCTGCCAGAACAGATCCAATGATGACAGCCAATTTTGAGAGGTTGACAAAAGATTCGTTGTCAAATGACAGCGAAGAGATAAAGATAGACATCGTAAATCCAATCCCCGCAATGAAGCCAAGCCCGAGGAGATGACGAAAAGAGACTCCTTCTGGGAGGCTCCCCAGTTTTAACCATTTCAGCGCCATTGTCGCACCGGCGATTCCAAGAGGCTTGCCAATAAGCAACCCAAGGATGATCCCCAGGCTAAGCATATTGAACAGGCCATCGCCTGTGCTGAAGGAGAGTGGTATTGCCGTATTTGCTAGAGCAAACAGAGGAAGTACAATGTAAGAAATGGGTTTCGTGAGGGCATGTTCCATCTCCTCAGCCAGCTCCCTTGGAATAATCAGGGCAACCAATACTCCGGCAATGGTTGGATGAATGCCCGATTTTAGAATAAAGAACCAGAGGAAAGCCCCTCCCACAAAATAGATCAAAGAAAACTTAACTCTAAAACGGCTCAGAATGACAAGGATCCCGAATACAATACCAGTCCAGAGGAGCATGGCAAGATTCAATTCATTGGTGTAAAATGCAGCAATGATGATGATTGCACCAAGATCGTCGATGATGGCGAGGGCTACCAGGAATACTTTCAATGAAAAAGGAATCCGGTTGCCCAGAAGTGTTAGTACACCAAGGGAGAATGCGATATCGGTGGCTGTTGGAATCGCCCAGCCTGCAAGATGGTGAGGTTGTTGCAAGTTGACAAGAACAAAAACTATCGCTGGGACCAGGATGCCCCCAATTGCCGCGCCAATTGGCATGACGGCCTGCCTGATCTGAGATAATTCCCCCTTTGTAAACTCCCGTTTGATCTCGATCCCGACGAGTAGGAAAAAAAGAGGCATCAGTCCATCATTGATCCAGTGAAGGATTGACTTGTGAAGAAATGAGAATCCGATTTCATGGTCCCATACCTGAAGATAGGAAGGGCCAAGATTGGAGTTGCTGAAGGACAGGGAGATTATGGTTGCTGCAACAAGTAAAACTCCCGTTAACTTTCCCGACTCTTCAAGTTCCTTGATCGGATTTATAATCAGCTTCTGTAGTGGCATCCTAGGTTTAATCGTTAATCAGTTTTCCATTTCTATATGGAAAATCACTCCTTCTTTTTGCCTTTTGTCTTCGCTTTTTTGATGCTGTCGGTCTCTGACTGATTCGCTCCCGGATTTTTGACTGCACCTGGATGCTTGTTCACAGTGCCGGGTTCTGTGGATTCAACACGGGTTGAAAGTGCTGCAACAGAATCCCCTTTTACGGCCATCGCCTGGGTGGAGTCTGGTGATTCGATGGGAGTCGTGTCTGCTGAAGCAATCGCAACCGTATCACCCGATGCTGTTTGAGCACTGTTCTGATTGGAATAGGAACAGGATAAAATCAGGAGTACCGATAAAACAGAAATACTATTGAACAATAAATTTTTCATATCGAATGGTGTTGTTTGATGATGAAACTTTCAAGAAATAGATGCCGACTGGAAGTGCGCCCTTGTTGAATGAAAATGCATTTCTGCCACCTGGGGCCGTATCATGAAGCAAGGTTCTGACGGATTTCCCTTGCTGATCAATCACTGCAATCTCAATCTCGGAACGTCCGTCAAGCGTAAATTCTACATTCATGATATCGTACACCGGGTTCGGGTAGATCCGTACCGGTTGGGTGTTGGTTTGTTCTTCAATGCCGATCGCTACTCCGTTGATCTGAGCGATCCAGGTATCAAATGCATGTTCGTTCAGCCGGAATGTCCCAAATCCACCGCTTAGCCATACATTTGGAGGAGAAGAGTTGTTCTTCCGGGATATCCCGGTATAGTCGCCCCACCTGGCCACACCTCCACTTGCATAAACATCCACGTAGGTTGTACCCTCTTTTACCAGGGTCGAATTGGACCAGTTGCCATCATTATCAACATAAACCACCCTCACCTGCGGGTAGATCGTTTCACTTACACGCAGGAAGCAGATCATGACCGCTTTGTGTGCATCAGTTGGGCCGAAAGAGGCTACCGATGGATAGGCATAGTCATAGCCATCCAGTCCGAATTTTGAACTCCAGTTCGTTAGCCCATTGACCGTTAATCTGTTGTAATTTACCCCGTTGTAATTGTTCGTATATTCCGAGGCGAATACAAAATGAACAATGCCATTCAGATAAAAGGCGCTGATGATTCTGTTGTCTCCATTGTCAAGCACAATGTTGGACCCCAGTTGAGGTGCATCTCCTGCCAGGTCAAAATTCGCGTCAATACTGTAGGCATTCAGTTGCGGGCTTCCGCTGATATAATCGGTCAGGTCGAAGAGCCTTATTTTGTCTGCAGTTCCAGAAGTTCCATGTGTACTCACCAAATAAATACCGGGACCGTATCCTCCTTGCTGGCCCCATGATGCCGGCACCAGTGTAAAAGGAGAATCGGATATATTATACCAGTATTGCCAGCTCAGATTGCCACCGGCATATCCGTCGGCCTTGTTAATCTGGTAGAGAACAGCCTGCGAAAACTGGTCGCTGTTGGTGAAAAGATTCCCGGTCACATAAACTTCTTCATTGGAGAACCCGATTTTCGGGTAGTCAAACCAGTTACTTGCGACGAGAGGGTCGCCGGTCAGTTTGTAAAACCACCATCCGTCCTGGGGATTGTTGCTTTTGGAAAAGCAGGTGACCACCTTCGAAACACTGGAGTTTGAGCCATGCAGCACAACCATAAAAAACCGGTCGGCATGGGAGTCATAAAGTACAACCGGGTCATAGATCAATGCCGTAAATGAAGGGTCGTTGAAGAAATCATCAAACGACGAGGTGAACAATCTTGTTCCACTCATGTCGTAGTATTCGATGTGACTGTTTGTGACACTCACAATATACCCGCCATTGGATATCGCCATGGAATTGTCGGGAGGGGTGGTCTGGTCAAACCAATTTCCGGCGAAACTTGCTCCAATGGTAGGATTGTCAGTAACTCCCTTAAGTTGGGACTCATCCTGGAAGTCTTTATTGGTCCTGGATAACTTCTCCTGTGTCTTGCGGAGTTTCTCTGCCGTCATTTCAGGCGATAATGCGTGTTTCTTGTCAAATGAGATCAACCGGGTATGCCATTCAGGATGATTCTGGCCGTGTTGAACATCCCCTGACAGGGTTTGTGTTTGAATCCCCGATTTTACAGGCTGTATCGACCTGTCCAGGTTTTCTTCTCCAATGGATCCAATGGGTGTTTTGTGGTTTTGAGCATATGTACAGAGAACGAGAAGTCCGAGAAAAAGTGAAAGGCAAATTTTCGTTTTCATACTGTTTCTAATTTAATTTATATCTGTTTGAGAATATAAATGTATAAAAAAAAGAGGGCCGAATTCATAAAAAAATTGCTTTTATCATACCAGCAACTATCGTGAAATAGTTATTACCGATATTTTCGTAAATTTGCACTCCTAAAAGGAGTTCACTATGTTATTGGATCCAAATAAATTTCAGGGAGAAGGACTAACTTATGACGATGTGCTTCTTGTTCCGGCTTATTCTTCTGTGCTTCCCCGCGATGTTGATATAACATCCCTTCTTTCCCGCCGCATAACCATAAACATCCCGATCGTTTCAGCAGCGATGGATACGGTTACTGAATCTACCATGGCAATTGCTATGGCTCAGGAAGGCGGCATCGGGGTGCTTCATAAAAATATGTCAATAGCTGCGCAGGCACTGCAAGTTCGTAAAGTGAAACGAGCCGAAAATGGGATGATCCTTGATCCGGTCACGCTTGCAGAGAATGCGCTGGTAGGCGATGCCCTTGCCATGATGAAAGAGCATAGTATCGGTGGCATCCCGGTTATCAATGAACATAAAAATCTGGTTGGCATCGTAACCAACCGCGATTTACGCTTTGAAAGGGATCCGGCAAGACCGGTTACTGAGGTGATGACCCATGAGGTGATCACTATCTCTGAATTCACTGATTTTGAGAAAGCTGAAGCGATTCTTCAGAAGCATAAAATTGAAAAGCTGCCTGTTGTGGACAAAAACAACAAGCTGGTAGGTCTCATCACATACAAGGATATCATCAAAGTTAAGGCACGCCCAAACGCCAGTAAGGATAGTCTTGGACGACTCAGGGTAGCCGCTGCGGCAGGTATTGCAGCCGACACACTCGAACGTGTGGAGGCACTTGTTCGGGAAGGCGTGGATGCCATCGTGATAGATACAGCACACGGACACTCGAAAGGCGTGATGGAGATGGCCAAACTGGTTCGGAAAGCATTTCCGGATATCGACCTGATTGTAGGAAATATTGGTACTGCTGAAGCCGCTGTTGATCTGGCAAAACTCGATGTCGACGGGGTAAAAGTGGGAATAGGTCCGGGCTCAATCTGTACCACACGCATCATAGCTGGTATCGGCATCCCACAGCTGACAGCCATCAACTTGGTGGCCAAGGCGCTGGAAGGTTCAGGAATTCCTGTGATCGCTGATGGAGGGATCAGGTATACAGGTGACATTGTAAAAGCGATCGCTGCCGGTGCTCATTCCATAATGGCAGGCTCCCTCTTCGCCGGAGTAGAAGAATCGCCGGGAGGAACGATCATTTTCGAAGGACGTAAATTCAAAACCTATCGTGGGATGGGATCTATCGAAGCGATGCAGCAGGGATCCAAAGACCGGTACTTCCAGGATGTTGAAGACGACGTGAAGAAGCTTGTCCCGGAAGGCATCGTGGGCAGAGTCCCATTCAAAGGTTCTCTCTCGGAAGTCATCTACCAGATGGTTGGCGGATTGCGGTCAGGGATGGGATATACAGGCTCGAGTACAATCGAACAGCTGCAAAAAGCCAAGTTCATGAAGATTACATCAGCCGGAGTCATTGAGAGCCATCCTCACGATGTAAAAATTATCAGTGAAGCACCTAACTATAGCCGGTAAAATTTTTCCAGATAACGATCGTTAATTAAGTTCGAAAATAAAATTCATAGAAGTGATGAAACGTACTACATTCAGCTTACTGCTATTCTTAACATGTATCGGTCTCTCTCTCAGCAGCTGGGCCCAGGTCAAATCCAGTGATGTGTTGATGACGATCTCAGGCAAAGATGTCACCATTGGAGAGTTTATGACAATTTACCAGAAAAATAACGTAGCCAACCAGGCAATAGACCAGGATGGTCTCAAAGAGTATCTCGATCTTTTCATCAATTTCAAGTTGAAGGTCAAGGAAGCAGAGGATCTGGGCCTGGATACGGTGACCTCCTTTAAAACCGAACTTGCCGGCTACCGCGAACAACTCGCAAAACCGTACTTCATTGATGAAGCCACGATTGACAATCTAATTTTAGAAGCGTTTGAGCGGTCGAAACAGGATGTCAGGGCAAGCCACATTTTTGTACGGGTAACCCCTGATGCACTTCAGGAAGACACCCTTGCAGCCTGGGAAAAAATCTCATCGATCCGTCAGCGTCTCAATGATGGAGAAAATTTTGAAGCTCTCGCGTTTGAACTTTCCGACGATCCCTCCGCCCGTGACCGGGAAGCCAATGCACAGCACCCTTTCATCAAAGGAAACAAAGGCGATTTGGGCTATTTTACTGTATTTGACATGGTTTACCCTTTCGAAAATGCGGCCTATGGAATCAATGTGAATGAGGTGTCTCAGCCCATCCGGACTGAATATGGATATCACCTCATCAAACTCACGATGAAACAACCTGCCATGGGAAAAGTGACAGTAGCCCATCTCTACAAAGCCATTCCTAAAGATGCAACAGCCGAAGATTCACTCCGTGTACATCAAAAAATCGACAGCATTTATGCGATGCTGAAAAACGGAGCCAAATGGGATTCACTGGTAACCGTTTTCTCCGACGATAAAGGATCAGCGGCCCGCGGAGGTGTGCTCCCTAAATTTGGCGTCAACAGGATGGTGCCTGAATTCATTGAAGCGATCTATAAAATTGAAAACATTGGAGGTTATTCCCCTCCCATTCTCACCTCATATGGCTGGCATATTGTCAGGCTGGAGGAGCGCGACAGGGTTTTGTCTTTCAATGAAGCCAAAACAGAATTGAAACAGAAGGTGGTAAAGGATAACAGGTCTCAAATGGGGAGAGAAGTTGTTACCATGAAGATCATTGATGAGTACGGACTCAAAGAATTTAAGCCTGCCCTGGAAGCCTTTTACAACGTAGTAACCGACAGTATTTTCCTTGGAAAATGGAATGTTGAATTGGCCTCCGAACTTAACGGGCCGCTGTTTGTCATTGGCGATGAGGTGACTACTCAGCAGGATTTTGCCAATTACCTTGCCACCAAACAGAAACGCATTGAGAAAAAAAGTGTCATTGCCTATGTCAATAGTCAGTATCGTGATTTTCTGCAGGAGAGATTGTTGGTGGTTGAGAACAGAAACCTTGAGCAAAAATATCCTGAATTCAAAGCATTGATGAATGAATACAGGGATGGCATCCTTCTGTTTGACCTGACTGATAAAAACGTATGGTCAAAAGCGGTAAAAGATACTACTGGCCTAAAGAATTTCTATACGGCAAACAAGTCGAATTATATGTGGGGGCCCAGGGTTGATGCCACAATCTATACCTTAAAAAATCCGGACGCAGCCGCCATGGTGAGAAATTTTCTGGCTACGGGACTGACCGATGAAGATATCTTAAAGGAGATCAATGTCGATACAGTAAAAATATTGACCGTCCAAAGCGGTAAGTTTTCGAAGAAAGACAACCCGGTTTTATCGAAGATTGAATGGAAACAGGGAATCTCCGGAAATATAAAAACAGACAACGGTGTCGTTTTTGTGTCTATTCGAGAGGTATTGCAGCCTGAACCAAAGGAGTTAAATGAAGCCCGTGGACTGATTACTGCGGACTATCAGAATTTCCTTGAAGCCCAATGGATTAAAGACCTTAAGAAGAAATATCCGGTGGTAGTCCACAAGGAGGTCTTTGCAAAAATCAAGTAACTCTTGAAAAATAGCCTCTTTGTCATTCTGTTATTTCTTGCTTCATGCTCTTACCTGCATAAAGAGGGAGACCGCCCTCTTGCACGTGTTGATGACGATTACCTGTTCGAATCGGACCTCGCCGGGATGGTCTCTCCTGGAACATCAGCCACAGATAGCCTGAACCTGACACGGAATTACATCGATAGCTGGATCAAGAAAAAAATCCTGATCCATCAGGCCGAAAAGAATCTGACAGAAAGCCAGCTTAATTTTGACAAAGAGCTCGAGGATTACAGAAACTCACTGGTGGTCTTTGCTTATGAAAATATACTGGTTGAACAACGGCTCGATACATCCGTCTCAGAGATTGAAATAGAGTCATACTATGATGAGAACCAGGATATTTTCCTGCTGAAAAATAACATCGTCAAACTGGCTTACGTGAAAATTCCTTTGGATTCAAAACACACAAAACAGATCCGGAGGTTTTTCTTTTCTGCAGATCCTGACGATAAAGAAAAGCTTGCCGATCTCTGTGACAAATATTCTACACAGTACTTTATTGATGACCAAACATGGCTTATTTTTGATGATGTCATGAAGGAATTGCCGGTAAATACATACAACCAGGAGGCGTTTCTTAAGTTCAGGAGGACATTTGAAATGCAGGACTCACTCTACCTTTATCTGATGAAATTTAGTGATTTCAAAATAAAGGAGAGTATTTCACCATTGCAGTTTGAGAGCCAGAGAATCAAAAGTATCATCCTCAATAAACGAAAATTTACCCTCCTAAATACGATGAGGCAGGATGTATATAACGAAGCACTTCAGAAAAATACGATAGAAATTTATTAAGCGTTCTCTTTAAAACAACCCTCATGAAACGATCCTCAATCATTCTTCTCCTTGTCATGTCGCTGTTCCAGTTTAGGACTTCAGCGCAGGACACAATCATTGATGGCATTGTGGCAATTGTAGGAGGACATATGATTCTGAAGTCTGATCTCGAGACACAATACCTGCAGTACAGGGCTCAGGGAAATATTACCGGAAGCCCCCAACGGGTAAAATGTCAGATATTTGAGAACATGCTTTTCATGAAACTGCTCTATCATCAATCCGAAGTGGACAGTCTTACAGTTACCGATTCCCAGGTGGAGAGTGAGATGGACCGGAGGATGCGTTATTTCATTACACAGGCTGGATCTCCTGAACGCCTGGAGGAATATTACCATAAAAGTCTGCTTGAGATCAAAGCAGATATGCGTGATGTGATCAAGGAGCAGATGATGGTTGAACAGGAGCAGAATAAAATTACCGAAAAGGTAGTAGTAACACCAGCCGAGGTGAAAGCGTTCTTCAGAAAGATTCCGAAGGATAGCATCCCGGAAATCAGCGCGGAGGTTGAAATCGGGATTATTACCAGGGAACCTGAAATTACGGATGTGGAACGGGGAGCTGCACGGGATCAGTTGGCAGGGTTTAAAGACCGCATCACCAAAGGGGATGATTTTGCGACCCTGGCTATTCTCTATTCCGAGGATCCTGGTTCAGCCAAACAGGGAGGAGAACTCGGCATGTTTCAGCGTGGCGACATGCGTCCTCAATTTGAGGCAGCAGCTTTTAAACTGAAACCAGGCGAGGTTTCAGATATTGTGGAGACAGAAGATGGTTTTCACCTGATACAGATGATTGAGAGAAGAGGAGATTTTGTCAATGTGCGTCATATCCTGGTTCAGCCAAAGGTTTCCCCTATTGAACTCAACAATGCAAAACTATTCCTCGATAGCATTGCAGACCTTATTCAGACAGGAAAAATCATGTTTGACGAGGCTGTTGTCAAGTACTCTGATGATCCGAATAAAAACAACAAAGGCATGTTGGTCAATCCGGCCAGCGGAACAACCAGGTTTGAAATCGGAGAGGTGGACCCAAAGATCTTTTTTGTGATCGATAAGCTGAAGGAGGGGGAGATCTCGTCACCTGTAAAATGGGAGGAGAGAGGGAAACGACTTTTCAGGATTTATTACCTTGTATCGCGAACTGCTCCGCACTATGCAAACCTCGACATCGATTATGCCCGGATCCAGCAATGGACACTGGACAAGAAGAAGCTTGCTGTGATTGAAAAATGGATTGACCAGAAAGCGAAAGAAACCTACGTTGAGGTGATGCTGCCTTATAGAGATTGTGAATTTGAAAGACAATGGGTTAAAATAGGAAACCCGAACTATTGATGAAAAACATATTATGAAGTACTCATCGGATGTGGAAGCAGTTGATGCTCTGGTCGAGAAATATGCCTTACTGAAGCAGGAGATTGCTAAAGTTATTGTAGGACAGGATGAGGTGGTAAAAAACCTGTTGATTTCTATTTTCTGCAAAGGCCACTGTTTGCTTATTGGTGTTCCCGGATTGGCAAAGACCTTGATGGTGAATACCCTGTCTAAAGCTCTGGGCCTTTCCTATAGCCGGATACAATTTACTCCCGACCTGATGCCATCTGATATTATTGGTACGGAGATTTTGGATGAGTCGCGCCATTTCCGGTTTATTAAAGGACCGGTATTTGCCAACATCATCCTTGCTGATGAGATAAACCGTACTCCGCCCAAAACTCAATCGGCGTTGCTGGAAGCCATGCAGGAGAAAGCTGTTACGGTAGCAGGCGTGTCTTACAAGCTGGAGGAGCCCTTTTTCGTTTTGGCTACACAGAACCCAATTGAACAGGAGGGAACCTACCCGTTGCCTGAGGCTCAGCTCGACCGATTCATGTTCAACATCTGGCTTGACTATCCCTCTTTTGAGGAGGAGATTCAGATCGTAAAGAGCACCACCACGGAGAAATCCGTCATACCTTCCATTATTCTTTCTTCCGAAGAGATACTCTATTTTCAAAACCTGGTGAGGAAGATCCCGGTACCGGAGAATGTCTATAACTATGCGGTTTCACTGGTAACTAAGACCCGTCCCAGAACCTCTCACGCTACTGATTGGACAAATGAATACCTCACCTGGGGAGCTGGTCCGCGTGCTTCACAATACCTGATTATCGGCGCAAAATGTCATGCCATCCTGGGTGGAAAATATTCGCCCGACATCGAAGATGTAAAGGCTGTAGCAACTGCTGTCCTCCGTCACCGTATCGTCCGAAATTACAAGGCGGAAGCAGAAGGAATCACGGTCGAAGCTATTATCAAAAAGTTACTTGATTCTTGATTCTGGATTCTTGATTCTGGATCCTGGATCCTGGATTCCGGATGCCAGATGCCAGATGCCAGCTCCCTCATCCCTCATCCCTCGTCCCTCATCCCTCGTCCCTCGTCCCTCGTCCCTCGTCCCTCGTCCCTCGTCCCTCGTCCCTCGTCCCTCGTCCTGCGTCCCTGAAACGTATCCCTTCTCTCCAACTCTTTCTCAATTCGCTTGAGAACTTCGTCATACCTGATCAGGTCCCAGCTCAGATGATGGAGTAACTTTGGGGGAACTTCTCCGGCAAAGCGCTCCAC
>JACZJJ010000049.1 GCA_014860625.1 Bacteroidales bacterium | reverse complement strand
ATTAAAACCTCAGACTCATTAAAACTAATAATCCCCTTCTCAACTAATTGGTCAAACAATGAAATTCTATGAATTCTATGAGAATCTTCATCTAAATTTTGTCTTGAATCATAAATTATCATTTCTCTTTGTTCTTCTAATCTGTGTCTGAATCCAGAATATTCAAAACGCTCATATTCCTCTCTAAGCTCTAAATAATTTTTGTAGCCTTTAAGTTTGTCAGGCATACTTAAAATCTTTTTTATTCTAAACAAAGAAGATTCTCCATCCTCAAGATAAAAGTCAAATACTATTTCTGACAGCTTTTCTTTATCTATTTTCGTATTTTGTTTAAATTTCCTGACATGCTTCTTTTTATTCTTTTCTTGTTTTTTTTCTTGTATTTGTGAAATGGGGAAGGCTATTAAAAATATTGAAATACCAATAATGATTAAATATAAAAAAAATCGTGCTATATGATAACCCAAATTTCCATAGAATAATTTAGTAAAAAATGACTTTGGAGTTGTTTCATTCTCCTCATTTATTATAACTAGTCTTGGTGCTCCTGAACCAGAAATATAACCCAAAGGTTTTATTGTAGGTACTACTTTTGCATCAGATAATGTCAATGTTTTTACAATAAAATATTCACCTTGGTCAATTATAATATTGGAAAACAGAATTTTGTTGTCCAGTGTATCATTTAGTTCGATAGTTTCTTTAATATAGTCATTGCTAAATTCAAGTAATTCTGGCTTCTGAACAATTCTGGCACCTTCTATTTGAAATCCAAGAGGATATTTTTTGTCAAAATAGTCGGCATTAAGATTCTCGTTTCCTTCATTAGATATCTTTAAGGTTATTACCCTTAAATTTTGTCCTGTTTTTTTAACACTTACACTATCAAATAAAATATCCAAACGACTAACATTCTCTTTAACATCTAGTACGTTTGTATTTGAAATAACTTCATACTTTATAACTGGGACTTTCTCAAAGAAAAAAATAGTATAAATAGCAAACCCAATACCAATAATTCCAATGATAAATCCTAAAAATGACCATGAAAATTTTTGGTCAACTTTGCTAAGTTTACTGAATATGCTCATATCTCTGTATTATTATTGCTTGCAACATTTGGGCAGAGCTGGAATTGCTGGTATATTTACCTTGTGTGTCGTTTTTTTTGAGTTGGTGTTGATTTTATATCATGTTTTAACCAGGTAGAATAAGAAGACAGGTAGCGTTGTGTGACCGACTGGCTTCTTAGGATGGTACTTGTTTGGTCTTATACGTTTCGTCAAAACAAATATAGATGTTCTTTTTGTATATGCAATGTATTCAGTAAAATTATTCTAACTCCAACTTATCCATTGGGTTCACAATCTGGTTGAATCCTTTCGTGGTAATATGTGTGTATACCTCCGTGGTCTTGCTGCTCTCGTGCCCCATCAATGCCTGGATGTACCGGAGGTCCGTTCCGTTTTCCAACAAGTGCGTACCAAAACAATGACGTAAGGTGTGAACGGTTACATGCTTCCTGATCCCTGCTTTACGATAAGCTGCTCGTGCAATTGCCTGAACACTTCCTCCACTGTACTGCCCACCCTTCATTCCTTCAAATAACCACTCTTTCGGCCGGTACTCACGGATGTAGGCACGAAGTAAAGGCAATACCTTTTTTGAAAGCAATGTGTACCGGTCTTTCCGCCCTTTCGACTGCCGCACAAATACCTGCATCCGTGTGCTGTCAATGTCTTTGATCCGTAAGTTAAGCAACTCACTCAACCTTAAACCCGATGAGTAAATCATCATGATGATCGCTTTGTGCTTGAGGTTGTCAATCCCCCTGATCACCCGTGCCACTTCCTCTTCATTCAGCACCACCGGCAATTTTCGCTCCCTCCGTGGGCGCTCTACCAGATAGATCTTTCGGGACTCGCCCAAAAGCCGCTCATAATAGAACTTTATCGCATTGATCGACTGATTCTGATAGGAGAGAGATACTTTCCGGTCTATGACCAGGTACTGCATAAACCGTATAATCATCTGTTCATCAATCTGTTGAGGGTCATATTCAGAATAATAGTTCATGAACTCTTCAAACAAACTGCAATAGGTCCTTACAGTGTTGTCACTATACCGGAGTTCGATCAGTTTTCGACGGTATTCCGGGGGACACCTCCTGTAGTTTTCAATGTCGTGAGGTGAGATCCTGGGTGCCTTCTCTTTTTGCCCGGTCTCTTCTTCGTAGATAACACGTAAATACTCTTTCTCAATGACACTCCTTAGCTCTTCAAGAATTTTAACAGAATATGGAACCGTCCACCGTTTGCTTTGTGTATCCCACCGATGGTATGGCAATGCCTTGATACACCGTATCAAGGTCAGGTTGTGCACAAAGGTGAGCCTGAGTCGGCCCGAAAGGGTTCTGACAATCAATACTTCATCTTTTCTGATCCTCCTTTCCTCTTCCGTAGAACCTGGCACCTCAAGAAATTCATGTTCCGTCAGATTCCGTATCCGGCCCTGAAAATATTCGAGTAACAGATCCAGCGTTCCGGGATAATTCGGAACAATCCAGCAAAACTGTTTCTTGTCCCAACGACTGTACCGTATCGAACGAATAAACCGGATATCCGGCTGACTCTTTGGAAGATGAACAATGATCGTCCTCCCAAGAACCTCAATATCAACATTCTCCTGGATGCCTGGTTCGCTGCTTCCGGGCCGAACCGATTCTGAAACAGGTGTTCCTTTCCTCACTTGTTTCCCCTGATAATCGACGTCAGGGAATAGCCTTTTAACTTGCGCAAATACTTCGGGGGTATAGGGTACATGCCAGATCTTACCAATAGCACTGTATGTAACCCCTGGAATCGTGCGAACCTTCCGTATGACTTCCCGGTCAAATGGAAAATCCAACCTGATCCGCTCTTCATTACCAATTACTGTTTTTGATGCTTTCATTTGGTTTTGGTTTTAACTATTGTTATACAGAGATAAAGTGAACTTTTCGTTGGATCGATTGATGTTATTTAATTAAATCAATCGGTAAAAAACATTTTGATCCTGTATTAATCGGAAAAAGGGGGAAAAGGTTATCACAGATTACCACCTTTTTTCTATCCACAACGCTGGAAAATATTCCTGCTCACATCCTGCCGATTCGGCTCTATCCCCTTCTCCTCGTCCTATCATGGTATTTTCACCTTTCATCGCCTCATTTCCGTCATTCACCGGAAAATATTTTCTTCATTGATACTGTCGGAATAGTTTTGTGATCGAATTCACAAGTGACCCCCAAACCCCCTGAAGGGGGCTTACTCCTCCCACCGGGAGGATAAAACTGCGAAGCAGAATAAGTCCCCTTTTGGGGATTTAGGGGTGAAAAAGTAAATTGTAAAACAATGATAACCCCAATGAAAAAAAGAATCCATACACTCGTGGTGTTACTGGTGTTCCTGGTTCCGCTCCCGGGATTTTCCCAGGCTCCTCAGCAGCCGCGGGTAATAGGACTTGACGAATGCCTCAACCTGGCAGTGCAAAACAGTGTAAGGCTGCAGATCTCTGCGCTGGAACAACAACGACTGAGGTTCCAGTACCGTGAAACGCTCGGACAAGGACTACCAAACATCAACTTCAACGGTTCGTTCGACGACTACCTGGCTCTCCCAACACAACTGATCCCCGGAGAATTTTTCGGTCAGCCCGGAGAACTGATCCCGGTGCAGTTTGGCACCACTTTTAACCTCGCCGGATCGCTCGATGCTAGCCAGATCATCTACAACCAAACCTACCTGGTGGCACTTAAGATCTCAAAACGGCTTCTGGAGAGAAATACCCTTGAAAGCGAACGGATCGAAACCGACCTGGTAGCCGAAGTTGCCAAGGGGTTTTACCTGGCTCAGATCACAAAAAAACAGATCCAGAACCTTCAGTTCAACCTCAATAACCTCGACTCATTGCTCAGCATTGCTAAAAGTCAGCACGAATTCGGACTTATCACAGGTGTGGATGTTGACAGGATCAACGTAAATCGGCTTAACCTGAAAAGCTCGATCGATAACCTGCAAACCCTTTATCAACAACAACTCAGTATGCAGAAGTACTTTATGGGCATCCCCGAAGAGAGTGAGATCGCCTTCCCCGATACGCTCGATATGAGGATGGTGACTGTGGATACTGCCGGTAACCTTAATGAACATATCGACATCCGGATGATCGAAAAGCAGAAAGAGATCGTGGAGACTAACCTGAAACTCGACAGGTCTTTCTACTACCCATCCCTTACCTTTATCGGAAGTGTGAACTACCTGAACCAAAGCAATACTTACTACCTCTTTGGTAATCCAACCGACTGGTTCAATACCAGCCTGATCGGACTCCGCCTTCAGGTTCCTATATTCAACGGCTTGCAAAAAAGGGCAAAGGTGAGCCAAACAAAAGTTCAGCTGCAACAGGTGAAAGTTACAGAAGGTGATACCCGCCGGATCCTAAGCATTCAGGCAAAGGATGCCGCCCGAAAGTTGACGAACAGTATCACAACAGAGTTTCGGCAGCGTGAGAACGAAAAACTGGCCGAACGTGTGTACGCCATATCTTCAGACCGGTACCAGAAAGGGATGATCCCCCTCACCGATATGCTCAATGCCGAAACAGCCCTCAGCGATGCCCAGCTGGGACACATCAATGCCCTCGTGCAGATGAAGATCGCCGAGATCGATTACCTGAAGGCGAAAGGAACACTTCTAGCTGTCGCAAATGAATTAAAAAGTAGAAATTAGAAAATTAAAAATTGCATGACTTCATGACCCCATGACTCCATGACCTCATGACTAAATCTATCGAAATGAAACGACTGATCATTATCTCCGCAATTATCCTGGTGCTGGTAGGAGCCTGCACTGTAACCCTGCTCTACAACAAGCAACAGATCGACAAAAAAGCCAATCCGGATATAACCATTTCCAGGATACCGGTTTTTGTGGAAGAGTCCGTTATACAACCTTTGGATGGTGATTTCTCCTACCAGGGTAGTTTCCAACCAGTCCATGAACTGCTGCTCCTCTCCGAGGGACAAGGGAAGGTGGAAAGACTCCTCTTTGAAACCGGCGATGAGGTGCAGGCGGGCCAGTTGCTGGCAACCCTCGACGACGACCTCCTGCGAAGCCAGCTCACTCTTGCAGAGGCTAACCTGGCAAAGATGGAACGAGACCTGGCGAAATATGAGTCTCTGCTGAAAAACGATGCCATCTCTTCCCAGCAGGTGGAAGATGCCCGTCTCGGACTGGTCAAAGCCCAAACCGATGTGGTAACACTGAAAAAACAGCTGGACTACGCCTCTGTCAAGGCCCCGATCAGAGGTACCATCACTGATCGTAAGATAGAGATCGGATCAGTCCTGATGCCGGGTTCACCTGTAGCGCAGATTGTCGATATCAGCAGGCTCCGGTTCATAGCCTATATGTCGGAGAGCGAAGCGGTATCTGTCCACCGTGGTGACAGAATGATGATCACCTCATCCCTATTCCCCGGCATCACCTACCAGGGCGAGGTGATCTCGGTGGGAGTGAAGGCCGATGCAGCTAAACGGTTTCCGGTTGAGATCGATGTTGAAAACAAACGAGACCATACCCTCAAGGCAGGGATGTTTGGAACAGCATTTTTTAAAGGGGTGAACAAACGCCAGGCTATGGTCATTCCCAGAAATGCCCTTACAGGAAGCATCAAGGAACCAAAGGTCTTCGTTGTAAAAGAGGATACTGCCTTCCTGAAGGAGATTAGCCTCGGGATGGCTGATGACAACCTGGTAGAGGTTACACACGGACTTAACCTTGGTGACAGGGTAGTGGTGTCGGGACAAATGAACCTGGAAGATGGCTCGGTTGTGACCGTAGTAACCCAACCCTCGGATGAATCTCTTACACTCACCCAACCGAAATAACCTAAGCCATGAATATTACAGCTATCTCAATCAAAAGACCCTCATTGGTCGTTGTGGTCTTCGCGGTACTGACCTTTCTCGGACTGATAAGCTATTTTCAGCTGAACTATGAACTCTTCCCCAACTTCGAACAGCCGGTACTGGTTGTGGTGACGCCCTACCCGGGTGCATCCCCTTCCGAAGTCGAAAATTCGGTTACCAAAAAGATTGAAGATGCAGTGAGCAGTCTGGAAGATATCGACAACATCCAGAGTACCTCCTATGAAGGCAACTCCCTGGTGGTAATCATCTTCAAAAGTTCGGCCGACATGGCAAAAGCCACAGATAATGCCACAATGAAGGTGCGCAATATCGAATACCTTTTGCCAAAGGATGCCCGCACACCAATCATCACCAACTTCAGTATGAGTGATATCCCGATTATCCGGCTGGGTGTAACTGCCAGCCTGCCCTCTACCGAACTCTACGACCTGGTGAAAAACAAGGTGAAGCCGATGGTGAGCACTATCAATGGTGTATCGCAGGTCGACATGCTCGGGGGAGAGGAGCGGGAAGTTCGCATTAATATCGACAACGAGAAGCTGAAAGCACATCACCTCTCTATTTTGCAGGTCACCGAAGCCATCAGGATGGCGAACCTGGAGTTTCCTACCGGAAAAATCAAAGACCTTAACAGGCAGGTGATCATCCGGCTGTCGGGAAAGTTCTCATCCCTCGACGATCTTCGTAACCTGGTGATCTATACCACCAGCGAAGGGAGTCCGGTAAAACTGCAGGATGTGGCTGAAGTGGAGGATACCAAAAAAGAGATTACCAGCATCAGCCGTATCGACGGCATCAACTCGGTGGGGTTGCTGGTGTTCAAACAACCCGATGGCAACGAAGTGGAGATATCCCGTAAGGTGAAGGAGACAATTGCCATGATGGAGGAGGTTTATGCTCCACAGGGACTGACATTCTCCCTGGCCAACGATACTTCCGACTTTACCCTCACCTCGGCCAACCATGTGATGCGCGATCTGTTGCTGGCTATTTGCCTGGTGGCCCTGGTGATGCTTGTTTTCCTGCACAGCCTGCGAAACTCTTTCATCGTATTGGTGGCGATCCCTGCTTCACTGATCTCCGTATTCACTGCTATGTACCTCTTCGGCTTCTCGCTGAACATCATCTCCATGGTTGCGATCGCCCTTGTGATTGGTATCCTGGTCGATGATTCAATCGTTGTTCTGGAGAACATCTACCGGCATCTGGAAATGGGTAAAAACAGGAAACAGGCAGCGCTGGAGGGGAGAAATGAGATCTCCTATACAGCCCTCTCCATCACGATGGTCGATGTGGTGGTCTTCCTTCCCATCGCGATCATTACCAGCATGATCTCAGGTATGCTCAGGCAGTTTGCCCTGGTGGTGGTGTTTGCTACACTTATGAGTTTGTTTGTCTCCTTTACTGTGACACCACTATTGGCATCCCGGATTGCAAAACTGGAACGGTTTAAAAAAGGAGGACTCCTTGAGCGTTTCATCCAGTCCTTTGAGAAGGGATTGAAAAGCTTCACCGAGGGATACTCCCAGGCAATTGTATGGTCGCTCCATCATAAAACTATCGTGCTTGTGGGTGTAACCATTCTCTTTGTTGCCTCTGTATCCCTTGTTGGGGGTGGATTTATTGGAAGTGAATTTGTAAGCATGGGCGACCGTGGAGAGGTGATTATCCAGATGGAGTTGCCAAAAAGCGCCACCATCGAACAAACGAACCAATTGACGCTGGATGCAGAGAATTTCGTGATGAGCCAGCCTGAAGTGACAAGCGTTTTTACTACGGTAGGCTCTTCTACCAGCTTCTTCGGCGGAGGTCTCACTGCCTATATGTCGGAGATGCATATCAAAATGGTGGAGAAGGAACAACGCAGCATCACCTCCGAGGAGTTCGCCCTGAAGATGAAAAAAGACCTGATGGCGAATATTCCTGGGATCAAGGTGCGCTCTACCATTGTATCGATGATGGGGACCTCCGACATGGATCCTATCATGGTTGTCCTGAGTGGTCCCAACCAGGATGTGCTGGATCATTGGGCCAGTGAAGTGATGGAGGAGATGAGGAAGGTGCCTGGGGCCTATGAAGTCAAGCTCTCGGTTGAGCCGGGAAACCCTGAGGTTGAAGTGGTGCTGGAGAAAGAGCGAATGGCAGAACTTGGGCTGTCGACAGCGCTGGTAGGGATGACACTTCAGAATGCCTTCTCAGGCAATACCGATGCCAAATTCAGGGATGGCGACAATGAATATGACATCAACGTGGTACTGGATCAGTTTGACCGGAAGAGCATCCAGGATATCGCCTCCCTCACCTTTATCAACAACCTGGGGCAGGAGATCCGACTGAGTCAGTTTGCAACACTCAAGCCATCCGGAGGTACCAATGTGCTGCAGCGCTACAACCGTATTCCATCGGTAACGGTGCAGTGCCAGGTGATTGGCCGACCGGTAGGCTCGGTGGGAGATGATGTGATGAAACGGGTAAACGCCATGGAACTCCCCAGAGAGGTGATCGTCATCCCCGAAGGTGACATGAAGTACCAAACAGAAGCCTTTGGCAGCATGGGACTTGCTTTTCTGGCATCTATCCTGTTTGTCTACCTTATTATGGTCGCCTTGTACGACTCCTACGTAGATCCCTTTGTTGTCCTCTTTTCGATCCCGTTAGCAATCATCGGGGCCCTGCTTGCCCTGGCGCTTACCATGCAGTCGCTCACGATCTTCTCGATCCTGGGAATGATCATGCTGGTTGGGCTTGTTGGCAAGAATGCCATTTTACTGGTCGACTTTACCAATCAGCTTAAGCGGGAGGGTTATAAGACCTACGATGCCCTCATTGAAGCCGGTAAGGTAAGGATGCGTCCCATTTTGATGACCACCTTATCGATGATTTTTGGTATGCTGCCAATCGCCCTGGCAACAGGTGCCGGATCGGAGTGGAAGAACGGGATGGCATGGGCGCTGATTGGCGGCCTCACAAGCTCGATGTTTCTTACCCTTCTTGTTGTTCCGGTAGTTTATTATATATTTGATAAGATCAAAGAACGCGTTGGAGGAAAGAAAAGAGTGGAAACGATCCCGGCCAAGGCAGTATGAGAGCATTTGTTCAGGCATTTTACAGGAAGATGATGATGTTCAACGACCTGATTGAGGCATTTCGCAAACTCAAACAGGTTAACCGTGAACCGGCATACCGTGAATACCGTGAGCAATACCTGGAGTTGATCCTGGCAGTTCTCACAACATTTGCAGCCATTGATATCCTGGGAGGAATGCTGATCGATTACCTGGGCAACCAGCCACACCTGATCGATTTGCTCATTGTAAGGGTTGTTTTCTTCGTGCTGGTTGTCAGCAATTTCGCCGTTTATCTCTTCCTTGCAAACAGGCTTCCGGTCAGGATATTTATCTACCCATTGTTTTATGTGTTTGCCATCGCCTCCCCACTGCTGACCTATTTTACCGGTGGTATGGAGAGTCCCTACTGGTTTGAGATCATCTTTATCCTGATCACATGGTTCATGATGATCCCATTCAGCTACAAGAGACTTGGAATTCATGCACTTATCCTTGCTGCCGTTTACTCCCTGATCATGATTCCCCTGATTCCGCAACCGATAAATTGGATTGAGGTTACAGAGCACGGGATGATCTTTATTGCCGTGTTCATCCTGGGTATGATGGTAGCCATCTTCAACAACCTCTTCTCTTCATCCGTTTTCTTCAGCGAACAGCGAATAGCCAAAAGCGAAAAACGTTTCCGCATGTTCACCCAAAACAGTCTGGATGTGGTGTGGACCATGGATATGAAGAGCCGCTGCTTCACCTATATGAGCCCTTCTGTTTTTAACCTCAGAGGCTACCGGCCCGAAGAGCTGATCGGCAGACCGGTGGAGGAGTCGCTCACCCCCCAATCACAGATCAAAGTGCGGGAGATGCTTGGCAAGGCTCAGGATGAGATCCGCAAGGGCAATATGGAGAAGGTGGTTGTCGGGGAGCTGGAGCAGTACACCAAGAGCGGTGGGACCATCTGGATTGAGGTGATTGTCAGCTTTGTGACCGATGATGAGGGCGAGATCATGGAGGTGGTGGGAGATTCCCGGAACATCACCGACCGGAAGAGGGCAGAGGCGGAGTTGCTGAAGATCCAGGACCAGTTGCGGGAGGAGTCAAAAATGCTGCAGCAGGAAAACCTCAGGATTCAGTATGAATCCCTGAAGAATCAGATCAATCCCCATTTCCTGTTCAACAGCCTGAATGTCCTGACATCGCTGATCAAACTCGATCCCGGACTGGCGGAGAAATTTACGGAACAGATGGCCAAGGTATACCGCTATGTGCTGGAGCACAAGGAGGAGGATACCGTAACCCTGCAAACGGAGCTCGATTTCATCAGATCCTATATCTTTCTGCTGGAGATTCGGTTCCAGGACAAGGTTCGGTTTGAAATTGACATCCCTGAAAACTACCTCAACCGGCATGTTCCGCCACTAACCGTACAGCTGCTTATCGAGAATGCAGTGAAGCACAATACCTTTTCGAAGAGAAACCCGTTGCAGGTGAAGATCTTTGTGGATGGCGATGACTATTTCAACATCGTGAACAACCTGCAGAAGAGGGAAGTGGGGATGGGCTCTACAGCGGTAGGATTGCAGAATATCAGGGAACGCTTTGGACAGCTTACTGACCGGATGCCGGAGTTCGGGGAGCGAGGGGAGGAGTTTGTTGCCAGGATACCGTTGTTGTGAAGGATAAGGAAATTGTATGAAGATCCACAGACATAACACAAAGAGCCACGAAGGATCTTCTCTGTGGAACTCTGTGAACCCTCTGTGGAACTCCGTGAAATACAAGCAAAAAAGCATCGCCTATGAACATTGTAATCATTGAAGACGAAGAACTCTCCGCCCAGAGGCTGGAGAAGATGATCCTTGAGACCGACCCGCAGATCAGGGTACTGGCGAAGCTTGAATCGATCGCCGCAGCCGTGGAGTGGTTCAGGTCCAACCCCGATCCCGACCTGATCTTCCTGGACATCCACCTGGAGGATGGATTGAGTTTCAGCATCTTCGAACAGGTAGTGATTCAGTCGCCCATCATATTCACCACAGCCTATGACGAATACGCCATCAAAGCGTTCAAACTGAAGAGCATCGACTACCTTCTGAAACCAATTACCATTGATGAACTCAGCACAGCTATTCAGAAATACAGGAACTGGACCGCACCGGTAGACTCCAGGATCGACATCAGGGCCTTGTATGATTTGATAAATCCGGAAAAGCATTACAGGTCACGGTTTTCAGTCTCCATCGGGGACCGGATAAAGACTGTCCAATTAACCAATATCGCCTATTTCTACTCCACCGAAGGGATCACCTTCGTGGTGTGCCATGATGCCCATGAATATACCATTGATTTCAGTCTGGATGCCTTGGAGCATGACCTTGATCCGCAACAATTTTTCCGTGTGAACCGCCAGTTTTTAGTGGGATTATCAGGTATTGTTCAAACGCATGTTTTCCCGAAAAGCCGCCTTAAGCTGGAATTAAAACCTTCCCCGCAGCAGGATGTCTTCGTAAGCATCGACCGGGTGGTAGGGTTTAAACGCTGGTTGGAGGGGTAGGAAAGACAATCTCCTGTTCCAGCAATTGTACACCATTTGGACTGAATAGTACCTCTAGTTATTCTTTCCCGACCTTTTAGGTAGTAATTCAAACATGTTTTCAGATGCCAGTTTCTTGGCTGTTTCCGGCGTCAGGGCATCAAACAGAACCTCATATTTTCTGATGGTTTTTCCATAATCAGAAAACCCGCCGATGTTATCCGTTCCAACCAGAAACCTGGTGGGAAATTGCTCGAAGATATTAACCCATACTGAATCCAGCTTTCCTTCCGGTGCAACGACCTGCTCAAATATTACCCAGGAAAGATCAAAATAGAGATTCGGGTAGGTACTTAAGAGCCTTGTTGTAATCTCAGGCAATCCTTCAACAACCACATTTCTGGTATCACCTATATGACACCATATTATTTTAGTCTTCGGATGATTCCTGATAGCTTCCTCCATTTCATAAAGAAATTTAGGTTTATTCGACATCGGGTCTCCAATATCACTGTGAATCCATATCGGGAGATTTTTCTCTGCTGCAAATTCGTAGACGGGTTCCATGGAAACATCATTGGCAGTGGGATTTCTTCCATAAGTCATTCGCGAAAGATCATCATGCCTGAAAAAGACTTCACCGATTCCAACCCATAAATCCGGGTACATTTTCATCATCCGCTTGATGTGATCTACACCATTCTTATCAACCGGATTAAACCCACAAATCATTGGATATATTCTGTCTTTCTGTTGTTTTGGCAGGGCCTTTATCGCTTCAGCAAGTATTACATCAGTAAATGAATAGTAATATACAGGGGCATCATTGTCGTCATAGTAAATGGGACGTTCCTGATCATAATCTGTCCACAATTTGGTCACAGGTAATCCAAACAAAACAATATTATCTACACCTGCCTTGTCCATTTGTTCCAGGAGAACACCTATACCTTCTGTCTCCTGCACAAAATCAACGTAATGACAGTGCGCGTCATTGATTCTGTAAGTGTAATCAACTTTCGTTATCGGACTTGGTGAATGGGTTTTTTGAGCAAAAATCTGGCTTGTGAAGGCAATCAAAAGTACCAGGGCAGAAATTGACTTCTTCATAGCTTTAAGGATCTATTTATCATTATATTGAGGATAAGTGTATCATCCGGCATCCACCATCAGGCTTGCAATTAGCGGCCACGCACAGGCAGCGAGCAAGGCGAGGGTCAACAAAGGCCGGAGGGCATTTTTCACCGAACGGTTTTTTGTGGCAAAGATGTCCCAGGTATGAACGATTGCTGAGATCACGAAAAAGAGCAAGGTAGCTATCAGGATCGTGGCATCGGCGTAGAGACCCCAGTTGAAGAGGAATACCAGAAGAGCGGTGATCGCAAAGGCCAGGTTGGCTCCTCCCGATTGTTTCTGGTACTGCGGATCGGCATGCCTCCCCATCGATTCGGCAGATGCCTTTCCGAAGAACATCCCTTCGATGCCCGTCAGTCCGGCCATCACAACAATGATGAAAAAGCTCAGGTAATGGAGGGTGGTCTGCGGGTTGCCATTTCCAAGTTGGTAGGCAAAATAGATGCCTGCACAGATGCCGGCAATGCGCGACCATTCAAAAAGTTTCGGTGTGTTCATTTGTTCTTGACAGTTTTTTTCCGCTGTATCAGCATGATGATGATTAGTATTACAAGCACTACCAGCGCCACCGGCGATACGAGTACCACTAAGCTTTGTGCAATCAGCCAGCCGCCCGGAGGACTGGCTGTTAACAATGCACGGTTTGCAGCATTGTCCTCAATTCCCAGTAGTGCCATATTCTCTTTCAGGGCAAACTCCTCGCCCGAATAGTTCACTCCCTCCCCGAAGCCATAACCCGAGATCTCTTTTCCCTCTTTTGTCCCCTTCACAAATACACCGCCTTCACGGATTTCGCTGGCTGCCGAATAGATGAACTGGTCGTCGACCGTAGAGGCCATCGTGAATTCCAGCGCTTTTTCGGGGATCTTGACAAGCCAGCCATTCGGGTACCAGGCCTTGGATTTAGGGCTGCGCATCCATTGTGTAATTGTCACGGTACCGGTGATGTTTTCCCCCATCCCCGCCTCATTGATGTATTTTCCTGAGATCATCCTTGTTGCCGGATCTGGCGGGTTTTCTCCCTTGTTCTTCAGGTCGGCCGTCTTGTCGGAATGCGGCGAGGCAAAGGTCACTTCAGTATTGTCGTCGAACTGTACATCCGACCAATCCCATCCAAAGGATTTTGGTGTTTCGCCTGATAACCCTTCCCGGATATTCATGACAGCCTGAACCAGGAAATTTTTGGGATAACCGGTTGGTGAAATACCAGCGAGCCACTGATGATCCATCCACATTTTGCCGGTAATGGTGCGGGATTCACCCTGATAAGTGACTGTTCCCCAGGTTTTGATATTGGGATAGGAGTAGTACCAGGTTCCCAATCCGAAGATGGAGGGCTCTTTCCCATTATCACCCTGAAGCAACAGCGGTTTGCTCTCATCCAGGTTCAGGTTGATGGATAGCTCTCCGACGGGATCGTTCACCTCGATTTTCATGGGGAACATCCTCTCTTTCTGAAGACTCATGGCACTGTTTAGTCCAATCCGTGCAACAAATGGCTCGATGCCATAGGTGACCTCTCCGCTGGTGCCCGAAATGATGGGATTGCTTCCGGTTACATGCAAATTCAGATCGGCATAGTTGACCGCAACAACAGTTTGTACGAGCTGGTTTTCAAGGGCCGACAATCCAAGTTTGTCAGCAATCCGTGGTGGGTAAAGAGCGCGCCGGAAAAAGACAACCACAATGTCGATCTCGTTCCCGTTGGTGTCCAGAAAATTCCCCGACCAGAAGTACCAGCCAAACTGGAAATCAAGTTGAGCCCGGTGATCACGGGGGAAGATCAGTGTATCATAGGTATTCATATCCGAATAGCCATGAAAATAATCCTGTCCCATGAAATTCGGCAGTACATAACATTGTGTGTTGCTAAGCCCTTTTTCAGCCTGCTCCATCAGCAGGTAATACCTCGCCGGGTATTTCTGTACAAGAGGTGTTCGTGTTGCCAGCACGTTGTTGATCATGACGGCAGTTGGTTGGGCGATATCCTTTTTCATCTTTGGAGGAGAGTTGAAGAATACGATCAGGAGCGCCGCTCCGATAATGGCGAGTAAAATGGTGATGGCTGCTTTCATGGATCAAATTTACCGCAAGATACGGAGATTGAATGAACTGTAAATGAAGAATTGAAGAACGGTTGCTGATTTTCTGAAATCCTGCTGGTCAGAAAAAAAATATCTTTCATCCCGATAGACAGGGGATGGTAAAAGGCACTAATTTTGCCCCGTGAAAAATACTGTGAGAAATTTCGGGATCATTTTTCTGATTGCCTTGTATTGCCATATAGCGGGGGCAACCACGATCAACGGCCAACAACGGAGTCCCGGTCTGCCTTCTCTCCCTGCCGCCATCGATTACGCCCCGGTCATAACCCTGAACCTCCCTGGAACCTTCATTCAGGCCGAAAGCATCTTCAAGCTCACAAACACTACCGTTTGCAAAACATTCAAACCATCCTGTCCGGGATCCCACCTCTCGTTATGCATGATCGAATCTCTTTTTACAAAAGAGGTCAGACCCTACATTGCCTTTTCGAGATATTTGTTGCTTTCATTCCGGAAACCAGACATTGTGTTTCCATTCCATTCCTTCCTGTAGTTCATTTTCATCTCTTCCGGTGTTATTGTTGTCTGGTGCGACAACAAACAAGTACTGACCATCAGTCACTATTATTATTGTTAACATTTAAAGATTCAAAAAATGAATACAGAAACAACCATCATTGGATTGGTTTTATTGGGCATTTTTATTGTTCCTTTTATTTTTTTATCAGGATATAAGAGAGGAAAAAAGAAAAAATAAAGCCATAAGGAACAAACCGGGGTTGAAGGCAAAGGATTGCTTTTTCTCCCTTCTCAGAAGGAAAAACAGGAGGTTTTTTTCCGGTTTGATGCCTTGAACCAGTTTCAGCCGTCCATGGCCAGGGAGCAATTTCTAAATAAATGGTCAGCAATTCTGAATGAACGAATCTGACAGGGAATATGCGAAACTGAAGGGTAAACGACCAGGGAACAACTCCCTTGGCGGGGTTTTTAGATATTGAATGCTGACTCTGTTTTGTCACAGAAGGGTGAAAGTCTATCGGCAAATTTGTATTTTCGTAGACCAAAATTCCCCTTTATGCCAAGTTTTGTAATCAACGAGAAGTGTGATGGCTGTAAAGCCCAGGATCGGACAGCCTGCCAGTATATTTGTCCCAACGACCTGATGATACTGGATAAAGAGAAGAACAAAGCATACAACCGTGCTGTTGACATGTGCTGGGAGTGCTACAGTTGTGTGAAAATTTGTCCCACCCAGGCCATTGAAGTGAGAGGCTATGCCGACTTCGTTCCACTTGGGGCATCCGTACAGCCTATGCGTAGCACTGACGCAATCATGTGGGCTGTGAAGTTCAGGAATCAGAAGGTGAAGCGGTTTAAATTTCCTATCCGAACCACCCCTGAAGGAACTATCGAGCCTGATGCCGGATTTATCACAGGCACCCGGGATCTGAAGGATCCTCACCTGAGAACAGAACCCGAATCGCTGGGAACAACATTATATAAAATAAAGTGATGTAAGGGCGGGTTCATAACCTGCCCCTGATCATAAAAATTAAGGGTTCATAACCCGCCCCATAATTTTAAACTATGAACAATTTCGAAACCGTACTGATAGAGACCGACCTCCTGATTCTGGGAGGTGGAATGGCTGCCTGTGGCGCTGCTTTTGAAGCTGCTCACTGGGCCAAACAGCACAACATGAAGGTCACTGTGGTTGACAAAGCTGCTATGGAGCGAAGTGGTGCGGTAGCCATGGGACTTTCGGCCATCAACCTCTACCTGGGATTGAAGAACGGGAAAAATACGGTGCAAGACTATATCAACTATGTCAAGACCGACCTGATGGGCATTGCACGTGACGACCTGGTGGCAAACATTGCCAGGCATGTCGACTCTACGGTCCATCTTTTTGAAAAATGGGGCCTCCCCATCTGGAAAGATGATGAGGGAAATTATGTAAATGAAGGCCGGTGGCAGATCATGATTCATGGCGAATCCTACAAGAATATTGTCTCTGAAGCTGCCAAGAATGCCCTCAAAGAGCTGGGTGAAAACGGACACTATTTAGAACGTATCTTTATCGCCGAACCCATCATGGATGGCGATCGTTGTGTAGGTGCAGCGGGGTTCAGCGTACGCGAAAACAAATTCTATGTCTTCAGGGCGAAAGCGGTACTGGATGTAATGGGAGGGGCTGTGCATGTGTTTCGTCCCAGGTCGGTAGGCGAAGGGCTGGGCCGTTCGTGGTACCCCCCGTTTAATTCGGGTGCCAGCGCATACTTTACGCTCAAGGCCGGTGCGGAGATGACCTGCCAGGAGGTACGGTTTGTGCCTGTGCGTTTCAAGGACTCCTACGGGCCAGTTGGCGCCTGGTTCCTCCTGTTCAAATCAAAAGCTACCAATGCCAAAGGCGAAGACTATATGGTTACGCGTGCCGGGGAGCTGGAAAAATGGGCCCCTTACGGAACAGCAAAACCTACTCCGGCAAACCTGAGGAATTACCTGATGATGCTGGAGGTGGAGGCAGGCAATGGTCCGATCTATATGCGCACGGATGAAGCCATCAAAGAGATTGTGGCTAACATCCCTGATGAGAAAGAGGCCAAACGCAAGCTGAAGGAGCTGGAATCGGAAGCGTGGGAAGATTTTCTTGACATGACGATCAGCCAGGCTCTGAACTGGGCGGCACACAACATAAGCCCTGAAGAGACACCTTCGGAGATTGCTGCCTGTGAACCCTATTTCATCAGTTCGCACTCCGGGGCTTCCGGAGCATGGATCAGCGGACCGGAGGATCTTGCCCCGGCAGATAAGTTCTGGGGATATCCGAATATGACTACCATAAAAGGTCTCTTTGCCGCTGGAGATGCTTCTGGCGCCTCCTCGCACAAGTTCTCTTCCGGCTCCTTCACCGAAGGGCGGATTGCAGCAAAATCGGCTCTGGCATTCTGTGCCGACAATGCAGCACCGGCACCATTCGATGACGCCAAACTAGAAGAGCTGAAGAATCGGATTCTGCAACCTCTTGTTACTTTCAGCGAAAACAAAGACTACGCAAACGATGTAGATGTAAATCCTAAATTCATCAAACCCCGCATGTTCATGTTCCGTTTGCAAAAGATCATGGATGAATATGCAGGAGGTGCTTCAGTAGGCTTCAAAACATCGAAAGCCTTGTTGGAAAAAGGACTCGAATTCCTTCAGTATATGAAAGAAGATGCCGAAAAACTGGCTGCTTCCGACCTGAATGAACTGATGCGCTGCTGGGAAAATATCCACAGGATGTGGCAGGCCGAATCACATATCCGAACCATTCTTTTCAGGGAGGAGACACGGTGGCCGGGATACTACTTCCGGACCGACTTCCCGGAGATGAAAGAGGAGTGGAAATGCTTCGCCAACTGCAAATGGAATCCTGAAACCGACTCGTGGGAGATGCTGAAACGAGAGATCGAAGAGATCAAATGATTCGAGAAAAACAGAAACCAATTGTTGTCGTTGGCGGAGGCATCAGCGGTGTTACAGCTGCCATTGAGCTCGCTGAAGCCGGCCGTGAGGTGATCCTGGTGGAGGAACAACCCTACCTGGGTGGCAATGTGGCGAAGATGAACAACTATTTCCCGAAATTGTGTCCGCCCAGTTGTGGCCTGGAGATCAACTTCCGAAGAATCCGCCAGAATCCCCGGATCAAAATTTTTACCTCCTCTGTAGTTATAGCAATCTCGGGAGAGAAGGGAGACTTTCGCCTCCAGGTAAAGACGGCATCACAACTTGTTAAGAATTGCTGTACCGCCTGTGGAGAGTGTGTGAAGGTATGTCCGGAAGAACGTCCCGATGCGTTCAATTACAACTTCAGCAATACAAAAGCCATCTTTTTGCCTCATGAGATGGCATTCCCCATGAAATACAGCATAGATGAGCTTTATTGCAGAAAAGAGGCGTGCAGCAAATGTGTGGAAGTTTGTCCATACGATGCCATTGACTTTCGTGCAAAAGAGGAACTAACCGAGATCTCGGCCAGTGCCATTGTTGTTGCTACCGGATGGCATAATTACAATGCAGGAAAGCTGGAGACAATGAACTACAATGCATCACAGGATATTGTCACCAATGTGGAGTTTGAACGGCTTCTGGCCCCAAACGGACCCGGTCAGGGGACCCTGCACAGGCCCTCCGACAAGGCAGTTCCCAAAGAGATCGTGTTTGTTCAGTGTGCCGGCTCACGCGATGAGAATTACCTCCCATACTGTTCAGCAGTGTGTTGTTCAGCCTCCCTGAAACATGCACTGACCATCCGGGAGAGACTGCCGGATTGTATCATCAGGATTTTTTATATCGACCTGAGGGTTTCAGGCCGGAATGAAGATTTCCTTAACAGAGTGAAAGAGCACAAAAACATCCTTCTGATCAAAGGGAAAGTAGGAAAGGTTGAGGTTGACTCACAAACCAAGAAACTGATTGTGGAGGCTGAAGATATTCTGAAAGGGGTGAAAGAGAAATATAACGCCGACATGGTGGTTCTGGCAACTGGCATCGTCCCCAATAAATTTTCTGATACGGTTGCACTGAACGAGTTTGGCTTCATGACAGGAGACCAGCAGGCCGGCATCTTTGCTGTTTCGTGCAGCAAGAAACCGATGGATGTCTCCTCTTCAGTGAAAGAGGCAACAGCAGCGGCGATGAAAGCGATACAGTAGGAGGGAAGAGGGAAGAGGGAAGAGGGAAGAGGGAAGAGGGAAGAGGGAAGAGGGAAGAAGGAAGAGATTCACTAATGACCAATGGCCAATGACCGATGACCAATAACTAAAAACCGCAGTGGCTGGAGAAAAGCATATAGG
>JACZJJ010000048.1 GCA_014860625.1 Bacteroidales bacterium | reverse complement strand
TAACAACTGCATATATTCCAAGTAACGGATTTAATAGCCGGGAAATTTGTTGCCCATCCCTCCTTAATTCCGGAGGTGGAGGCGGGGGCGGGATCGAGGACGAAAAAACTGCTTTTTCTGTTGCTGGGACGAATGGTGATTCCGTTCAGTCCCTGTTAAACCAATTGGTTGATGGCGGGAGTACTGATCAGTTGACTACCAATGTTCAAACCAGTATGCCTCCTGATGCAGTTCCTGTTTACGATGATCTGATGCTGAAATCACCGTATTTATCCGATTCTGTCATGATCGCAGCAGTAAACAAAGAAGATGTATTCTCTTCTTCCATGGTTACAGAAATTCTGTCAGCCAATCCCCAGGCTGCAAAATCTGAAGCCGTTATGACTGAAGTAGAGTTCAGAATGAATCCATTGACGGAAGACCAAAAAACCCAAATAAATGAGGGATTATACGAATTTGGCGGCAAAGAAATACTAGAGGCACAGCTTGCAAATTATCGTCTTGACCGATCCTATTCGTTGGGAAAGATTCTGAATTATTATTCCGGAGATTCATTATCTCTGAATCCAATTGACAGCATGCTTAGTTACCTGACTATCAGTAATAATATCTGGTCAAAATATCATGAAGCATTCCTTCGGGCCCAAATTCAGGACACATCAGGTACTGAAGTGATCCTTACCATAATACCCCAAATGTTTTCGTTATCCCAATCACAACAAACCGAGCATCTGCATTATACACAATTCATCGGTATCATGCAGGATTTGCTTCACGATAGTTTATCGATGTTACATACCGATTCACTGACCATCCAGACTGTTAATGTAATAAAGCAATCTTCTGAAGGAATCATGCAGGTTTATGCAAGAAACCTGTTATATGGTATTCAGGGATACAGTGACTATGTTGAACCTTACCAATTGCCTCAACCAGGGAATACACCCTCGAATGTCAGGTGGCAATCTCCAAAGCCGGTTAAGAAAAATTCGTTGAAGCTTTATCCTAATCCTGCCCAAAATTACGCCATCGCTGAATATTATTTAAAAGAAACCTCCTCAAACTGCTTGTTGAAAATATACAATTATTCCGGGCAACTTCTTATGGGGTTCCCCGCCACAGGTGCACATGGATATATCAATCTATCATTTGATAAACATCCTGCAGGTGTGTATATTTGTAGTTTGGAGTGTGAAAATACAAAGCTGGAATCCGTCAGATTGGTAGTTGCCAAATAAAGACTCCTACAGGCGGGATCTTTGAATTAGTTCAACTGTATGTCCATGTCAATTCGAATTTCATCTTTTTTGTTTGTTTCACTATTTGTTTGTAACCTCTCTTTCGCCCAAATCTATTTTAACAAGCGGTATGATATTTTGAATGCAGGCAAAGCAAGTGTATCCTGGGAAATCATTGAACACAATCCAGGTTATTTTGTTTCATTTACAAGTCAGCCGATCAATATTCCATATGGAGGAATCGGATTCTTAAAGTTGGATTCGGCCGGGAATGTCACCGGAACGATCCTTTATGAGGACAACGGCAATACCCTCTGGACCGGATATCCCGGTTCCTTCATCCCGGTTGCTGAGGACAGCCTGTATGCTTGTCTCGGAACAAAAATACATTGGGTTCCCGAAGGCAGATATGACCGGGGGTGGTTGTTGATGCTGGATGAAAACCTTGATACCCTCTGGACAAAAACCTATACCGATGAGGCTCCCCATGACACAAGCATCATTTTCCGCAATTTCAGAAAGTTAAACGACGGAGGATACATCGTGGTCGGTCTGTTGAATCCCGTTGCCGGCAACGGATTATACCGGATCGGGATGTTCAGGCTTGATAGCAACGGGAATTTGCTTTGGAAAAGAAAATTTGGATCTGGAAATGTCGATTTTCAACCAGTTGATGTTTCAGAAACCAGCGATCATGGATTCATTATAGGCGCTGCATACCAACCAGCAGGAACACCAATTACCCAGGGGAGTGATGCCTACCTTATAAAAACAGATTCCTCAGGGATCTCAGAATGGCAACTTCACTTGGGGAATCCCGATTGCCATGAAGAATTCGCGATGGTAGACACAGCGATAGACGGAAACATTCTGGTTGGGACGGAATATTCTGATACATGCTGGGGCTGGAGTGAATGGAAGGCCAGGATTAACCTGGTGAAGATCAGGAATGATAAAAGCAATGTATGGGATAAAAAATACGGTTTTCCTAAAACTCTTTTAACTTTATCAAAAATAAAAACCTTACCCAGCGGTGATATTATTGCAACAGGATGGCACCGCTACTCTGGTACAAATTTTAGCAGGATTGTTTCCTGGATCATCCGGACAGATTCTGCCGGAAATGAGAAATGGTACCGTGAATACAGATTGTTACCAGGGAACAATAGCGATAACTATCTTAGAAATGTCATCCTGACCGGCAACAATGGCTTCGCAGCCTGCGGAGAGGTACTCCCGTTATCTCCCGACACCGGCACGCAGGATTCGTGGGTATTGAAAGTGGATAGCCTGGGCTGTGAAAGCCCCGGAAACTGCTGGGTGGGGCAGCAAGAAATCTGGTTTCAAGAGTTTACACCTCAAAAGCCATTTGTGGTCTATCCAAATCCTGTAAATGAAAAGCTAACTATTGAATTCCATACCAATACAGAGGGTGCTGATATTAAGCTTTACACGCTTTGCATGCAGTTAATTCAAAGTGCCAAGATTGACCCAGATATTGAGACTATTGAATTAGATGTTGGTCATCTTATGAGTGGTGTTTATTTACTTTCTGTTGTGCTGCCGCAAAAAGCACCAATTTTGGACAAGATTATAAAAAGATAGAAGAAGAAACCTTAACCCTTTCATGACAACTTTTCTAAATTTGAACATGTTTAACATAGGTAACTGGATTTGGTTATTTGACATTCCTTGTAATACGTCATTATGAAAAAGTTTTTTGTTGTTTTCCACCAGCCTTGAAATTGAGTCAGCAAGCGATTGTCAATCACTGGCATTCTAAAAGAACACCCATACATGAAAGCCATTTAAAATTGGAATCATTGAAAGTAACTGGCATAACGACGACATAAAGCATTTATCATTCATAGAAATATCCTGATTTGTACCATTCTCTCCATTCTGGAGTTTGAGGGTTGTTAACAAGCCAACAGCCGCAACCATGCCGGGCCTAGTGATCCAAAGCAGGCGGAACCTAAGTAATGAATGAAGTAAAGAATACAAGCAAATCAACAATAAGAACCGTCACGGCGGCTGTTGGCAGCCGTTATGAGCAGTGCAATTATAAGCGTCAATTACTGAAGATGAAGTACTTCTTGGTTATCGTTTTAGCTGGATTTCTGTTGCCTCTGATTGGAGATGCTCAATCGTGCTTACCAAATGGGATAGTTTTTAGTACACAAA
>JACZJJ010000047.1 GCA_014860625.1 Bacteroidales bacterium | reverse complement strand
CATCGATGTATCCGACATACTGCAGCGGTCAGACCGACCTGATCGAAAACGAGTTCGGAGCATTTGAGGATGGAAGCGGACCATTGGCAGATTACGAGAGTAATGCCAACTGCTCATGGCTGATCGCCCCGGATGACGGAGTTGAGAGTGTATCTGTCTCGTTCCTTCGTTTCGAACTGGCCTCAGGCGATGAGCTCAACATTTACGATGGCAACTCTGCCAGTGCTGCACTCATCGGAACTTACACCGGCACCTCGTTACCCCCTACGGTCTCCTCTACTGGCCCCGAAATGTTTATTACTTTTACGACCAATGAAACAGGAGCAGCACAAGGATTTCTTGCTGAGTATGAATGTACCATGATCTCTTTCTGCGAATCCAGCATCAACCTCACCGACCCATCAGGAGATATCAGTGACGGAAGTGGTGAATATGATTACCGCAACAGTACATTGTGTAAATATTACATCAAACCTACCAATGCCGAAACGGTAATTCTGGATTTCAGCAGCATCAATACAGAAGAGACGAATGACAGAATCCAGGTATATGATCTTGGTACGGGAACCCTGTTAGGTCTTTTCTCCGGCAACATGACTACTCCACCTACAGGACTTGTAGCTGCCAGCGGCGAGATGCTGATCATGTGGAGCAGTAACAAAACCATCAGGGGTATTGGCTGGGATGCCAGCTATACAATCACTGTTGGGACAGAAGAGTCGGCTGCAGTGGAGAACCTCTATGTATATCCGAATCCTGCCCATGATTACCTGATGGTGAAATTTGACGGGAAAGCACTGGGTACTGTTCAGCTTGATCTGTACTCCCTGAAGGGAACGAAAATTTACAGTGATGTCCGGTCCAATGTGAACGGACAGGTAGAAGAGCGGATCAGCCTGAGCGGCGTTTCAAAAGGCGTTTATATGCTCAGGATTACCAGCGATCAGGGCGTATCAAATACGAAAGTGATCGTACAGTAGCTTTCTGAGAAAAACTTTTTGTAAATTAGCGTACCGGGAAGCCGGTACGCTTTTTTTTTCAAAACCTCAACCTATGAAACGGATCTGTTTTACCCTCTTCGCCATTGTTATTTTAGGATGCAACACCTTTCCGGCAACGGTAACTCCCAACGAAGCCGCCCAGGCTGCTATCCGGTTTATTTCTCAGCGGATATCCGCGGATCAGTTGACGGATGTAACCAAACTATCGGTTTCGGAAACCTTTTTTGTAGGGAGTCAGGAGATGCCTCTCTATTATATTTTCAACCTGATGCCGGAAGGATGGATTGCCATCGCAGCCAGTGATGCCGTTTTCCCCATTCTTGCCTACTCCTATGAAGGCATGTATGATGAAACCAACCAGGCCCCGCAATTTGTGGCATGGATGAAGCAGTACGAAGATCAGATCCGCTATGCGATCCGGGAAAACAATTCCCCTTTGCCTGAAACTGTTGAGATGTGGAACGAGTTAACTGATCCGCGATACGCGATACGCGATACACGATCATCGGATCCAGGATCCAGGATCCAGGATCTAGCCTCCAGAGCCGAAGTCGCCCCCCTCATCACCACCCATTGGAACCAGAGTCCGTGGTACAACGAATTGTGCCCTGTAGATCCGGTCGGCGGCGCTTGCCCGGCAGGATGCGTTCCCGTTTGCATGGCCCAGGTGATGTACTACTTTCGCTGGCCTGAAACCGGTGTTGGGTCGTATACCTATACCGAACCGACTTTTGGCGTTTTGTCTGCTGATTTCGGAGCCACCAATTACAAGTGGGATGAGATGACCACCAGCATCAACCGCAGTAACCTGCCCATTGCCGAGCTTCTTTTCCACCTGGGAATTTCCTGCGACCTCGTTTATAGCCCCTCAGGATCAGGGATGTATAACCATAAGGCAGCCTATTCCCTGAGAACCTATTTCAAGTATTCGCTGGAAACGCAATACCTTTACCGCGACAGCACCACCCTCAACTGGGACAGCGTGCTGATATCCCACCTCGACAGGAAGATCCCCATGTATTATGCAGGCTGGTCGGTGCCGAATATCAATGGCCATGCCTTTGTATGCGATGGCTATCAGGACTCCGTATTTTTTCACTTCAACTTCGGATGGGGTGGAAACAGCGATGGTTATTTTTATACCAGCGACCTGACTCCTGGAGGTTACAACTTCAACCTGGCCCAGGAGGTGATCATCAACTGTTTCCCTGACACTGTTAACTATACCTATCCTGTTCAGTGTGCTGGCGAGAAAGAGTTCACAAAAATGGTGGGTTCCTTTGAAGACGGGAGTGGCCCTGTCGACAACTATATGCCTGATGCCAACTGCAGCTGGCTGATTGATCCACAAACAACCACTGACTCAGTGACCAATATGACCCTCACCTTCGACCGGATGGCAACCAACCCTGCTGATTTTGTAACGGTATACGACGGCTTAACAACTACTGACCCCGTATTGGGAGCCTATTCAGGAGATCTTCTTCCTCCCGAACTCACCTCTTCGGGAAGCAGAATGCTGGTTACTTTTGTCGCGGGGGCTCAACCTCCTGCCAATGGATTCCTGGCCCATTACAAAGCCAACGTACCTGTCTGGTGCTCAGGAACAACAACAATTAAAGCCGACTCGGCAGAAGTTTCAGATGGAAGTTTTGATTTCAATTACTACAACAACTCATTGTGTAAATGGAAATTAGAAACCGAATCCGGGGATCCGTTAACCATCTACTTTGAGTATTTTGACACCGAAGCCAATCATGATTTTCTGACCATCTACGACCTTGGGACTGGAGATACTCTGGTAAGCCTTTCAGGAGAGTACACTGCAGGCAACCTGCCTGATTCGGTGACATCTCCCAGCGGAAAAATGTTCCTGATCTTCATGACGAACAGTACTGTTACTTCAAACGGATGGCAGATCTATTATCCGAAGAGATCAAATATAGGCATCACCGAGAAAAGCGGAATACAACAGATCAGCCTTTTCCCCAATCCGGCAAACGATCTTGTTACCATTGAGTTCAAGACTACTTTTCCGCAATCTGTTAGATTTGAGGTGATGGATGTCAACGGACGGATCAGATTATCTGACCATGCTGAAGCAACCTCAGGAATGTCTCAAACAAAGATCGACATAAAAATGCTCCCTGCGGGGGTGTATTTCCTCCACATAACCGGGAAACAGGAGACCATCGTGAAAAAACTTATCATCAACTAATCAGGTCTTCCTACATTCCTACATTCCTACTCACTCTCCGGTGTATAAAGGATATCAATCTCTCCCTTATTCTCAAGGCATTCCATTAACTTGCTTTTGAGTTTCCAGCAGGTCATCTGGCGGATTTCCAGTTGTCGGGACAATTCGTAAGAAGATATTTTCGGGTTGGAGCAAACCATATATACCATATGGAATGCTTCAGTGATGGGGATGTGACAGCGGTGGAAGATGGTATTGGCCGTGGCTGACTCTTCGCTTTTACAGCGGGTACAGCGTCTGGCATAGGGTGTTTTTCCTTTGCAGTAATTCGTATTTCCGCACTTTTTGCAAACAAAACCTTTGGCCCATTTCTGTTCGGAGAGGAACTGGAGGCACTCCACATCGGTTGCAAAGTGCGTGGAGAACCTTTCAACATCCATGGTTTGAAAAAGATGCTTCATAATTATCGATAAAGTTCTATGCAAAAATAAAAAAAATAGTGATACTTATGCGATTTATATTTTAAAATGTTTTATCTTTGCAGAATCATTTAAAACAAGAACCATGAAAAAATACTCATTTCTTATAGGATTCGCTCTGGTAATGAGCCTTACGGCATGCAGCAGCAATGATAGCATCAAGAGCGCCGATTCTGCTTCCAGCATTGAAGCTTCCGGCGACGGAAATCTGACCGACCAGGGAAAGGTGATGCATCTCAACGCCGAACAATTCAAAACGCTGGTTTGGGATTACAGCAAGAATGCCGACAACTGGATATTTAAAGGAGACCTCCCGGTAATTATCGATTTCTATGCCGACTGGTGTCGCCCGTGCAAGATGGTAGCTCCCATCATGGATGAACTGGCAGCCGAATACAAAGGGAAGATCAGGGTATACAAAATTGATACCGACAAAGAGAAAGAGCTGGCACAGACATTTAATATCAGGTCAATTCCTGCAGTATTGTTCATTCCGGTAGAAGGAAAACCACAAATGTCTGTTGGTGCGCTCCCGAAACCGACTTTTGTAACAGCAATCAAAGACGTCCTTATGGTCAAGGAATAGGGACGAAGTAATTACAAAAAAATAAATCAAACAATAACAATAAAACTTATCATACAATGGCACTCGAACATTTAACCAAAGAGACTTTTGTAGCAAAGGTCTTCGATTTCGAAACAAACAAAGACTGGAAATTTGAGGGCGACTTACCCTGTATCATCGACTTCTACGCCGACTGGTGTGGCCCATGCAAAATGGTAGCCCCCGTATTGGAAGAACTCCAGAAAGAGTATAATGGCAAGATCAACATTTATAAAGTTGACACTGAAGACCAGCAGGAGCTGTCGGCCGCTTTTGGTATCCGAAGCATCCCATCGATGCTTTTCTGTCCGAAAGAAGGACAACCGCAAATGGCAGTCGGAGCCCTTCCGAAAGATTCATTAATAAAGGCAATTGACGACGTTTTGTTGACCGCAAAGAACTAAACCCTCTACATTATTACGCTACACTAGCTGCTTTATACCGCAGCAGGACTTGTGCCTGCTGCGGTTTTTTTTTACTTTCGTATTTCTTATTTCTTATTTCTTATTTCTTGTTTCTTATTTCTTATTTCTTGTTTCTTATTTCTTGTTTCTTGTTTCTTGTTTCTTGTTTCTTGTTTCTTGTTTCTTGTTCCTTGTTCCATATTTTCATATGACCATACTACTCCCCACCGCTTATCTTCCTCCCATATCG
>JACZJJ010000046.1 GCA_014860625.1 Bacteroidales bacterium | reverse complement strand
GCGGAGGTGGTGGGGCCATGGTGACATGGCGTCGTGGTGCAGGTGGTGCAGTTGGTGGGGTTGAAGGAGTTGGTTTAAGTGGTGGTTCAACCGATGCTTTCGGGACAACAGGCTTGGGAGGAAAAGGTAGTTTCGGTGCTGACACGGGTTTTGGATGAACCTTACTGTACCTGTCTATAAGATGTTTCAGCTGCCGGCGATCGGCAGCATATGCCGAAGCACGTTTAAGTTGAACTGCATACTGTGGGTGATCCTCTGCAAACAGATTCAACGCATAGAGCAAATGCGCAGTCTGACAAAAAGGGTATTCTTTTTGTACATCTTCAAACTGTTTCAAGCTTTGGGCATCGACAGCAACGGGGTTGTTGAGATAAGCTAAAAACTCTTTACGCTCCATTTCTTAACAGGCAATTTACCAGTTTACTACTGCTTTATTGAAAATGTCCTGGACAAGCTGTTCATTGATCTCAGAAATCAAGCCATCCTGAACTGCAACCAGGTTTTGGGAACTTGGATAATCCAGGTACCTTGAAAATTTTGATTCAAAATTCTGTTTCTCGTCAAATTTGTTTGTGAACTTCACCTCAACAGTAATCGTAAGCCTGTTCAACTGGGCCACCTCATTCCCGGAGATTGCCTGCGGCTGTACTGAATAACCTGTTATTGAACCTTCCAGGTGGAGATCTCCATTGCGGTCAACCAGAATCAGATTTGTCTGTGAAGTAAAATAGTTCTGCAAAGCCTCTGTAATATCACGGCTAAGCGTAGGCACTACCAACATGGCTTTATTCGGAAAGTTTTCAATCGAAATGGTTTTCACTTCCGGCGAGATGGATGCTCCCGTAAAACTATATCTCATACTGCACGATCCGGCAAAAATAAACAGAGATACCATGATCATGGAGAATATACCATACGAATAAAATACCCCGGTTGTGCTGAATCGTCTCATTCCTCGATGTCGTATTCCTTGATTTTACGATATAGTGTTCGCTCGGAGATGCCTAGTTCCCTGGCCGCCTCTTTCCGTTTTCCATCATACTTCTTCAAGGCACGCTTGATAAAATCAATCTCAAGCTTTTGAAGAGATAATGACTCGCTAACCTCCTCCGAATCCTCGACAGGCTCATCAAACTCCGGGTTTGAATTTTGTACAATAATGGGAACATCGGTCGACTGTTCCTGCGGATAATCTTTGTAGAGTCTTTTCAGTAAATGTTTATTCTCCCCGAACGATTCTTCCACATTGTCACTTTCAAGCAGGTTCATCACCAATTGTTTCAAATCATTCATATCACGCTTCATATCGAAAAGAACTTTGTAGAGCAATTCCCTTTCGGAAATTTTTGTCGATTCTTCTCCTTTATACAGGATTGGCAATTCATTAACCTGGCTGTCAGGGAGGTATTTCTTCAGAATGGCTTCATTGATTTCCCGTTTCTTTTCAATGATAGACATCTGTTCGGTGATGTTTTTCAGTTGTCTGATATTCCCTGGCCAGCGATACAATGTCAGGAGATGAACAGCTTCATCATCCAGCTGAACCGGAGGCATCCTGTATTTCTCGGCGGCATCACTGGCAAATTTGCGGAACAGAAGGTGAATATCCTCTTTCCTTTCTCTCAACGGAGGCACGAAGATGGGGACTGTATTCAAACGGTAGTAGAGATCCTGCCTGAACTTCCCGTTGGCAATGGCATCCGTGATGTTGATATTGGTAGCAGCTACCACCCTAACATTGGTCTTCAACTCTTTGGAAGAGCCGACACGCATAAATTCACCGCTCTCCAGAACCCTCAATAACCTAACCTGCGTTGACAATGGCAGCTCAGCCACTTCATCAAGAAAGATGGTTCCACCATTAACAACTTCAAAATAGCCTTTCCTTGCTTCATGAGCCCCTGTAAATGAGCCCTTTTCATGGCCAAAGAGCTCCGAGTCGATCGTTCCTTCAGGAATGGCGCCACAATTCACAGCAATGTAAGGCCCGTGTTTGCGTGCACTTAGCTGATGAATGATTTTCGGAAAAAACTCCTTTCCCGTACCGCTTTCCCCCGAGATCAGAACGGTGATGTCTGTCGGGGCAACCTGCCTGGCTACATCGATCGCTCTGTCAAGTAACGGCGAGTTACCAATAATTCCAAATCGTTGTTTAATCGCTAATATATCCATCACTTACTCAAAATGGCTTCTCTCTATATACAAAAATACGAAATATTTACCTGATAGCTGCTCCCAATTTCCCTGAAAATGCCTTGACAAGGCGTTCCATCACTTTGTCAATCTCAGCATCGGTCAATGTTTTTGAGGCATCTCCAAAAAGAAAACTTACGGCATAAGACTTTTTCCCGGCTTCGATCCTCTCTCCCTCATAGACATCAAACAAACCAACCTGCTGAAGGAGCTTCCGTTCTGTTTCATTGGCTACCAGCCGGATCTGATCAAACGAAATATCGCGGTCAAGCAGGAGTGCAAGATCTCTTCTTACGACAGGAAATTTAGGCAGGTCAACGAATTGAAGGGACTTCCCTGTGGTCAACCGCATGACCAGATCCCAGTTCAAATCTGCACAAAGCACCGGTTGTTTGATATCAAAGGGACTCAGTACAGACTTAGAGATATTCCCTGCCGTGACAAGGGTCTCTCCCTTTATCCTGTAGGTGAAGCCATTTGAGAATAGAGGAGATTCTGTATGAGCATGTTCCAGTTCATGCATGTCAATTGACAACCGCTGAAAGATTGCCTGAAGAATACCCTTAAGCAGGAACTGATCGGCAGGATCATTGTTCGTATCCCAGCTCTCAGCTACCTTCCTTCCGGTAAGGAAGAGCGCAAGGCGCTGCTCTTCGTGGTACCCGGGTAACGGGTCATTGCTTTCAGGATCGGTCAGCGAATAGACTGTGCCCGTTTCAAAAAACAGCAGATCAGATGCTTTTCGGTTCAAATTATAGGAAATCGATTCAAGCCCTCCATAAAGCAATGTCTGCCGCATGACACCAAGGTCACGGCTACTGGGATTAAGGATCCTCACACACGATTCAGCCGGAAAAACCTTATTATCTTCATAATAGGAAGACGTGGTGAGTGAGTTGTTCATGATCTCAAAGAACCCATTTGAGCTGAGCAAATCACCTACAATGTTCCTCATTCGACTGTATTCGGGACCGGATTGAAAAGAGAATGACGACTTAACTTCTTGAGGAATCTCAATGTTATTATATCCATAGATGCGCAATACCTCCTCGATCACATCGGCCTCCCGGTTAACGTCAACTTTAAAGGCAGGAATGATCAGCTCAAGGCCGGTTTCACTCTCTTTCTCTACGATGATGCCAAGATCTGTCAAAATGCTCTTCACAACATCCCTGGGGATCACTTTCCCAATCAGCCGATTGAGATTACTGTATTTAACCGCCACCCTGTTCACTGGTTTTGGATAAAAATAAATGTCTGCCAACTCCGATGAAATCTCTCCTCCGGCAATATCCCTGATCATGAATGCAGCACGTTTCAACGCCTCAAGTGTGATATCAATATCTGTTCCCCTCTCAAAACGGAATGAGGCATCTGTATGAAGATCATGATGCCTGGCAGTCTTCCGGATAGATACCGGATTGAAGCAGGCACTTTCAAGAAAAATATTTCGGGTTTCTGCTGTGACGCCCGAATTCAACCCTCCAAACACGCCCGCAATACACATTGGATCCGTTTCACTGCAAATCATCAGATCGTCTGGTGTGAGAGTCCGTTCAACTTCATCAAGTGTTGTAAACTTCGTCTCCTGCTTGTATTTTTTAACTACTACCTTGTCGCCTTTAATCTTATCGGCATCGAATGCATGAAGTGGCTGGCCAAATTCCATCAACACAAAATTGGTAATGTCTACGATGTTGTTGATGGGTCTGAGCCCAATCGAAAGCAACCTGTTTTTAAGCCAGTCGGGCGACTCCTTTACGGTAAGGTTCGTCATCGTCAACCCGGAGTATCTCGGGCTACCCTGACTATCCTCTACCTCTACTACCACGCTTCGGTTGGTATGGTCGGGTTTGAACGCTGAGAGATCAGGCAAATTCAGCGAGGCCCGTCCTCCGGAAAGAGCATGGTCTTTCCCGAAATTGTTATATACAGCCGTTATATCGCGGGCGACACCAATATGTGATGTGGCATCGCTACGGTTAGGGGTTAGTCCGATCTGATAGATTACATCCTCCGCCACGTCAAAATATTCACTGGCCAGAGTTCCGGGAATGGCAGAAGAATCGAGTACCATGATGCCGTCGTGAGAGGTGCCAACGCCCAGTTCGTCTTCCGCACAGATCATCCCTTCTGAAACCTCACCCCGGAGTTTCGCTTTCTGAATCACAAGTTCTGAATCACCGTGGTAAATTGTCGTTCCAACGGTAGCAACAGCCACTTTTTGTCCGGCTGCAACATTCGAAGCCCCGCACACGATCGGAAGGAGTTCCGCCCCTCCTACCGAGACCTTGGTCAGGCTGAGGTGGTCAGAATTGGGATGAGGCTTGCATTCAACAACTTCACCGATGAGGACACCCTTAAGTCCTCCCCTGACACTCTGCCACTCTTCCATGCTCTCCACTTCAAGTCCGCAACCAGTCAGCATCTCTGCAACCTCTTCCGGAGAGAGGTCAACAGTCAGGTACTGTTTCAGCCATTGATATGAAATATTCATTGATCTTTCGGTTAAAAGGGGCAAAATTAGGGATAATATCCGTAAGGTTAGCTGATAAGCCCCCAGTTATGCTCGTATTTATGAATCATCCGGAGGTGATGGTTCAATCGTTCGTTTTCGGGACGTTCCAGCCCCGGATCCTCTTCAATGATCCGGAGAGCCAGACTCCTGCAGTATTTCAGCACCTTTTCGTCTTTGACAATATCGGCAATTTTCAGATCCAGGATGCCGCTCTGTTGTGTCCCTTCCAGGTCGCCGGGCCCACGAAGCTGCAGATCGGTTTCGGCAATTGCAAACCCATCTGTTGTATGTACCATGGTTTGGATTCGTTTGCGGGCATCATTGGTTAGTTTATCCGAAGTCATCAGGATACAGAAGGACTGGTCTGATCCCCGGCCTACCCTGCCGCGTAGCTGATGCAGTTGTGACAGCCCAAACCGCTCGGCATTTTCAATCACCATCACGGAAGCATTTGGGATGTCCACGCCAACTTCGATGACCGTGGTTGCTACCATGATCTGAGTCTGCTTCCTGATAAATCGTTGCATCTCATAGTCTTTGTTGGCCGGCTTCATCTGTCCGTGAACTATACTGATGGCAAAGTCGGGTAGCGGAAACTCCCTGACAACCGCATCATAACCCTCCATCAGGTTTTTCAGATCCATCGACTCCGACTCTTTGATCAATGGGTAGACAATATAAACCTGCCGTCCTTCCTTTATTTTCTTCTTGAGGAAACCGAACAGTTCAAGCCGTTTCGACTCGAATGCATGACGGGTTACCACGGGCTTCCTGCCTGGGGGCATCTCATCGATGACGGATGCATCCAGATCTCCATAAAGTGTCATGGCCAGTGTACGTGGGATTGGGGTGGCTGTCATGACTAAAACATGCGGAGTGACCTTGTTTTTATCCCACAGTTTCGCCCGTTGAGCCACGCCAAACCGGTGTTGTTCATCAATCACTACCAGTCCAAGGTTCTTAAACCTGACATACTCCTCCAGTAGTGCATGCGTGCCTATCATGAAATGGATATCTCCCCCGATCAGGCTCTCCTGAATCTCCTTTCTGTCAGCACTTTTAGTGGATCCTGTAAGGAGCCTTACCTCCACGCCCATGTCTTTCACCATGGTGCTGATTGTTTGAAAATGCTGGTTGGCAAGAATCTCTGTAGGGGCCATGATGCATGCCTGATAGCCGTTATCGAGTGCGATCAGCATTGTCATGAGGGCAACCAGGGTTTTTCCGCTTCCAACGTCACCCTGGAGCAAACGGTTCATCTGCTTACCAGAACCCAGGTCGGCGCGAATCTCCTTGATCACCCGTTTTTGAGCACCGGTAAGCTCGAAAGTGAGGTGATGGCTGTAGAATCTGTTTACATACTCTCCAATATGTGTAAACCGAATTCCCTCTTGCTTGTTCAGTCGAAAAAATTTCTGTTGTATCAGACGAAGCTGAATAAAAAAAAGCTCCTCAAACTTCAGCCTGGTCTGTGCTCGTTTCAGCTGGTCTGGACTCCCTGGAAAATGGATGTTTACAAAAGCCTCCTGACGTTGAATCAGTTTCAGTGATTGAAGGATTTCCCCGGGGATGGTCTCAGGCACATAGAACTTATCAAGAAGCAACAGGTTACTTACTAGTTTGGATATTCCTCTGCTGTCGAGGCCTTTCGCCTTCAGCTTCTCGGAAGACGAATAGAATGGTCTCAGTATCTCATTCAGCGGAGGGGGCTGGTCTGAGGCTAATTCAAGCTCCGGATGGGCGATGTTCCATCGCCCACTGAATCGTGTAGGCCGGCCGAAAATTACATATTCTCTTCCCGGGAACAGTTTATCGGCTACCCATTTGTGCCCTTTAAACCATACCAGATCCAGGGTGCCTGTATGATCTTCTACTGTGGCAACCAGTCTTTTAGATCGCGGAGCACCAACTGTTTGAGTCGACCTGAGAACCGCTTTTACCTGGATGAATGCCACCTCTTCACGGATATCTGCTATCCTGAAAAACTTACTCCTGTCGACATATCTGAATGGAAAGTACGAGAGTAATTCGCCAAATGTATTAACCTGAAGCTCCTTTCGGAGCAATTCTCCCCTTATGGGCCCAACGCCCTTCAGGTATTCGATCGGTGTTGATAAAAATGGCTGAACCACGATGACGAAGGTAAAAAAAATGGGGCAATTCATGCCCATAAAAAAAGTAGGGGCAATTCGTGAATTGCCCCTACTTTTTTTTGATTGTATTTATTAATATTCCCAGAGGCCTTCTTCGAATTCGAAGATCTGGTTTTTCGCTCTTTCAGATTCAAGAAGGGCATCAACGCCAGTAGCATACTGGGTGATCTGACGGTCGTATACGTTTTCAAACTTTGTAATGTAGCTGGCAAAAATGCGCTTGGTGAATGCATCGTCGTAACTGAGTCTGCCGGCAGAGCCATTCTTCATGTTGAAGATCTCGTTGTGGGCAAAGACATTCCGGCATTCTGGAAAATAGATCCAAAAGAGTTTAATATCTCCGCGGTATTCGCCCGTGAGGTCATCATAACTGGCCATCAGTGGGCATATGCCAAGAATCCGAACCTCAAAAACAGAGCGTTGCTTGTCAAAGAACCAATCTTCTTTGATCATGAATTTCTTTACATCAGAGGCGTAGAACGGTTTTGTAATGGTTGTATCAAAATCGCTTCCATCGGGCCTTTTGATATTAACTGTTTGAGGTTGTTGAAGTTTATCCATCATCTCCCTGTAGGTAATCGGATAGAGGAACTCGTCGTTGGTGGTTGAATACGCTGTAATGGTTCCTTCACGCAGGCCATCAAGCATGACTTGTACAAGGCTCTTCCATCCTGCCTGGGGTTGTTCCGGATAGTAATAGGGAAGATTGAGTTTCTCCCGCATGTCAACGGTTCTCCATATCCGTTTTGTCCATACGATATCTCCTTCCCGGAGGTGCACATACGGAATTGGCTGCAGCTCGACAATGGCCGATTTATCGAAAATTCCATCCCTTGGTGGAGCTTCAAGCACCTGTCCGAAGGTAGTCAGTCTTAATCCCGTGAAACACGTGGCAATTAAAACGATCATGAGCAATTTTTTCATAGGGCCTCCCTGTATCTTAGGAAATTAATTGATCTTCAATCCAATGTTTGCGATGTTTCTTTCTCCGTCTGGTCCTCTTACAACGATATCCTCAAACCAGATCCGCTTGTTTTTCTTTGCACCCTGGATAACCTGAGTAATTTCCTGGGTGAGACGATTCCCCTGAACTGGAATCTCAGTAATGTATCCGGCATTATCCGTAACGAAGGTATAGGAAATCACAGTATACCTCAGGTCGAAATCAAACCAGGCCGGCATTTCAGCCACAAGATATGGACCTGCAAGAATAATGCTTTTAGAAACAACACCGTCGCTTTTGCCTCCGATGGTAGCAATCGGATCGGGAACAATTTTAAGTCTGAATGTGCTGGAGCCCATATTCTTCGACTTCCCGGCAAAAATCGCATTTACAGTAATGATTGCCTCTTTCGGTCCTTTCGGAAGGTCATAAACCATCCAACTATCACCATCCGCCCTAATTTTACCTTCAGAGATTGAAGGCATCACGCGCTCCGGACCACCCGGAACAGAGATAGAAACGGGATTCTCAACACCCACATAAAATACATTCATTTTAGTGGGAGAGATGGTTAGCGCTGGTTTGGCAACGATGTATTCATCCTTGAAATGGAAAGACATTGTGTCTCCCAGAGGGCTGATAATCTTAATGATTCCAGCGAAGCGTTTTAATCCTTCTGATGTAGCAGGCAGTTTGAGATTTACAAATCCACCAGTTCCCTCAAGAGGTGTGGCATTTCTGAAGTTGGCCGGTGTCAGCGTGTCAGCTCCGAAGAGGTAAACCACATTCGGATTCTGCTTTGTATCATATGCCGCAACCAAAATCTCGGCCTGGTACTCTTCACCGATAAAAACATAGTTTGATCTCGGGATAACCTTCGCCCGGATTTCATCAAACTTCCAGTCTTCTGCCGTGACTGATGCCATTAGGTTATTGACCACGTCAAATTCGGCGTTCAGCACTTCAGCCTTCAACTCATTCAAAATCGTAACTGTTGCAGCCAGAATCGTCCGGTAAAAATTGTGCATCTGCCAGTTCTGTTCTCTGCCCTGTGCATTGTAGTACGGCCCATCAGTATTCAGGCCTATCTGAATGACTGACCTGTATTGTGAATCGACCAGGAGGATCATCTTTTCCCGGTATTCGGCAATTCGATCTTTGAGGGTTGCCGCCAGGCAGTTTGTGCCGTCCTGGGATTGGCCTATAAAAAACTGTGTGGGGATATCGTAGTTGTCTTTTCGGGCAATATCCGCGAGTTTTTTATTTCCGGCCTCCTGAATTGTCTGAAGCTTTTCTGTTTCCTGGATAACTGCGAATTTCAATGAGTCAATGTAATTAATCAGGGTTTCAGAAAGTTGTTGAGCCTCCTGGGCACGACCCCAATAAGGTCCGACCTTATCAGGAGCCATCAGGTACTGACCTTTAAATTTGCTTAATGAGGCGTCAAGTTTCGTCGAAAAGTTCTGGTTTGTGGTCTCCATCGTTTCATTAACTACCACAAATGCCTCCAGGATTTCTTTCGAAACATTCAATGCCAGAAGTGCTGTAAGTACCAAATACAGCATTCCGATCATCTTTTGCCTCGGTGTCTCCTTATATCCAGCCATTAATCTATGCGTTTTTTTAGGTGAATCTCTCCGACTTTGTTACCCTTGTTATTTGTTTGGATTTGCGTTCATGGCTGAAAGCATGTTGCCATAAACTTTATTAAGGGCAGCAACGTTTTGAGCCAGGGTATTGACCTCATCCTTGAATCTGCCGGTGCGTTCTACCGACTCGTTCATGTTGGCAAGGAACTGGGAAATAGAATCGTGCATTTGTCCTGTGATGTCCACCTGTTTGGTAGTAACCTGAAGCTGATCAACAACAGCTACATTTAAAGCAGCCAGGTTTTCTTTGTATTGGCCAGAATTAACAGAAGATTCGTCAAGGTTCTGAACCAATTGACGAAGTACCTGATTGAACCGGTTGGAATGCTCCATCTGTTCGTTAGAATTCTGCAGATTGAGCTCGTACATAGCGTTCAATGCAGAAAGGTTGCTTGAGATTTTTTGCAACTGCTCGTTGTAGTTTTCACCATGAGTTGCTGTGTGACTAAGCGCGGCAGTTGTTTTTGAAAGAATCTCAGCAGATTCATTGTATTTCTCCACAAACCTGTTTGAGGTATCAGCCAGATTGGCAAGGCTTGAATTGAGATCTTTATTCAGTGTTACCTCTTCGTTCAGGGTTTCTGCAACGCGTGCATAAACACCAGACAGGTTGGCAGCGCCCTTGGATGCAGCCTGCATGTTCTCGAGTTGGGTTTCTGAAACAGATGTGGTTTCATTGAGAGTTTTTGCTGTTTTAGAGTAAGAGGCAGATAATTCAGAAACAGACTCTGTAGCATTTTTGAGGGTACTTACGTACTGGTCATTCGCAACCGATGCATTGCTTACATTTGAAAGCTGTGCAGTTGTTTCAGACAAACTTCGTAAACCGTTCCCAAGGCTTTCCACAAGTTCCGGTCCTATCTTAGCCTTTTCCAACATTTTGTCGAGCTCTTGCGTGACAGTTCCCGTGGGCTTACCATCTTCATCAACGCCATTGTGATATATGCCTCCCAGTTGAGGGTAGACTAAACTCCAATCGGGCTCAACGTGAGGCGGTTCAAAGGCTGAAAAGAAGAAAATGATCGATTCAGTTCCCAGACCAATGATCAGCATGATGTCTGCGCCTGTATAGTGGTTGATTTTGAAAAGGGCGCCAATGATTACGACGGATGCTCCCCATCCGTAAAGCTTCGACATGAAGTTCCGGTAACCCCTTGTTCTTACTAATTGTGCTAAACCCATTGTGTTTCTGTGTTAATTTAGGTTGGTTAAACTATAGTTTTACAGTCTACTATTACAAATGTTAGGCTCAATGGTTGCTTCTTACGTATAATTATTTATAAACTTTTGAAGCACGAGCCGGATTATCATCCTTCTGGCGACCCAGATAATTCTGGACACAACGGAATCCCACATAACATTTGGACGTATCCTGGTACTCATATGCACGGGAAGAAACTCTAAGATAATAGGCAACATCTTTCCAGGAACCTCCCCTGACCACCTTTCTTTTCAAAGCGGGAGGATCTGCATCTTTGGCGTTGTATTGATAGTCAGGATTCAAATCCCACGCAAAATTGTATGATGAGGGATGGAAGGCAGAATTAGTCCATTCAGCTACGTTGCCCGACATATCATACAGCCCGAAATCGTTGGCAGGATAGTGAGCTACAACAACCGTTTGAGCGCCGCCATCATCAATGTAATCACCTCTTAAAGGCTTGAAGTTGCCAGAAAACACCCTTTATCGTTACGGGTATAAGGACCACCCCACGGATAGGGGTTTCCATCGTAGCCACCCCGGGCAGCCCATTCCCATTCTGCTTCTGAAGGAAGACGGAAATCACTGATTGCAGTCTCTCCTTTTTTGCCGTAGAGAAAGCTGTTTTTCAGTTGGGTTCTCCATACACAGAAGGCCTTGGCCTGTTTCCATGTCACACCCACGACAGGATAGTTGTCGTAAGCAGGGTGCCAAAAATATTTTTCTGTACTCGGATCATTGAAGGAGTAAACATAATCATGAATCCAGCAAAGGGTATCAGGATATACGTTGATGACCTCTTTACGAACATATACAGAGCGGTCTTTTAACCCTTGCGGACGGTTAGCCAGACCAGCATCCTTGACATCTCCACCCTGTGAATAATCTTTTGCTGCCGCCGCTTTCAGGTCGACAAAGTAATACTCATAATAGAGCTTCCTTGTGTCGATCTCTTTCCTTCTGAAGAACCTCTCTTCCTCGGGAAGATACATGTCAGCCAACGCATCCCTCACATCCTGTTCTTCGGAGTCCCACTCAAGTTTCGTTTCCCAGTTAAGGAACGGGGGATCGTAAACCTCACCGGTCTTTTCATTCTCCGATACCAGGTAGAGATCAGGTTGAACCTCGCCAAGAATACGCCGCGCAATTGAATCTCTGACCCAGAAAACAAACTGGCGGTATTCATTGTTGGTAACCTCTGTTTGGTCCATGTAAAAGGACTGGACTGTTACTGTTTTAGCGTTGTTGATCTGTGTGTACAAGACATCTTCGTCGCCAATACCCATGGTGTAACTACCCATAGGAATATAGACCATGCCAAACGGATCAGGCTGGTAGTAACGTTTTCGGTTCTTCACCCCTGTGAGTTCTCCGCTACCTGAGTTTCCGCAACTTCCCAGGAAAAGGAGTAAGGCGAAATAGATGAGCAGTCTTTTCATTTTTTGGCTGATTAAATGATGAAAAATAACGCTGCGTATTGGGTTTTAGTATTTATTTTCTCTCAAAAGTCTAAACAAAACGGCAAAGATATACAAAATTAATTATAAGAAACGCGTGTTTTTGTATCTCTTCCTGTATTTCTCAACCTCAATTTTAAAGCAGTATCCCAGCATTACTTCGATGCTTCCGCTATTGTATCTTGTCAGGGCTGAAGTGCTTACGTCATAGGATATCCCTACGCGAAAACTCTTGATATTAGCACCAACCAGGAGCGATACCGCATCCTGAAAGCGATATTCCAGCCCTCCCCAGAATTTCTTTTTGTAGGCAACAAGCGCCGCAATATTAAAGGAAAAAGCCGCTCCGTCGTAAACAAAAATTGCTGAGGGTTTGATCTCAAAGTTAGGGTAATTTGGCAACATCCAGTTATACCCTCCTGTTAAAAAATAAGTTCTTCGTTGCTGGAAGTAAGAATTTCTGCCCTTTGACTGGAACAGCTGTCCGGCCGACAATCCAATATAATATTTGTCCGGCACTTCGTAATAGATCCCCAGATCGGCATCGATCGTCAGATCATTTTTTTTATTGGGATCCAGGAAAATAGGGTCATCTGACTGGATGATATGACCGGTAAACTTAGCAAAGTCGATCTGGTAATTCATCATGTTAGCCTGAATCCCGGCGGAAAACTCACCTGCACCCACATCCATTCTGAAAGCATACCCGATTTTAACTCCAATGTTGTTGAAAAACCCGATCCTGTCAGACATGATACTGCCCCCTAAAGCTCCGTGGAGAAACTTAATCGGGGAATCAACAGTCAGAAAGATCGATTCGGGAGCAATTCGGTTTCCATCATTGTCTTTAAATCCAAGCCATTGTTCACGAATCAGTCCATTGACGCAAATCCCTCCGTTACTGCCTGCGTAACCCGGATTATACGCCATCTGGTTAAACATGTACTGTGTCAGAACCGGAAGTTGCTGAGCCCTGACAACCGGCATCGAAAAAACAACCAAAAGAAGAATTGGAACAACAACCCGTATTTGGGATAGGTGTAACAGGATTTTGCTTTTATATGTACCTGGTTCTCGTCTCAATAGCAGTTCTTGTTAGGGCAAGTGGAAAAAGCACGTAAAAGTATTAAAAAAAATGCAATCACAATGATACCCTCAAATTTAACACAAAAAAATAACTTTGCAGCCCCAAATCAGTTAGTTATGGCATTTTTCTTCCTCAAGGAAAAACCGTTTTCAAAAAAATGGTTTCTCAGTTACAGTCTGATCATTATCGGTTCGTTCATCCTGGCAGCCGGTTTTGTCTTATTTATAACCCCTTACAAAATTGTTCCGGGAGGTGTTTACGGCATCTCCATTGTCCTTCACTATCTCTTCGGAACCCCTGTCGGTCTCATGGCTTTATGTTTTGATATCCCATTAACGCTGATCGGGTTGAAAATATTGGGTCCCCGGTTTGGGTTTAAGACAGTTCTGGGGTTCTCCCTCACAGCAATATTTACTGACACGCTTACCTATTTCTGGGGTTACGAGCCTCTGGTTCAAGGCGATGCGCTTCTCTCTTCCATTTTCGGAGGGGTTCTGATCGGGCTTGGTGTTGGATTGATATTTAAGTCAAAAGCTACGTCAGGAGGATCAGACATCATTGCCATGATCATCAATAGACGCACAAAGATCCCCCTGGGGCAGCTAATGATCCTGGTTGATTCAGTGATCGTTTTGTTTGGCCTGGCTGTGTTTCAGGACTGGAAGATTCCACTCTATTCATGGATTGTGATCTTTATTTCCGGAAAAGTGATCGATGTGGTGATGGAAGGTCTGAGTTATGACAAAAGTCTCTTTATCATTTCTGATAAGCACGAAGAGATCCGGAACAAGATCATCAACAACCTGAACAGAGGGGGAACTTACATTGACGGACATGGAATGTTCAACATGGCCGAGAGAAAGATCATTTTCACAGTTGTCAGCCGGAGAGAACTGGCTATCCTGCAGGAATATATTCATCAGATCGACCCTCATGCCTTCATGACTGTCATTGATGCCACAGAGATTCTGGGAGAGGGCTTCCGTTCGCTGAAAGAAAAATTAGCCGAATAGGTTATTGGAACTGTTTGATGATATCGTTGGCATTTGCCAAGATCAGGAGTCCGAAAAGCAGGACCATCCCAACAACCTGGGCATACTCCAGGAATTTATCGCTGGGCTTCCGCCGGAAGATAATCTCATAGAAGAGGAAAAGTACATGACCTCCATCCAGGGCAGGGATAGGAAGTATATTCAGCACGGCGAGCATGATTGAAAGGAACGCCGTCATCGACCAGAAAGCCTGCCAGTCCCATATTGCAGGAAAGAAGCTCCCGATGGCAATGAATCCACCTACCGACTCATAGGCTTTATCCTGGGAGAAGAGCAGTTTGATCGATTTAAGGTAGTTGCCGGTACCTTCGTAGGCCTTGACAATCCCGGCAGGGATAGCCGTTATGACGTTGTAATTCTTTTCGCGGAACGTAAAAAATTCAACAGGAGGTTTTGGGTAAACGCCAAGGAGGCCTCCTTCGGGAACCTCCATCGGAATCACAACCGTATCATTGTTCCTGAGCACCATTACCTGCACCATCTCATTTTTATGTAGTTGTACTTCATCCCTGAATTGATCAAAAAATGTCATCATACTGTCATTCAAGCCGATAACCTGGTCATCAATAAGCAGACCCGCCTGCTTCCCTTTCGAATCGTTTGTAAATGCTCCCACAATAAAAGGAATCCGAACGGAAATAAAGTCGGGGCTCTTGTGCTTGATGAGCTTGGATATGGAGCCCTCAGGGATAAGCACCTCGAAAGGCTCATCGTTCCTGATTACCTGAATGGTGGTAGCCTCTTCAAGGATAATTGTCTTTGGAATATCCATAAAGTCCTCAACTACGATATGATCCACAGAAACGATTTTATCCCCGTTTCTCAGACCCATCTCGTAGCCAAGGGAATCGACCGTGATCCCATAGGTTACCTCATTCGTCGGCAGGTAGTCGTATCCCCAGACTGAGAGCATCCCGATATAGATTACCACAGCCAGAAGAAGGTTCACAATCACTCCGGCAAGCATGATGATCAATCGTTGCCAGGCTGGCTTGGATCGGAACTCGTATGGCTGAGCTGGCAGTTTCATCTGTTCCTTGTCCATCGACTCATCGATCATACCGGAGATCTTGACATAGCCGCCAAGAGGAAGCCAACCCACCCCATATTCCGTATCGCCTCGTTTGAATTTAAATAAGGAGAACCATGGGTTAAAGAAGAGGTAGAACTTTTCTACCCGTGTTTTAAAGATCCGGGCTGCGATAAAATGGCCAAACTCGTGAAAAATTACCAGGATGGATATAGCAAGCAGAAATTGTAGTGTCTTAATCAGTATTTCCATGATTTTTCAGATATTATTTGATTTGCTTTTTCGGTGGTTTGATGATGGGTTGAAATAAAATCATCCAGACCAGGGTTCGTTATATGAGGCATGGATTCAAGACACATTTCCACAACTGCAGCAATCCCAAGAAAAGGAAGTTGTTGTTGCAGAAATGCGGTTACTGCCATTTCATTGGCAGCGTTCAGGACACAAGGTGCAGTTCCGGCGGCATCCAGAGCCTGGTATGCAAGCGAGAGGTTTCGAAACAACTCGTGATCCGGCTGTTCGAACGTTAACTGGGAATATTCAGAAAAGTCGATGCGGGGAGTATCTGCCGGAATCCGCTCTGGGAAACCCAAAGCATAAAGAATGGGCAGGCGCATGTCGGGAACCCCCATCTGTGCTTTCAGGGAACCATCCTTAAACTGTACCATCGAGTGAATCACCGATTGGGGATGAACAATAACTTCAATCCGGTCGGCTGGTAATCCAAACAGCCAGTGTGCTTCAATCACCTCCAGCCCCTTGTTCATCATCGTGGCTGAGTCGATCGTTATCTTATTTCCCATGCTCCAATTGGGGTGCATTAATGCCTCTTTCACCCCACTCTGTTCAATCTCACTACGGGTCATTCCCCTGAAGGGACCTCCGGAAGCTGTCAGGTAAATCTTCTCCACACTCCTGGAATCTTCTCCAACAAGACACTGAAATATAGCGGAGTGCTCAGAATCAACAGGAATAATCGGAACACGATTTCTGGCTGCCTCCGCAATAATCAACTCACCTGCTATAACCAGTGATTCTTTGTTGGCCAGAGCTACTCGCTTACCTGCTGTAACTGCTTTATACGTTGGAATCATCCCGGCATATCCTACGAGAGCGTTCAGGATAATATCCACCCCGTCCATCTCAACGATTTGTGAAATGGCATCCTCCCCGGCATATACTTTTATGGGATAGCTACCCAGAGCGCCATGAAGCTTGGGATAACAATCCGGGTTGCCGATAACGACAGCATTCGGCTGAAACTCAATTGCCTGTTCGATCAGAAGGTCGCAGCTATTTTGGGCGGTCAGTACTTCCACTCCGAAACGGTCGGGATGATTTCTGACGACTTCGAGTGCCTGTTTTCCTATTGAGCCTGTTGACCCGAGTATGGTAATTTGCTTCCTCAATCCTCTTTCCGATCTGTTTAGAATGAAATAATCTCCTGTGGGTTCACCGGTGTCCCCTGGCTCCATAATTCAAAATGCAAATGCGGCCCGGTGGTCAATTCACCTGTCTCCCCGATGATCGCTATTACTTCTCCTGCTTTTACCATATCTCCAACCCGCTTGAGTAATGCGGAGTTGTGCTTGTATATTGAAACAATGCCTTGCTGATGCTGAATGCCAATCACATAGCCTGTTTCAACTGTCCATGTGCTAATGATCACAGTTCCATTGAGGACCGACTTTATGGCTTCATCCTTCTTCGAAACGATATCGACCCCAAAATGTTGCTTATCGGCATTAAACTCGTTGGTGACAACCCCTTTGATCGGAGTGAAGAAGAGCATATTTCCCAGTGTGAGCCGTCGCTGAGTTGCCATCTCCGCCGACTCAATCTGGTACAAGCTATATTTGCTCTGGTTTTCTATTTCCGCACGTAATAAAGAATCTTCCTGAGTTCTTGTCAGCTGAATATCGATATACCTGGCTGTTGTATCTCTGGGAAGAGCCCGATCCTCAACAATCTCCTCTCCACTGACAATACGTTTAAGGTTTTCGATAAACAGGTCTTTTTGAACAAGATCTTTCTCAATGGAATCGGTCTTGAGCTGAAGCTCATATAGATCCTTCTTTAAATTGACGTTCGTATATCCGGGGATGTATTCCCTGAGTGGGGTGAATGCGATCAGAACAGAAGTGAGAAAAATCAAAATGATGGTGATGGTGCCAAGAGCGATAAAAACATTCAGTCTGGTCAGGCGAAAGGTCAACCTCTCTTCCAGCGTCTGGTCATGCATAATGACCAAACGGTACTTCCATTTCAGTTTATTAAACCATTTGACCTTTTTAATATTCTCCTTTGTTTTCGCCATTCCACCACTTGTGCACTATGTTTTGCGCTGCAAATATCGTAAAATATAATATTTTTGTGAAATTTTAGTTATACCCATACATCTTATTGAATAGTGAATCTGAAGAAATTATACCTGTCGGGATCGCTCCTGTTTCTTCTGGCCGGTTTGATTGTGATCAGCGGGTGTTCTACCAAAAAGAACACCTTCACCCGCCGGGCTTATCACAATCTGACTTCCCATTATAATGTTTACTGGAACGGGATGGATCAGCTCCGCCAGGGAGTTAAGGAGTACCAAAGCTCCATTGTCGACAACTATGCCCTCATCCTTCCGGTTTACAACTACGGGGATAAAACCACCAGCGGGAAAATCTCACAATATGCTGATATTGGGATTACCAAAGCATCTAAGGCCGTCCAGAAGCATTCAATGGTTTTCAACCAGAAGGAGTATGTAAAATGGATCGACGATGCTTACATGCTGATTGGCAAGTCCTATTATTACAAGCAGGATTACGGCATGGCACGCCGGACGTTCGAGTTTATCATCAAGACTTACAACAAGAATGAGATTAAATATGAAGCCATGCTATGGCTGGCGATGTCGAACGTCCAGATGAAAGACTTCAAGCGGGCAGAACCCATGCTTGACATGCTTCAAAATAAAATCACACAAGGGGAAGCGCCCGAACGCTTTGAGATGCCTGTGAACCTGGCGTATGCCCAGTTTAACATCCTTCAGAAAAAATACAATGCTTCAGTTCCTTATCTCCAGCGGGCTATTGAATTGAACCCCGGCACTGAGATGAAGACCCGCTGTTTGTTTATCCTCGGGCAAATATATCAGCTAAACGGAGACTATGCTCTTGCCACCCAGAAATATAAAGCCGTTATCAAACGGAATCCTTCGTTTGCGATGGAGTTCAACTCCAAAATCAACATGGCTCAGTGTTATGACACAAAGAGCGGAGATAAAGAGTACATCCTTAAAAAACTCACCCGGATGCTGAAGGATGAGAAAAACAAGGAGGTTCAGGATCAGATTTACTATGCCCTTGCCCAGGTTTCCCTGAAAGATTTTGATACCCTCACAGGCATCAACTACCTTGCTTTATCTGTTTCATCCAGCAAAGGGAACAATTACCAAAAAGCCATCTCAGCCCTGGCCCTTGCCGACCTTCATTTTGCAGTGCCTAATTATTCGCTTGCCCAGGCTTATTATGACAGCACCATGCAATTTCTTCCGGTTACCTTCCCCAACTTCAAAGAGATCAAACGAAAAACATCAACACTTACAGACCTGGTTACAAACCTTCAGATAATCCAAAAGGAGGATAGTCTCCAAATGTTGGCTATGTTAACGGAAGATGACCGGAACAGGAAGATCGACGAGATGATTACCCAGATTGTGCTTGAGGAGCAACGGAAAAAACTTGAAGAGATTGAGCGAAGAGAAAACCCGAATCTCTTTGGAACTCCCGGAAGCAGAGAAATGCCTTCTGTCGCCGGATCACGTGAAGGGAAGTGGTACTTTTATAACACAACAGCCCTCTCCAATGGGTTCTCGGCATTTGCCAGGAAATGGGGAAGAAGAAAACTGGAGGACCTCTGGTTCCTTAGCAATAAAAATCTCATCTCATTTGACGATGACATGGCGTTGGCAGATACATCCATGATGCCCGGCGATACGACAGGCGGAAGGAATAAATTAGCGGTCACGGATCCTAAAAAACGTGATTTCTACCTGAAGGATATTCCACTGACACCCGAACAGATGGAGGTGTCCAACCAGCGAATCATCGATGCTTTTTACAATGCCGGATTTATTTACATTGATGGCCTGAAAGATTACAAGAACTCCATTGAATCATTTGAGACTTTGCTGGCACGATTCCCGAAGAACGACCATGAGCCACCTTCCTGTTACGAATTGTATGTTTTATACACAGATCTCGACAACCTGCCAAAAAGCGACTATTACCGAAATCTTATCCTGAATCAGTATCATGAGACTGATTATGCCAAATTGCTGATAAATCCCAATTACTACAAAGAGATTCAAAAGCAAAAATCACAGGCTGCCAAACTGTATGAGGAGACATGGCTGGCTTTTAACAACGAGCAGTATTACATGGTGCTGCACAATGCAGACCAGGCCTTGTCTGAGTATACATCCGACACAGCTTTGATCCCCCGCTTTGAATACCTTAGAGCTATGGCTCTTGGAAAAGTAGAAGTGGTGGATTCGTTGGTTGCAGCACTACAAAGCATCGTAAATAAATACCCAAATCACGAAGTCAGGCCTCTGGCTATGAATGTGCTTGAATATCTGAGTACACAACGAAATGCCAATGGAGATCCGGTAGCGCCGGATCCTGCCAAGTCCGAAGACCCAACTGTGAAACTTTACTCCTACTCGCCTGGGTCAATCCACTTCTTCATCCTCATTGTTGATGGTAGCAGAGTGGACGTCAATGCATTGAAAATCAAGCTTTCAGATTTTAACAATAAATATTTTCGGTTGGGTGAACTGCAGGTCAACAGCCTTCTCCTGGACAATACAAGAGAGATGATAACGGTCAACAATTTTTACGATGCCGGACAAGCGCTTGACTATTACCTCTCCATTAAGGGAAATCCATATGTTTACAACAAACTGGAGAACGTGGGAGATTTCTCCGATTTTGTGATCTCTGTTGAAAATTACCCCGTTTTTTATAAGAATAAGGATACTGATCTGTACGGGCGTTTTTTCGAAAAAAACTACAACCCTTCCAGAGTAGAATAAATAAAGAGCGCTTTTTTTTGTACCTTTGTTACATCTATCTACCCTAATACATTTGCATGATGGCTAAAATGAAAGAACAAGAGATCCCCTCTATCAATTTACTGGGAAGCGGAACCACAGTGAAAGGAGATATTAAGCTGGCCGGGGATTTTAGAATCGACGGCACGCTGATTGGCACCATCGATTGCAAAGGGAAAGTGGTTGTTGGAGCCTCAGGTATTATTGAAGGAGAGATTATTTGTCAGAATGCCGATTTTTCTGGTCAGGTTAAGGCTCTGGTGAAAGTTGCTGAATTATTGACACTAAAGGAATCGGCAAGGTTTACCGGAGATCTCGTGACAAATAAACTGGCTATTGAACCGGGAGCTAAATTTTCAGGTACCTGCCAGATGGAACGTAATGAACATACCAAACCCGAAGCGAAGTCTTAATAACTATGCCCGATACTCCAGTATTGCCATACAGATGGTGGTAATCATTATGCTTGGGGTTTTTGGCGGGTATAAATTGGATATGTGGCTCAATACCGCCCCAATCCTCACAGTTGTCCTTTCATTGCTTTCTGTAATCATAGCCATCTACCTTGTAACCAAAGATCTGCTTAAAAAAAAGAGTGATTGATGAAAGCACCTTATATCAACTTTCTAAAAAATCTATTGATCTTTTCACTGATTATAATAACCATATACATTGTGCTAAGCTACTTGCTTCCGCACAATTATTTCAGTATGGCTTTGCCCTTTCTCTTTCCCTTCTATATTGCCACAACTCTTATCTCCTATCACCTTTTGCTGAAAGCACTTCACAAACGATTCAGCAAATTTGTCAACCACTTTATGGGAGCTATCGGGATAAAGCTTCTTTGGTACATGGCCATCATGGTGACTTACGTCCTGATGTTCAGACAGGATGCCATTGCCTTTTCAATCAACTACTTTATCCTCTACATCTGTTATACCAGTTTTGAAACGGTATCTCTGGTCAACTATTCGAAGTCCTATGTCAGTCAAAATCCTCCCAACAAAACATAGATGCGGAAGTTACAAAGAGGTTTTCTGACTTTTGGGCTCATCATTTTGTGTGGGATCCAGATACTTTATGGGTCTCCTCAATCGGGTGAGGACTTTTTCACGACAGAGACGGACACAACCTATATCAAGAATTTCAAACACCTGCTTACTGCCCGATATTATCTTCTTGCACAGAATACAAGCCTGGTGATATTCCCCGACCTTTCAAGCACCATGAATTACCAGCCGAATGAAACCGGGAGGTTCGGAATTGCCGCTTTTTACAGCTGGTTCGGCCTTGGACTTTCATTTGGAACCAAGTACTTCAGAAAAAATTCCGATATCTACGGAACAACCAAATCTCTTGATTTCAGAGTAAACGCTTACGGGAAATTTATGGCTGTGGAGGGTTATCTTCAGTATTACCAAGGCTTCTACATGGACTATAAATCAACTGCATTCAAAGAGACATTCATCATTCCGGGCATGGATCTGATCTCATTTGGGGTTGACGGAACCTATATTTACAACTATGGAAAGTTTTCGATCCGTGCCTCATACACCCAAAACGAGCGCCAGAAGAAGAGTGCAGGGAGTCTTATCGTAAAGCCTACTTTTCGTTATTACTATATAAACAGCGACACAGGGATTATTCCTGGTAAGATCATGGATATCTATTCCTTGAAGCAAGAGAATATATTGAGCGGAGACTTCTATACACTTGGGCTTGGGCCGGGGTATATCTATACGTTAGTTTTTGGAAAGAATTTCTACATTACCGCCGGAGGTATGCTGGAAATGAACTGGAGTTCATACAATTATACGACAACTGAAGAATCTTATACCAAAACCGGATTTTCTTTCCCGGTATCTGTCCGGGCCGCCATCGGATACAATTCGGATGTCTGGTTCATTGGCGGCAGTTTTCTATCGACTCTTTACTACTTTCAGCCCGGACAACGGGTCCAGGATGACTTTCACTATCACCTGACACAAATAAGGTTCTGGGTAGGTACACGCTTCAATGCCTTCAAACGTTGGAACAAAAAAAAGCAGTAATTTTGTATTCAACCCAGGAATTATGGTTTACATCACCCGCCGCGAACACTTTAATGCAGCCCACCGGTTGTTCCGACCCGATTATTCCGACGCAGAGAATCTCCGGGAATTTGGAAAATGCTCCAATCCAAACTGGCATGGTCACAACTACATCCTTTTTGTCACAGTAAAAGGAGATGTGAATCCGGACACAGGATTTGTAGTTAACCTGAAAACATTAAGTCAACTTATTCAGGAACGAATCATTGATAAACTGGACCATAAAAACATCAACCTGGAAGTAGACTTCATGAAGGGTCGTCTTGCATCCACAGAAAATCTTGCCATCGCGATCTGGGGGGAACTTGAACCATCTCTCCACAGGATTGGAGGCATCCTGCATTCAGTTAAAATTGAAGAGACTGAAAATAATTCGGTTGAGTATTTCGGGACATAACAGAAAAGAGAGAAAATATGGACGATAAACTGAGTTACGAAAAAACGGAAGATTATGATTCTGAACGGATTGAGAAATTAAGCTACCACTACAAAGAGATTCTCGGGCTTTTGGGAGAAAATCCTGATCGTGAAGGGTTGCTGAAAACCCCACTCAGAGTGGCTAAATCCATGCTATTTCTCAATCAGGGATATTCGCTGGATCCTGAGGAGATTCTCTCTTCTGCCAAATTCAGGGAAAATTATCGTGAGATGGTTATCGTAAAGGACATTGAAATCTACTCTCTCTGCGAGCATCACATGATCCCTTTCATTGGAAAAGCACATGTAGCCTATATTCCGGATAAATTCATCACAGGTTTAAGCAAAATTGCCCGTGTAGTGGAGATCTATTCAAGGAGGTTACAGGTTCAGGAACGGCTTACCACCCAAATCAAGGATGCCATCCACAAGACATTACGTCCGCTTGGCGTAGCTGTGGTTATTGAGGCACAACATTTGTGTATGTCGATGCGAGGCGTGCAGAAACAAAACTCTGTGACAACAACGTCAGACTTTGTAGGTGCTTTCGAGCGGGATAAAACCCGTCAGGAATTTTTGCACCTGATAAGCACGAGGTTACATTAGAAAATAGTGAAATAGCGAAATAGTGAAATAAATTATAGGAGAAATAATAATGATTGGACAGAATAATCAAGGATTATTTGCAACCGGTTCCAAGGCTCAGGCAGAGACCGGTGCTATAGCTAAAACCTTTATGGCCAGTGTGTTTCTGTGGATGACCCTGGCTATGATAATTACAGCGGTCACAGCCTATTGGTTTGCATCTGACCAGGCACTGATTGGCTCCCTTGTCAATTTTGAAACTGGAAAGATGTCCCCACTGGGATGGTTTGTCATGCTGGCACCATTGGGTTTTGTTTTACTGATGTCATTTGGATATCAAAAGCTCTCACCTGCCATAATGACACTTCTGTTTATCGCTTTTGCCATTCTGATCGGGATGAGCCTAAGCTTTATTCTGATTGTCTATACTGCGGCTTCCGTATACCAGACATTCGCCATAGCAGCCGGGATGTTCGGCATCATGGCTGTAACAGGATACACCACCAAAACCGACCTGACTAAGTTCGGGTCCATCATGTTCATGGGGCTGATTGGAATTATCATCGCAATGGTGGTTAATTTCTTCCTGAAATCCAATGCATTGGAGTACCTTATCAGTGTGATCGGTGTCCTGGTATTTACAGGACTCACGGCCTATGATGTACAAAAACTTAAACGGATTGGAAGCCAGACGTTGGATGCCGGTAATACACGGAAAATGGCCATCATGGGAGCGCTTACGCTCTACCTTGATTTCATCAACCTCTTTCTGTTTTTGCTGAGGTTGCTTGGAGACAGAAGGTAAGAAGTAAGAAGTAAGAGGTGAGAGGTGAGAGGTAAGAGGTGAGAGGTAAGAGGTAAAGGTTTAGGAGTTGAAGCGTTTTTCATTTTTAATTGTTAATTGATGAAAGCATATGTATTTCCAGGGCAGGGAGCTCAATTTATTGGGATGGGTAACGATCTTTATGAGAGTTCTCCTATCGCAAAAGAGATGTTTGAACAGGCGAATGAGATCCTTGGATTTCGCATTACCGAACTGATGTTTGCCGGTACCGATGAGGACCTTCGCCAGACCAATGTAACCCAGCCTGCTATATTCCTTCACTCTGTCATACTTGCTGCAACACTTGGGGATAGTTTCCAACCCGATATGGTAGCAGGTCATTCATTGGGCGAGTTTTCAGCATTGGTAGCGAACAAAGCCCTTACCTTTGAGGATGGATTGAAACTTGTAGCCGCAAGAGCCCATGCGATGCAGAAAGCATGTGAAAAAGAACCATCCACCATGGCTGCGATCATTGGGTTGGATGACGAGAAGGTCAGAGAAATATGCGCCTCTATTGACGAAGTTGTTGTCCCAGCCAATTATAACAGTCCCGGGCAACTTGTTATTTCCGGAAGTTTGAAAGGAATAGACATTGCCTGTGAACAGATAAAAGCTGCCGGGGCCCGCAGAGCTCTTCCTCTCAAGGTTGGGGGTGCGTTTCATTCACCCCTGATGGAACCGGCCCGGGTTGAACTTTCACTGGCCATTCACAATACCTGGTTCAATCCACCCATCTGTCCCGTATATCAGAATGCCACAGCTCAACGGGTTGTCGATCCTCAGGTGATTAAAGAAAACCTGATTGCCCAGTTGACTGCACCTGTACTGTGGACACAACTCGTTCAGCAAATGATTGCCGATGGCGCTACTACATTTATTGAAGTGGGTCCGGGAAGCGTACTCCAGGGTTTGATTGCGAAAATAGGGAAAGACGATACTGTTTCCGTGACGGGAGCCTGAATCAGGTGGACAAGCGGACAAGCGGACAGGCGGACAAGTGAACGGGCTTAATTCCTGCATTCCTGCATTCTTGCATTCCTGCATTGAACCCTACCTCTTCCGGTATTGTTCGTCGTAGTATTTCTGATAGTCCCCCGAAGTGACATTATTCATCCACTCTTCATTGGCCAGGTACCAATCAACCGTTTTTTCCAACCCCTCCTCAAACTGCAGTGATGGTTTCCATCCAAGTTCCTCCTTGATCTTGGAAGAGTCTATGGCATAGCGGAGGTCGTGGCCGGCACGGTCCTTTACAAAAGTGATCAGCTCTTCCGAAGTGCCAGGAGTACGATCCAGTTTTATATCCATGATCCGGCAGAGCAACCTGATCAATTCAATATTTTGCCATTCATTGTTTCCCCCAATATTATAGGTTTCACCCGTTATCCCCCAATGATAGATCAGGTCGATTGCAATGGCATGATCCTCCACATAGAGCCAATCACGGATATTTTCACCTTTTCCGTAAATGGGAATCGGTTTGTTGTGCTTTATGTTATTGATTGACAAGGGGATCAACTTTTCAGGGAATTGGAAAGAACCATAATTGTTGGAGCAGTTTGAAAGTACTACCGGAAGATTGAATGTATGAAAATATGCCCTAACGAGATGATCTGAGCTGGCTTTGGAAGCAGAGTAAGGGCTTCGCGGATCATAAGCTGTAGACTCTTTAAAAAACCCTGTTTTGCCCAATGACCCATATACCTCATCGGTGGAGATATGGTAAAACCGGTTATCGTTCTCAGGATTGTTTTTCCAGGCATCCCGCGCAGCATTCAACAGGTTGACCGTTCCGACAATATTGGTATAAACAAATTCCATCGGGCTACTGATCGACCGGTCAACATGCGATTCGGCTGCCAGGTGAATTACCCCGTCCGGACGATAAGCCTTGAAGATCTCCATCATGGTCAAACCTTCAACGATATCCGCTTTAATAAATTCGTAATTTGGCATCTCTTCAATGTCGCGAAGATTCTCCAGGTTTCCAGCATAAGTGAGGTTATCCAGGTTGATGATCCGGTATTTAGGATACTTGCTTACAAAGAGCCTGACTACATGCGACCCAATAAAGCCCGCTCCTCCAGTGATTAATATTGTTTTCATAATTAATTTATTTGATGCTGGATTCTCGATACTGGATCCTGGTTACTAAAAAACTTTCTTGTTCCCTAATCCCTGATCCCTAATCGCTAATCCCTTTTTTTTGCAAGCGCTTCCTCCCACTTCCATGCCGACAGGGTCATCTCATCGAGTGGTTTCTCAGCCTTCCATCCCAGCTCCTTGTTGGCATATTCCGTATCAGACCAAACCTCTACCACGTCACCAGACCTGCGTTCCATGATCTGGTAGTTCAATTTTACTCCGCTTGCTCTTTCGAACGATTTGATCACCTCCATCACTGAAAACCCATTACCTGTTCCAAGATTGAAAATTTCAACCTTTTTATTGCTCCGTTTCTCTATCATCCGTTCGATTGCGATCACATGAGCTTTCGCAAGGTCTACCACGTGGATGTAATCCCGGATGGCTGTTCCGTCGGGAGTGGGATAATCGTCGCCCCAAACCCGAAGAAACTCCCGGATGCCGATAGCCGTTTGTGTGATGTAAGGCATCAGGCAGTTGGGAACACCGATAGGTAACTCCCCGATGAGGGCTGACTCATGTGCTCCTATCGGATTAAAATATCTTAACAGAATGGCCTGAAGGTCATTGACATCCGAAGTAAACTGAATGATCTCTTCCGACATCTGTTTGGTATTGCCGTAGGGTGACCACGCTTTTTGAATCGGAGAACTCTCACTTACCGGGAGCTTCTCCGGCTGACCGTAAACCGTGCAGGATGAAGAAAATACAATGTTTTTGACCCGGTTGTCGATCATCCCCTGAAGGATATTCATCAGTGAGATCAAATTGTTACGGTAGTACATCAACGGTTTTTCAACCGACTCTCCCACTGCCTTGAAAGCAGCGAAGTGGATGATGGCCTCAATGTCACTGTTTGCCGCGAAAAACTCGGCAGTTCTCTTCTGCTCCGTCAGGTCAAACTGTTCAAATTGAGGGCGCTTTCCTGTGATTTTTGCAATGTTGTCCAGAACTTCAATGGAAGAGTTAGATAGGTTATCAACGATAACAACTTCATATCCCTTTTCCTGAAGTTCCACAACGGTATGTGATCCAATATACCCTGTTCCACCCGTTACCAATATCTTCATGACAGAAAATTTTAATTCGTCATTCGTAATTCGTAATTGAATTACAGGCTCCAATATACTAAATCTTTCACCCGATTCCTATAAATTCCTTTCACATCAACCAGGATTCCATGATCATTCGTAATCTTCTTGAAGTACTCCTCATTCAGATCAAGGTATGGTTGATGGCTCACAGCAACGATTACTACATCGTAATCATCCCTCAGCTTCTCTGTCAGACCGTAATTATATTCCTTTACCAGCTCCATGCTGTTGGCATAGGGGTCAGTAACATCAACATCAACACCATACTGCTTGAGCTCGTTTACCAGATCAGCCACACGGCTATTCCTGACATCACTCACATTTTCCTTAAAGGTAGTTCCCATTACCAGAACCCGTGCATGCAGCACATTTTTACCGGCAGCAATTAGCTTCTTAACCGTTTGCTTTGCAATGTAAAAACCCATTGAATCATTGATATATCTTCCCGCATTAATCACCCTCGCATGGTAGCGAAACTCCTCTGCTTTGTAAGTAAGATAGTAAGGATCAATCCCGATGCAATGTCCTCCTACCAGTCCGGGATAAAACTTCAGAAAATTCCACTTGGTTCCTGCGGCTTCAAGTACATCGTAAATGTTCACATCCATTCTGTTGAAGATCACCGACAGTTCATTCATGAATGCGATATTGATATCCCGTTGTGCGTTTTCGATGATTTTCGCCGCTTCGGCTACTTTGATCGTTGGCGCTCGGTGAACGCCTGCTGAAACTACCAATTCATAGGTACGTGCAACAACATCCAGCGACTCTTCATCACATCCCGAAACAATCTTAACAACGGTTGTCAGTGTATTGACTTTATCACCTGGGTTGATACGTTCAGGAGAATAGCCCACTTTGAAATCCTTCCCCATCTTCAGTCCCGACAGCTTTTCAAGGATAGGGACACAATCCTCCTCGGTGGCACCGGGGTATACTGTCGATTCGTATACAACATAGTCGCCAGGCTTCAGAATTCGCCCAACTGTTTCGCTGGCTTTTATTAACGGGGTGAGATCAGGCAGGTTATGACTGTTGATCGGCGTAGGAACCGCAACCACATGAAAAGAGCACTCCCTCAGATCCTCCGGGTTTGAAGTAAACGTAATATCGCAACCGTCAAATGCCTCACTTGAGAGTTCTTCGCTGGGATCCTTGTGGTTACGCATCATCTCCACACGATCCTCCTTGATGTCAAATCCCACAACCTTGATCTTTCGGGCAAATTCCAGTGCAATCGGTAAGCCAACGTACCCCAGTCCTATAACTGAGAGCTTCGTCTCTTTCTTTAACAGTTTATCGTATAGATCCATATTCAATTCTGATGTTTAAAAAATTCTGTGGAATGAAAATACTATAGTGAGATTTTTTTCAACAGAGGATGATAGTTTCCTTTGAGTCCTATCGGATGTGAATTCCTGATGTTATACACGATGTTGATACTCGCTCGGGCATCTTTCAGGCCGTATCCTTTTCCCTCTAAAATATTCTGATAGCTGATGGTATGCAGGTCGGTAAATCCATCGCTGAACTCGAACTCCTCTCCATCGATCGAAAGTGAGCGGTGAGTGCTTTTCCCATTCTTTTTTGAGTTCACCGGAAGATCTTCTGAATTCAGGCTTAGAAACCATCTCACCCGTGCCCGGTTAAGTTCCAGTAACCCGGAAGCCCTGCTTTCAGTAAGCAAATTGACCTGGTTCTCCTTCACATCACCGAAGATCCATGAAAGCATATCAAAAAAATGCACGCCGATGTTGGTTCCTATGCCCCCCGACTTCTCAGGATTCCCTTTCCAGGACCGGTGGTACCACTTTCCCCGGGAAGTGATATAGGTCAGGTCGATATCATGGATCCGGTCTTTCGGACCTTTCTCGATTTTCTCTTTCAGCGCGATGATTGCCTGATGATGCCTCAGTTGAAGGATGGTATAGACCTTCTTCCCCGACTCTTTTTCAAGCGTCTTCAATGCATCCACATTCCATGGGTTCAGCACGATTGGTTTTTCGCAGATGGCATGGGCTTCATTTCTTAATGCCAGCCTGATATGGGCATCGTGCATGTAATTGGGAGAGCAGATGCTGACATAATCAACCTTTCGGTCGGCCTGCCGGCTCTTTGTGTGGGCCAGCCTTCTCAGCTTGTCGAGGTGCCGGTCAAAGCGTTCAGGTTCAATAAAGAAATCGGCATCCGGGAAAAAACTGTCCATGATGCCGACTCCGTCATAAGGGTCCAGGGCTGCAATCAGATTGTTGCCTGTCTCCTTGATCGCTTTCATGTGCCGAGGGGCAATGTACCCGGCTGCCCCTATCAGGGCGAAGTTCACCGGTTTCTTGTGTGGTGTCATGTCAATTCTGTAATTTCGTTACGATTCCGTTTCGCAATTGATAGTGCTCCTTACTTTCAGGACAAACTGCGATGCCTTCAGTATCAAAGTTCAGCCGGTGTCCGAATTCACTCATCCATCCGATATGTTTGCCCGGATTTCCTACAATCAGTGCATATGCCGGAACATCTTTGGTTACCACAGCACCTGCACCGATAAAAGCAAACTGGCCGATCTCATTTCCGCATACAATGGTGGCGTTTGCACCAATGGAGGCTCCTTTCCTGACCAGGGTCTGCTCGTATTGTCCGCGACGGATAACCGAACTCCGTGGATTGGTGACGTTGGTAAATACCATGGAGGGGCCGAGGAAGACATCCTCTTCACAATTCACCCCGGTATAGATCGAAACATTGTTTTGAACTTTCACATTGTCACCCAGTTTAACTCCCGGCGAGACGACCACGTTCTGTCCGAAATTGCAGTTTTCGCCAATTTCGCAACCGGACATGATATGAGTGAAATGCCAGATTTTGGTTCCTTTTCCAATGGTACAATCTTCGTCAATGATAGCTGTCTCGTGGGCGAAATAGGGTTTCTCCATAAGATTATCGGTTAATGAATTCAAGAAGCGAAGAGGTAATATAAGCCAGTTGCTCTTCATCCAGTTCCGTATGCATCGGAAGTGAGATTACATGTTGCGACAGCGCTTCGGTTACGGGGAAATCGCCCTCCTTGTACCGTGGATCGAGATAGGCTTTCTGCATATGCAAAGGGACCGGGTAGTAGATCATAACAGGTATCTCCCTGGATGCCATGAAATCCAGCAACGCTTTCCGGTCAATATTTTTTGTTACCAGCGTGTATTGGTGAAATACATGAGTAGATTTTGAGTAGCGAACGGGTGTTTTCAAGTGTGGGTTCCCGGCGAAAGCCTTGTCATAGTAATCGGCTGCAGCCCTACGTTTAGCTGCATATTCATCCAGATGTTTCAGTTTCACTTTCAGCACTGCGGCCTGGATGCTGTCAAGACGGGAATTCACGCCGATCAGGTCGTGGTAATAACGAACCGTCATGCCATGGTTTACGATGACCCTAAGCTGGTTGGCCAGCTCATCGTCGTTGGTGAAGATCGCTCCTCCATCGCCATAGCAACCGAGATTCTTAGAAGGGAAGAAAGAGGTACAACCCACATGGCCAATCGTTCCTGCCTTTTTTTGTGATTTGTTGTTGAAGATGTAATCAGAGCCAATCGCCTGGCAATTGTCTTCAATGACAAACAGGTTATGCCGGCGGGCAATCTCCATGATCTCCTCCATGGGAGCGGTTTGACCAAAAAGATGAACCGGTACAATCGCTCGTGTTTTTGGCGTGATCGCACGCACAATGGCATCCGGATCGATGTTAAACGTATCGGGATCCACATCAACCAGAACCGGAGTAAGCTGAAGGAGAGCAATGACTTCTGCCGTAGCAATAAACGTAAATGAGGTGGTAATCACCTCATCTCCCGGCTGAAGACCGAGAGCCATCATCGACACCTGGAGTGCATCGGTTCCGTTGGCACAGGGGATTACATGTTTAACGTTAAGGTATGTTTCAAGGTCTGTCTGGAATGATTTTACCGCAGGGCCATTGATAAAAGCGCAGGCATCGATAACCTCCTGAATTCCTTTATCAATTTCGGGTTTGATCTGCTGATACTGCTGCTGCAGGTCTACCATCTGGATTTTCTTCATCACAATAGTGTTAGCTGGGGATTGTACTCTAAGTTTCGTGCAAAGGTAAAATATTTATCTTTGGTCCTTGTAACGTATAATCGATCAAACCTGATATATCATGAAAAAAATTGCAGTCATTTTAGCTGGTTGCGGTGTTTACGATGGAGCTGAGATCCATGAAGCCGTATTGACCCTTTTAGCCATTGACAAACAGGGAGCTGCCTATCAGTGTTTTGCTCCGGATATGAATCAGGCCCATGTTGTCAACCATCTCAAGGGGGAAGAAAGCGCTGAAACCCGGAATGTGCTGGTTGAGTCGGCACGTATTTCCAGGGGGAACATCAAACCCTTGAGTGAATACAGTCCGGTGACATTCGACGGATTGATCATCCCGGGAGGGTTCGGCGCCGCAAAAAACCTCTGTGACTGGGCTTTTAAGGGAGACGAATGCACGGTGAATCCGGATGTAGAGAAGGCAATCCAGACCACGTTCGCCGCAGGGAAGCCCATTGGGGCGATGTGCATTGCGCCGGTAATTCTGGCAAAACTTTTCGATGGGACAAACCTTACCACGGGTCAGGATCAGGCTTCAGGCGGATTTATTGAGAAGATGGGGAACAAGTATACGAACACTACACATGGGGAAGTAGTGATTGATCGGGAAAAGAAACTCTTTACTACCCCCTGTTACATGCTGGATGCACGGATCAGTGAGATTGAGGCTGGTACGTCGAATATTGTGAGGGAGATGCTGAAGGTGATGTAGGAGAGTAGGGAAGTAGGGAAGTAGGAAAGTAGGAAAGAGTCATCCAGTGATCCAGTGATCTAGTTTCAAACATAGACCTTCGGCGTTATTTCACCGCGGATTACCATCAATCCGTTCATCGCAAGTGCGCGCAATTCGTCTTCTCCAGGGAAGATATGAACCGGTGCAAGGCGGTATACCCGCTCCTGGATCCATGAGACAAATAGTTTGTCGTAAGCGATTCCTCCGGTTATCAGGATGGCATCCACATTCCCTTTGAGAACGGTAAACATCTCTCCGATATATTTTGCTACCTGATAAGCCATAGCTTCGTAGATTAGCCGGGCATTTTTATCACCAGCCTCCACCATCTTTTCAACCTGTTCAGCACTGTTGGTTCCAAGGTATGCAACCAACCCTCCGCCGCCTGTTACCATCTTCCGGATTTCATCCTCCGAGAAGTGTCCTTCAAAACAGGTGGTGATCAGTTCTCCTACGGGCAAGGTTCCGCTGCGTTCGGGACTGAACGGACCCTCTCCGTCAAGCCCCTGGTTTACATCAATGACACGACCCCTTTGGTGCGCTCCAACAGTTATCCCTCCTCCCATGTGTGCCACGATCAGGTTGAGCTCTTCATATTTCCGCTGGATCGTTCTGGCAAAATCGCGGGCAATCGCTTTCTGATTGAGGGCGTGAAAAATGGAGATCCTCTGGAATAGTGGGTGACCTGAAATGCGTGCAATGTCATCGAGTTCGTCAACCACAATCGGGTCTGCGATATAAGCTTTGGAACCAGGAATCCCCGTGGCCAGGTCATGGGCAATCAACCCTCCCAGGTTGCTGGCGTGCTCGCGAAAGGTGCGATGATGAAGATCGTCGATCATCGCTTCATTCACCTCGTATACGCCCGACTCCATAGGCTTTAGCAAACCACCTCTTCCCATTATTGCACGCACTTTATCCATGTCGATATCTGCGTCAATGAGCTGTTGCAGGATGATCTCTTTCCGGAATTGGAACTGATCGGTCACTCTTTTGAAAGGGGCCAGATCATCTGAAGAATGACGGATCGTTTTCAGGAATATCGCATCGGCATTTTGGTAAACAGCGATCTTCGTGGATGTTGATCCGGGATTAATAGCTATAACCCTGATATCATTCATAGATGATTCATATCACTCAAGCCTGGTTTGCGGCAGCTGCCATGATGATGCTGGCTTGCTTTGCCTCTTCTGTATCTGACCTGGAGGTCAGCACGATAGGAGCCGCAGCCCCCAATACGTTTGCTGCCAGTATGGCATTAGCAGAAAAACCATAGGCTTTGTAAAGGATATTCCCGGCTTCGATATCGGGAACAATGAGAAGGTCGGCATCTCCGGCCACATCACTGACTATTCCTTTGTGATGGGCGCTCTCTGCACTTACTGCATTGTCATAGGCAAGAGGACCATCAATAATGCAATTTTTAATCTGTTTCCGTTGTCCCATTTTAGCAATGATGGCTGCATCCATGGTGGCAGGCATAGATTCGTTTACCACCTCTACGGCGCCCAGAATGGCAACCTTTGGTTTGGTAACACCTAACCTGTTCATAAAATCTACAGCATTATTGATGATGGCGACTTTTGTCTTCAGGTCGGGGGCAATGATCATCGCAGCATCCGTAAGACCAATCAGTTTATGATAAGTAGGCAATTCAAAAAGGGTAAAATGCGACAAGACCTCACTCTTCCGTAACCCGCTCTCCTTATCAAGCACGGCACGAAGCAGTATGGCGGTAGGAATATTTCCCTTCATCAGGATGTCGCCTTCATGATCATGGACCATCTTTACCGCTATCTTCACAGCCTGTTTGTCATCCTCCTCCTCTACGATAGTCATTCCCGAAATATCCAGATTCAGTTTTTTTGCAATGGCCCGGATCTGATCACCTGAACCAACCAGGATAGCCTCAATGATTCCTTTTTTTACGACAGTGGTTACAGCTCCGAGTGAATGTTCGTCCTGCGCAACAGCCAACACCAACCGTTTCTTCGTTGTAGAACGTTTAGCAAGTTCTTCGAGATCAGATAATTTAGTTAGCACCTTACCCGGTGCCTGTTCAGCGTGATTCATTTGCTTTTCCTCCAGGAATTTATATTGTTATTTAGCTAACAAAACTACTGCAAATTTGCAAGATGAACAAACAGTTAGGTAAATATTCTATTAAAAAAAACTCTATTTTTGAAAACTCAAACCAATTTCAATTTTATGGATTTACCTTTCGCCGAATCTTACAAAATCAAAGTGGTTGAATCCATCCACCGAAGCACCCTTGAGGAGCGTACAAACTGGATCCGAAATGCACACTTCAACCTCTTTCAAATAAAAAGCGACCAAATCTTTATCGATCTGTTGACGGATTCGGGAACCGGTGCTATGAGCGATAAGCAATGGGGGGCCATTATGACCGGCGACGAAAGTTATGCAGGTGCTTCATCCTATTATAACCTCAAGGATGCCATTCATGATATCACGGGATTCCCCCTTTATCTTCCAACACACCAGGGAAGAGCAGCAGAGAATGTTCTTTTTTCAGTGCTGGTAAAAGAGGGCGATATCGTTCCGGGCAACTCCCATTTTGATACGACCAAAGGACATATTGAGTTCAGAAAGGCATCTGCCATCGATTGTACAATTGATGAAGCATTTGATACAACGGCTTATCACCTTTTCAAAGGAAATGTCGCCCTCGGAAAGTTAGAAGATGTGCTGAAAAAATCAGGAGACAATGTCCCGTTCATCATCCTCACGCTGACAAACAATTCGGCAGGTGGCCAGCCGGTATCCCTGGAAAACATGCATGCAGTAAAAAAACTGGCTGATACATATAATAAGCCTGTTCTATTCGATTCCGCCAGGTTTGCTGAAAATGCTTATTTCATCAAACTACGGGAACCGGCATACAAGGATAAAAGCATCAGGCAGATCGCAAAGGAGATGTTTTCCTGTGCCGACATGATGACGATGAGCAGTAAGAAAGATGCAATTGTAAATATGGGCGGCTTTATTGCCATGCGGGATCCGGAACTTTTCAGGCAGTGCAGTATGTTCAACATCATGTATGAAGGGTATATCACCTATGGCGGAATGTCGGGTCGCGACATGAATGCCCTCGCCCAGGGTTTGTATGAAGGCACTGATTTTGATTACCTTGAGACCCGTATCAAACAAGTTGAGTACCTGGGAAACAGACTGGTTGAATTTGGCATCCCGATACAGGCACCCATTGGTGGACATGCCATCTTCATTGATGCGAAACGGTTTTTACCTCACCTGCCAAAAGAGGAGTTTCCGGCACAAACCCTGGCCATTCAGCTTTACCTTGAAGCCGGAGTCAGAGGGGTAGAGATTGGCGCCCTGCTGGCAGACCGCGACCCGGTAACCCGGGAAAACCGATATCCTGCACTCGAAATGGTCCGCCTGGCTATTCCGCGACGTGTATATACCAACAATCATATGGATGTGGTCGCCGTTGCCCTGAAGAATGTGTTCGACAGAAGAAATGACATCAGGTCCGGCATGAGGATTACCCGCGAAGCACCCATCATGAGGCATTTTACTGTTGAACTGGAGCAACTGGGTTGATCTGCGATTCACGAATTTCTTACGAATGGATACTGAGAAGAAAACAGCAAGGTATGGGCGGATCCTCAACCAGCTCGATGATCTCCTTACCAAAACCGATAACCCTGATGCACGCATGGCAACAATCATTGCGGTGCTGCATCACAAGTTTAACTATTTTTTCTGGACAGGGTTCTATTTTGTTCAAAGAGGCGAACTGACCGTTAAGAATTACCAGGGTCCTCTTGCCTGTCAGGTCCTTGAAAAAGACAAAGGTGTATGTTGGGCCGGAATCAATCAGAAAAAAACAATCGTTGTTCCCGACGTCCATAAGTTTCCCGGACACATCGCCTGCGACTCCCGTTCAAACTCTGAGATTGTGGTGCCTGTTCGGGACCGGAATGGCGCCATCGTTGGGGTGCTTGATGTGGACAGTACTGTGCTGAACTCATTTGACGATGTGGATGCGGTAAATCTGGAGCGGATTGTTGGGATGATCTATAATTGACGGATGCTGGATACTGGATTGTGGATAACCCCTCCCCAACCCTCCCCTAAAGGGGAGGGCGTAAGTCCCCTTCAGGGGACTTAGGGGTATTTAAACCGTGAACTTTGAGTCTTTTTGAACTAATATTGATCGCCCTCGGGCTTGCCATGGACTGTTTCGCAGTGGCTGTAGGGGTTTGTGCCTGCAATAAACTGTCATGGCGAAGCATCCTGAGGATGGCTTTTTTCTTCGGATTGTTTCAGGGATTGATGCCATTACTTGGTTGGATAGTTGGGGAATCCCTGAAAGACATGATTGCAAGCTATGATCATTGGGTTGCCTTTGGTCTGCTTGCATTTATCGGTGGCAAAATGATCGTTCAATCATTCAGTCACGGGGAAGATGAACGGATTCATCATTTAACATTCCCCGTGCTGATCAGCCTCTCTGTAGCCACCAGCATTGATGCACTGATAACAGGCCTAAGCTTTGGGGTGATCGAAGTGCAGATCCTGAAAGCTGCCAGTATCATCTTTATCATCACCTTTATCGTGACACTTACCGGAGCAAAACTGGCAGAAAAAACCCATTTCATTCCTGCCAGCTGGGCCGAACGAATCGGCGGAGCCGTATTGATCCTGATCGGGGTGAAAATTTTACTGGATCATCTGGCAGTATGGTGAGGTAGTGAAACAGGAAAAACTGCCAACTGCCAACTGCCAACTATGTTGAAATCCTCTACCTTTGCAGCTTAATTCTCCCATTATGGCATCTATCCGAATTACCAAAGAGTTCTCGTTTGAAGCTGCACATGCGCTTAAAGGGTATGATGGCCCGTGCCGGAACATACACGGGCATTCGTATCATCTTTCCGTCACTGTCACCGGAAATCCGGTCACCAGTCTCAATTCGCCAAAGAGAGGCATGATCATGGACTTCAGTGAATTGAAAACAATCATGAAGGCCGAAGTCATCGATCGGATGGATCATGCCCTTATCCTTCCTTCCGACCTCGATATCAGTGAGCTAAAAAAGTTGGGCGAAACATTCTCTAAAGTAATCGTGGTGGATTATCAGCCAACAAGTGAAAACCTCCTGTCAGATTTTGCTGAAAGAATCAGCAAAGCGCTGCCTGATGAGGTAAAGCTCCATTCCATGAAACTTCGTGAAACAGCCACTTCCTATGCTGAGTGGTATGCAGATTGACCTAATCACTTAGAGGTCATTCTCCAGACTCATCATCAGCAAGTCTGGAACGAATCGTATTCCACGACTCCTGGGGAGGTTCCGCTTCGAAATCGCTAAACAACTCCCTGAGATCCAGAGGGGTTTTAGGATCGTTCTCTTCTGCTTCCATTTTCTCGGTTTATTAATTGTTCCCTTAATCTCTTTTTTGCTGCATAAAGTTGAGATTTCGATGTATTTTCAGATATCTCCAACAGCTTCCCGATCTCTTTATGCGAATACCCTTCAATCGTGTGGAGGTTGAAAACAGTTCTGTATCCCAGCGGCAGTTCCTGTATCAGTTGCAGGATCTCCTGATGTGTCAGTTTCGAAATTCCTTCAAAATCTTCTGTTCCGGTTTGGAATGGCAGTGAGAGTTCATCCGTCCGTTTGAACCTAAGTTCACGTTTTGCGACAGAAATCGCGGTATTGATGATAACTCTGCGAATCCAATTCTCCAGGGGACTCTCAAAACGGAACTTATTTAGTTGCTGAAAAACGCGAATGAAACCCTCCTGCAAAATATCCTGCGCCTCCATCGCATGGCCGGCATATCGCAGGCATACCCCAAACATTCGTTTTGCATATTGTGTATACAACTCCTCCTGAGCCAACTGGTCTTTCATCAAGCACCGATCTATGAGTTCTTTCTCCGTATTCACCAATAGCGAATAAGTTGTTCAGGTAAATGTATAAACTTTTTTGAAAAGGGAACCGAAAAAAAATACAGCAAGGATAGAAAACAGCACACCTTAATCAGGGAGAGAAAAGGTTGATTGATTTGCCTCCAGAATTTTTCTGCCTTTATCACTGAGGATACCGTTCAGATGGTAGATAAATATTTCATGAAACACGTGGATGGAGGTCAACTCTTCGACACTGAAAAGTTCACTCTCTAAAATGTTCTCAACCCTGAACACATGAAGCCTGGCAAGGATTGAGGCATTCAGGTCACTCCTGTAAAGACCCTCTTTCTTTCCTTTTTCCAGGTTTTTTACCGAGAGTTCAAACATCCGTTTTCTCTTGATCTCTCTGAATTGGGAAAACAGCGCCGGATAATATTTCCTGACATCATACTCAACAGAAGGATTGTAATCCCTGAACATCTCTTTAATCATTTGATAAACCTCAGATAGTTCCTCAACAGCGTTCAGTTTCTTTTTTTCAATCGCCAGAAAAAAGTCGAGTTTTCTGTCATAATCCCAAAGATAGACCTGCTTCACCAGGTCCTCTTTATCCTCAAAAAATTCATAGAGTGTCTTCTTGGAAATTCCGAGGTGTTGAGCCACATCATCCATGGTCACACTTTTGATCCCATAACGCTGGTAAAGCTTGAAAACCTTGGGGATAATCAGCTTGACTTTGCTTTCCATAAAACAAAAATAGTATTAATAAGAATACGGGAAACTATTTATATAGATAAAGTTTTCCCGACACTTATTTTTGCTTTATCTTTGCCTGATCATAACTGTTAAACGATGAGAAAATTTTTGCTATATATGGGCATTGTTTCATTGCTCGTATCCTGTGGTGGATCCGAAGATCAAGAAGCGAAACTGGAACAGCTTAAAAAGGATCGCGACAAGCTCTCCATTGAAATCATGAACCTTGAAAAGGAGCTCTTTCCAGAAGGAAATATTAAAATGATGACTGTCAGAATCGACACGCTTCACGAAAAGCCATTCAACCATTATATTGAGGTGCAAGGCCGTATCGATGGAAATGAAAATATCGGAGTTAGCCCGCGTACGCCGGGGGTGGTAAATAGGATCATGGTAAGTGAGGGAGACTATGTAACGAAAGGCAAAGTACTGGCCCAACTGGATGCGGAAGTATTAAAACAGACGTTGAAAGAACTGGAGAACCAGCTTGATTTTGCAACAGAAATGTACAACAAGCAAAAAGCACTGTGGGATCAGAAAATCGGATCGGAAGTGCAATATCTTACAGCAAAAAACAACAAAGAGTCTCTTGAGAATAAAATTGCCACCATCAGTGATCAGATCAAAATGTCGAACATCACCTCTCCGATTGACGGCACCATTGAAGAGATCCCAATTAAAGTTGGTCAGATGGCCGCAGTCGGGTTCCCGGCATTCCGCGTGGTCAATTTTTCAAAGGCAAAAGCCGTTGCCGATGTAGGGGAAGCATACACAAGTAAAATACAGACCGGAGACCAAGTGCAGGTCTTTCTGCCTGACCTGGATGAAGAGTTCGACCATAAGGTAAGTTTCTCCTCAAAATACATTGACCCAATAAACAGGACCTTCGTGGTTGAGGTTGAACTGCCAACCAACCACCTGGTCTATCGTGCCAATATGATTGCCGTCATGCGGATTAAAGATTATACCAATCCAACTGCCATCTCCATCCCGCAAAATTATCTTCAGACCTCCCGCGATGAGGGTCAGTATGTCTTTGTTGCTGTGGAGGAAGAGGGAAAACAGATCGCCCGAAAACGCGATGTCAAAACGGGCATCACCTACAACGGCCTTACTGAGATCCTTACCGGACTGAAAGAGGGAGACCTGATTATTTCAGCAGGCTACAAAGATCTCTATGACGGCCAGCACATTGAATACTTGCAATAGCAGTACCTTATGAAATCCAGGAAAGAAAAAATTATACTCAAAGAGTTCTTTGCTACAAGCTGGGCGATCAATAACCGGTCAAGTATCTACGTTCTTACGATCATCATCACTGCTCTCGGCCTGATGTCCTATTTCAGCATTCCCAAAGAGCAATTTCCCGAGATTGTCATCCCAACAATTATCGTCAACACTCCTTATCCGGGGACTTCCCCTGAAGACATTGAAAACCTGGTTACCCGGCCCATTGAAAAGGAGGCCAAGTCGCTTGCAGATGTCAAAAGAATTACCAGTAATTCGGTCCAGGATTTCTCCATGATCGTGATCGAGTTCAACCCGGGGCTGGAAGTAACAGAAGCAAAACAGCGGGTGCGGGATGCAGTTGACAAAGCAAAATCCAAACTTCCGACAAACCTTCCTAGTGATCCCAACATTCAGGAGTTTGACATCTCAGAGATCCCGATCATGAACATCAACCTGTCGGGGAACTACGACCTTCAGCGGCTTAAAAAGTATGCCGAAGAGGCCCAGGACCGGATTGAAGCTCTGCCACAGGTCACCCGTGTGGATATTGTGGGAGCCCTTGAGCGGGAGATCCAGGTAGATGTTGACATGTACAAAATGCAAGCGGCCAGCGTTACCTTTTCTGATCTCCAGCGAGCCATTTCAAGCGAAAATATCACTGTATCTGCTGGGACCATCTCTACATACGGGACCAAGCGAACGATTCGCGTTACCGGTCAGTTTCAGGATCCTGAGGAGATCGGTGATATCATGTTGAAATCCTCCAGCGGGGCAATCGTCTACATCAAGGATATTGCAGACATTAAAGATTCTTTCAAAGAGCAGGAGAGCTTTGCCCGGTTTGACGGCAACAATGTGATTACGCTCAATGTCATTAAAAAAAGCGGACTGAACTTGCTGAAAGCCTCTGATAACATCAAAATTATTCTCGATGAACTGAAAAAGAGTTCATTCCCTCCCGACCTGGGTATTGCCATCACCGGCGACCAGTCCAAGTTTACCCGCAGCACATTGGAAGAGCTGAACAATACGATCATCATCGGCTTCATTCTGGTCACTCTGGTTCTGATGTTCTTTATGGGACTCAACAATGCTTTTTTCGTGGCCATGTCAGTGCCTCTCTCCATCTTCATCGCCTACATGATATTCCCCGCAATGGGCTTTACCATGAATATGATCGTCATGTTCGGGTTTATTTTCGCCCTCGGGATCATTGTTGATGATGCCATTGTGGTAATTGAAAACATCCATCGAGTCCACCGAACTGAGCCCGACATTATTAAAGCATCAAAATATGCAGCCGGGGAGGTATTCGTTCCGATTCTATCCGGAACACTGACCACCCTCGCTCCTTTCTTTCCACTGGCTTTCTGGCCTGGCGTGGTAGGTAAATTCATGCATTTTCTGCCGGTTACCCTGATCATCACCCTTTTCGCTTCTCTGTTTGTTGCATACATCATCAACCCGGTTTTTGCTGTCTCTTTCATGAAACATGAATATGACCAGAAACGGTACAGGATAAATTGGAGAACATTTTTGATCTCAACTGTCATTCTGCTGGTCCCGGCTTTGATTTTCTATCTTGGAGGAATTTACTGGGTTGGAAACCTCCTGGTCATCTGCATCCTGTTGAATGCATTGTACAGGTTACTCCTGAAAAAAGCCATTTACAAATTCCAGAACGAGACCCTTCCATGGATCATGCACTTATACGAAAGAACCCTGGTGTATGTTCTCCACGGGAAACGTCCGTTTTTTCTGCTTGTTATAGTTTCAGTGGTCTTTGTGGTTACGTTAATTCTGACTGGAGTGGCAAAACCTCCCGTCCTCTTTTTTCCCAATAACGAGCCAAACAGCATCATTGCCTACATCACCATGCCAGAAGGAACTGACCAGCTTGTGACAGATTCCGTAACAAGGTTGGTGGAATCCAGGATAAACAACGTTCTGGGAGAGGAGAATCCGGATGTCGAGTCTGTGATCACCAATGTAGGCTTCGGTGCCGGTGCCGGATTCTTTGACCAGAGCATCTCATCCAATAAAGGAAAGGTGACGGTGAATTTCGTGGAGAATAAAGACCGGCATGGTATTTCCACAATCGTTTACCTCGACCAGTTGCGTGAAAAAGTAAAGGATATTCCCGGAGCTCAGATATCCGTTGAGAAAAACAAGATGGGCCCTCCAACGGGAAAACCCATCAATATCGAAATCTCAGGGGAGAATCTGGATGAACTGATTACCACAGCCGATGCTTATCAGAGCTATCTCGACTCTCTGGAGATCCCAGGTATTGAGCAGCTCAAATCAGATTTCCTCAACGACAAGCCGGAGATCGTCATCAAGATCGACCGGGAACGAGCAAACCGGCAAGGGATTTCAATGGGTCAGATCGGGAATGAACTGCGCACTGCCATTTATGGATGGGAGGTTTCCAAATACAAGGAAGACGAAGATGAATACCCCATCCAGGTACGCTATACACCCAGTCAGAGAAAAAATATCAATAAGATCATCAATGCCAAAATCACCTATCGTGACATGAATTCAGGAAAACTGAGACAGATTCCTATCTCCTCGGTTGCGGCAATTGGCTATGAGAACACCTACGGAGGCATCAAGCGAAAAAATATGAAACGGGTAATCACCCTGAGTTCAGAGGTGCTGTCAGGCTATACCCCCAATGAAGTTGTTGCTGCAATAAACAACTCTGTTGCCGGGTTTGACTTGCCAAAAGGGATCGAGATCTCCCTCACAGGCGAGCGCGAAGACCAGGCCGAAACGATGGATTTTTTAATGAAAGCGATGATGATTGCTTTGGGAGTCATCTTTTTCGTGTTGATCACCCAGTTCAAATCAGTGAGCAAATCGCTGATCATTCTCTCCGAAGTCTTCTTCAGCATCATTGGAGTGCTTCTTGGGGTCATTATTTTCGACATGCCAATCGTTATCACCATGACCGGCCTTGGGATCGTAGCCCTCGGAGGAATCGTGGTCAGAAATGGCATCCTGATTGTCGAATTCTGCGACGTTCAAAAGGAACGCGGACTGAAAACACGGGATGCCATTATCCAGGCAGGAAAAGTCAGGATTACCCCCGTAGTATTAACGGCAACTGCTACCATCCTGGGACTGGTTCCACTTGCTGTTGGTATGAATATCAACTTTATCACCCTCTTCACGGAGTTGAATCCGCACATCTATTTTGGCGGCGACAACGTGATGTTCTGGGGACCACTCTCCTGGACAATCATCTTCGGACTGAGTTTTGCCACCTTCCTTACGCTGGTGTTACTACCAGCGCTCTACCTGATTGACTACAAGATGCATTTAAAGCTGCAACGGAGAAAATTTCACAGGAGTCTGGGGAAATAGTAAGTTGGTGAGACAGCGCGATAGCGAAACCAGCATCCAGTATCCAGCATCCAGTATCCAGCATCAAACTTTCTCTAGGAGTTTCGAAAGCGCTATATTGGTTTTGAGCAAGTCGAACATGGCCTGAGTATATTCCGCTTCCATGATAAGGAACTGGTTGTATTTCTGGTTGAGATCCGTACTGGATGCCAATCCCTGGCGGTATTTGATGATGGTTTGTTCGTAGATTTTGGAGGCCGTTTGGAGGCTCTTCTTTTTATTCAGAAAGACCAGGTATGCCGTATTAAAATCGTTGCGGACTGTCTCGACCTGCAGGTTCAGAGAGGTTCGGGTCTGCTTGTCCAGCACTTTCATTTTCTCCACATTGATTGCAGCCTGATCCACTGCGTTTTTCCTGCCTCCGCTGCTCCAGATAGGAATATTCAGCTGGATGCCCCAGTAAGAGCTTGAGAACCATCGTTGCTTTGAATCAAAGAAATTCCAGGTTTCCCGCTGAGCATTCGTAGAAATATCAAAGAACCCAACCAGTGAAGGCTGATAGGCTGTTTTAGCCAGTTTGTACTGCATCAGCACGAGGTATTCCTGTTTTTTCAATAAACGGTAATTGATATTGAAGCCGTAATCAAAATTGGTGGTCATCAGGTAATCCCGATTGATCCGTTGCAGAAAGAGATCCAGGCTGTCAGAAAGAATGATCTGCTGAGTCTCTTCGATCCCCATGAGGAACTTCAGGTAATTGTATGCGATCAGTTTCTGGCTTCTCATGGTAATGAGACTTGCCTCCAGAGTAGCTCCGTTCAACTCCATCTGTTCAACATCCATTTGCTCTATCAAACCACTTTTGTAAAACTCCTCCGTCTCATATACCATCTGGGAAACGGTTTTGTAGGTAGAATCAAGAATTTTAAGACTTTCTCCCACGATCAGGTAAGCGATGTATGCCTCTGAAACCAGATCCCGAACGTCGATCTGAGCCTTTAGATTCTTTTCTTTTTCCGTTTCAAGGTAGGCTCTAGCCGTTTGAAGGCCTACAAGATACTGGCCACTGTAAATAAGCTGTGTAAGTTGGGCGGAGAAGCTGGCATTGTATCTGGTACCAAACTGAATCTCAAGCGGGGGTGCCAATCCGGTCGTATCAAAAAAATTCGGGATGATGGAGGTTGGCCTTAATATGTTATCCATGTAGGATGCAGTAGCATCAATCTGTGGCAAGCCAATGGAGGTATTCTCCTTCACAATTTTCCGGGCAATCTCAACATCGTACCGGGCATTCTGCAAATCGTAGTTATGCTCATACGCAAACTCCTGAGCTTGTTTCAGCGTGAAAGATATCTTCTCCTGGGCGGTTGTTTTTAAAGCCGGGAACATCAATACAACAAAGCCAGCAATCATCCAAATCCGTATTGTTTTCATCACTTTTCCTTGTTGAATTTAACCTTGCCTTTTTGCATTTCGTAATAATTGATTCCCTTTTCGGTAGCAATGCCACGGATGAAATTATCAAACATCGTATCGAAAAGCGTTTGAAAAGAGAATTTTTCCGGAAAATATTCCGGGTTATGAATATCGATGAGCCGTCGAATATACAGCCTCGCGATCAGCTCTGTGCTCAGGTCATCCCTGTACATCCCGTCGCGGATCCCCTTTTTGATATTGAGCTGAATCTGAGCAAAAATAAACTCAACGCGATTATCAATATGCTGTGTATAGATCTCCGGATAGTACTTCTTCAAATCGAAGGTCATGGACGGACTCACATCCCAGTATCTGTCGCTGATCTCCTTGCTAACGGTGAGTAAGACATCAATTGAGTTCACCCCATCGAAATTATATTTCTCAAAGATGACCTCAAAATTCCGTCGCTCCAACTCCAGAAGCCTGGAGACCAATTCATGCTTGCTTTTAACAAACTGGTAGAGTTTCTTTTTGGAGATCCCTAGATCCCTGGAAATATCATCCATGGAAACACTGCGAACTCCATACTTAAAAAAGAGCTCTCTCACTCGAACCAATACATCAATCAAACTGGCATCCATAGAAAACGTGTTAATAAAACGAAATCTCGTATGGCACAAAATTAACAAGAAAAGGCAAGGAAGAAACAAAAAATGTGTAAAAAGTTTCTGCGGATCCCGGTTACTCCACAATCATTTTTCGTTTGAATGTTTGTTCGTGGCTGGTCAATGAAATGATATAGAATCCACGGGTCAACGAAAGTGATGATGCGTCAATCCGTTCAACATATTTCCCCGGAGCGTGAAACTTCTCCTCAACAACCGTAGCAACCTGCTTTCCATAAATATCGCACACCTTCAACGTAACCGTAGAGGCTTCGTGAACCTTGTATGGGATAAACGTATAGTCCCTGACCGGATTCGGATAATTCTGGTCGAGAGAGAGCAGTGCCGGAATTTGTTGACCCGGAAAGACTCCCACATTGATGGAATCAATCAGAGCAGTCCAAACACTCAAACTCCCCCCTTCAAGTCTGGCCCAGATCGGCCGGACGATCCCGTTATGGGCCGAGATGTTGGTATAGTCGCCGAAAAACACAGAAGAGATCGGATTGAATGGGGACTCGCTGATCTTGATATTCTCAAATGTTGCTCCACCATCTTTGGATACGGCAAGGTAGACATCCGTAAGATTGTCATCGTAATTCCTTCTATCGTAAAAAACCAAATAAAGATACCCTGTCGTTTGGTCGATATCCATCCAGGTAAAGAATTGCTGCTTCCCGGCAGGATCATCATTCACCCGGATATCGTTACTCCATGTTGCGCCCCCGTCATCGGAATATACGATCCATACATCTGTGTCATCCAGCCCATTCCGTTGATCCGACCAGTTGATATAAATTCTTCCATGGTAAGGTCCTCCACTGATGTCGCAGCAGGTAACAGGCAGCCCATTTGCCCTGTAGATACCCGGAATGGCATAATCCCATCCTCCTGGAAAATCTGTAACAAACGTATTTTCTTCAGGCCACGTGACTCCCTGATCCGTTGATTTCGTGAATACAAGTCCGAGCGGACCTGCCCAGGCTACATAAATCTCACCATTGGGTCCAAGTGCAGGCACCGCACCCTCAACCGTGTTATCCTCATCAAGGCAGTCGCCTGCAATTTTATTGATCCGGATCGCATCACTCCAGCTCTCTCCGCCATCGAGCGATCGTGAGAAGCGAATGATTGAGCTGTCGGAGGGGTTGGTGCTCCCATAATCATCAAACTGGGTCCAGGTGACATAAATATTGTTGTTGGAAGGATCCACAATGGCCCACTCTTTGTCCTGGGCCTTGGTTCCATCCAGACCCATGTAGCTCCCATCATTCCAGGTTTGCCCTCCATCTGTGGTTTTCTGACAAACAATCCGGTCGATCCAGTTCCCAACAAGAGGATTGGAAAGGTGCAGGAAGTAGAAATGGCCGTTGGTGTCCACAATAATGCAAGGGTCGCCCCATACACCGTATGTAGAGGTAAGAACACCCTGTGTCCATGTCGATCCACCATCACCGGAATAGTAGTATGTTGCCGTATTCGCAGCAGCCACCAATTGATCCGTGTTGTAAGGATTGATCATGATGGAAGGCTCTTCGGGGAAAAACTGGTTCCCTATCATCACATTCTGGAATTGTCCCAGTGAAGCCAGAGGTAGAAGAGTGATAGCGAGAAGAAATTTGCGCATGACGTTGATTTGCATACAAAGATACTCACTTCCTTAGAAATAAAATAGCCTCTGTTGTTTTGGTGATTACTGAATTACCCACTTTACCCTGATATAATCTTTGTCAATCCCCATAACTTCACACTCAAGAACTTCACCATCCTGTAATGCTGTTACAATCTCCGATTTTTCCTTTTTTGTTAAACGATAGCTCTCATTTTCTACTAGAAGAATGCCTTTATATTTGTTTTCGACCAGGTAATAGTGATGAAATCTCCCATACTTATCAGTCGATATTGAAACCGTAACCTGCACTCTTTTCCCTATAAGATCCAGATTCTGCAGTGGTTCCCGAATTTCGGTCTTCTTTCTGCTGGTATCACTTTTTTTCGTTTTATCCGACCTGGAGGCAATAGCCTCAATCTCCCATTCTAACACCCATTTTAATTCCATACATCGTCTCCTGCTATCCAGTCTCAGGATTTCACAACGAATGATCTCATCATGCCTCAGATATTGAATAGCCTTTGCAACTTTCCAACTACTCCAGCCATAGAGCCGTTTCGTAACTGCCAAAGAAGCATCGTATCTCCCCTCCACTTTGAAACTTGGGGGATTATTCTCAATCTTATTGACTTTCACCCACACCATCTCACCTACTCGATTCTCCAGCTCTCCTGTAAACCATTCCTCCAGGGCTGGTTTGCTTCCGAAAACAAGCTGATCATTCTCATTGTATCCCAGAAAAAGAACATCCTTACTTTGTCCGGCTTCTGCGTTATCGTAAAGTAACATCTCGTTAAAAGCAGATATATGCAACAGCCCTACAAGAGACCCATACTCCCAATCAAAGTGAAAGCCAATATCAATAAATAACCCGTAATTGACTTTGTTGAGAATGATGCCTATGTATAAGTCATTCTGCTTTAACTGAGGTTTTTTAAACTGAGGAATATTGCCATCGATGATGATGAAAAGGGGATCTTTTCTCAGGGCGTGAATTTTACAGTAAAAAATCCGGTCGGTGAGATAAGGAAAAATTACTCTCCAGGTTTCATGATTAGGATACATCCAGGGCATATGATCAAATGAACCGTATGCAAATAGTCCCCCAACTTTTACTACAAAACCTTTGCTTTTGATATTGACTATCCGAAACGCAAGCAAATGACCCTCCTCTTTCTGCCGCTCAAGGTTGTCTATCAGTCCTGTCAGGTAAAATTTTCTGTCAGGAATGTTCAGCACACTCTTAAGCAAGCTCCAAATCCGATTCCACATGGGGCTTAACATATTCTCATAAAAGAAGAGTTAATTTTTAGATTTAAGTTGTGTCACTGTTCCTCCTTGGGAAATAAAGATACCGTTAATTTCCATATGAATTGCAAGAAATTTTTTATGTATGTTTGGTCTCAGAAACTCTCACTATTATGAAACGTGTTTGTTTACTCCTTTTCGTGATGTGTGCCTCTTTTCCACTCTTTTCCCAGCAAGAGTGGATGACCTATTACGAATTATCCGGAGGAAAACGCACTCCCCGTTATGCCGAAACCATCGAATACAGCAAGAACCTGGCTGATTTTTCGCCAATGGTGCATTACACCTCCTTCGGCGTAAGTCCGCAAGGGCGTGAACTGCCAATGCTCATTGTGGATAGAGAGGGATTAACAAACCCCGGAGAGATCAAAGCTTCCGGCCGCGTAATCCTGATGATCCAGGCATGTATCCATCCCGGAGAGTCGGAAGGGAAAGATGCAGGGCTGATGCTCGTCAGAGACCTGGTTACGAGGGACGAGGGACGAAGGACGAAGGATGAGGGACGAGGGACGAAGGACGAAGGACGAAGGACGAGGGACGAAAAAAATAGCTCAGGGCTCAGGGCTCAGGGCTCAGATAGTGACATTTTGGATAACGGATCGCGTATCACTAATCCCGGATCCCGGATCCCGGATCTTCTCCAACATGTTTCAATCCTCTTCATCCCTATCTTCAACGTGGACGGGCACGAACGCTTTGGGCCGTATAACCGGATCAACCAGAATGGCCCCGAAGAGATGGGCTGGCGGGTTACTGCCACCAACCTGAACCTGAACCGCGACTTCCTGAAAGCCGACGCACCTGAGATGAAAGCATGGCTGACGATGTATCAACAGTGGAATCCCGATTTTTTCATCGACATTCACACGACAGACGGGGCAGACTACCAATATGTACTGACCTACATGATGGAAACCCTCGGACAAATGGACAAGGGGCTGACAACCTGGTGTGATTCTGTCTTCCTTCCAGCCTGGACCCGCGACCTGGAAGCTTCCGGGAACCCAGTTTTCCCCTACGTCCAGTTCAGACAATGGCACAATCCGAAAAGCGGTTTGGAGCGGGATGTGGCGCCTCCCATGCTTTCACAGGGATATGTTGCCCTTCGCAACCGCCCCGGACTGCTCGTTGAGACCCATATGCTGAAACCTTACAAACAGCGGGTAGAGGCATCTTACCAATGTCTGGTTGCCTCACTGCAGATCCTGAATGACCAGTATCTGGAACTAAAGAAATTAAACCAGGATGCCGATGCTTTTGTTCAATCGCCGGAATTCAGGTCACACCCCTTTCCGCTTCGGTTTACACTTTCTGATGCCGACAGCATCATGGTCGAATTCAGAGGGGTTATGTATGATACCATCCAAAGTGAGCTTACCGGCGGCCTCTGGTTCAAGTACTCCTCTGTACCTGAAACATTCACAGTACCTCTTTTTTCAACATGTGTTCCTTCGGAAACCACCATGCTCCCCATTGCTTATGTGATTCCGGTGGAGTGGCAGGAGGTAATTTCGATACTGAAACTTCATGGCATCAGGATGAAGGAGGTTTCACATGATACGAACATCCATGTCTCCTCGTACAAATTTGTTTCTCCCCGTTGGCGGTCTTTCCCCTATGAAGGCAGGCTGCCTTTGTCTCATATTGAGTATACAACTTTTACAGAAGATAGGGTTTTTCCGGCAGGTTCCATGATTGTGGAGACATCCCAGTCTGCAGCGAGAGTCATCGCGCAACTGCTAGAACCAATTGGCGATGGATCTCTTCTCTATTGGGGCTTTTTCAATCCCATCTTCGAGCAAAAGGAGTATTTCGAGTTTTATGTGATGGAGCCGATGGCAAAACAGATGCTGGAAGAAGACCCGGAATTGAATGCCGGTTTTGAAAAAGCAAAAGCAGCGGACAGCAACTTTATCAAGAACCAATGGCAAGTGCTAAACTGGTTTCTGGAACACACCCCCTACCGGGATGCCAAACGGATGGTTTATCCGGTGGGGAGGATAGAATGAGGGAAGAAGGAAGAAGGAAGAAGGAAGAAGGAAGAAGGAAGAAGGAAGAAGGAAGAAATACGAATAGCGAATAGCGAATAGCGAATAGCGAATAGCGAAAAGCGAATAGCGAAAAACGAATAGCGAAAAATAATTAGTATGAGGTTTGTAATATCAACATTAGTTGTTCTCCTGTTCTTTTCGATGGCTGTTTCTGTCATTGGACAGGAAAAAGTTGCTTCTGAAAGCAAACGCGACAAAGAGAGACGGGCAGAAACCGATCCTTGGGCCGAGTTTGAAGATGAGGTTGACTCGATCCACCGATGGGATTTTGGGATCAATTTAGGCGCCTATTTCCCGAATAAATACTCCGCCAATTTCTATAACGGGAACCCGGGGAACGTGAATACCGTGAATTATCTCATGTCCAATAAATATTGGTATCAGGATATAAAGCAGTTACTTGGTTCCTCTGATACCGTGTTTGTTGCAGGATATCCTCTCGATATGCATTACCAGGTAGCTTTTACAGGAGGCCTTTTTATCAGGTTTAATTTTAACCGAAAGAACGGTATTTTTCTGGAAGCAAACTACACCCAACTGAAAGCCACCGATGCCATCACCCTTGTTGTAGATCCCCCCAGTTATTCAACATTTCAGAATGTGCGTACAGAGCCTGTCCAGGGGAAGGAGGCAAGGGTTTTGATCGATCTTGGATACCAGTGGTCATTCCCTCTAAAATCAAAGATTTACTTTTTTCTCCAGGGAGGAGGATTGATGTGCTATACCCAGGTTATCCAATCGATTTTTGTTGTGGAGGGCAGGGAGTTTAACCTTGTTAATGTTTATGGGAGTCAGGGTTATACGCCTAATTCCAACAGTCAGGCTTACAAGATCAGTCAGAATGCTTTTGGGTTTGGAGCCTTTGCAGGAGCAGGTGCAGGAATTCCTTTAAATGATGTATTTGGCATGGAGCCCGGCTTCTCGTTCCAATATTATCCTACCAACCTTGAAGGGTATCCGCAATGGAAGCCCTCCTTTTCGATCTACTTAAGGATTCTGCTTGGGGCCGGACAAACGAATAAATAACAAGGAATAATGAGCCTTCTGCGAGCAATTATTTGCATCCTCTTCCCTCCTCTGGCAGTCGTTGATCGAGGCTGTGGAGCCATCCTGCTGGTCTTCCTGCTCACCCTATGTGGATGGATTCCCGGGGTGATTGCAGCAATCATTTTCAATACAAGAGGAAAGCTGTAGCCTGTAGAAAGTCATTATTCGACGTTGAATTCCCAGCGTTCACATAAAATAATTGCAGCTACGCTCGTTTTCGGATAACTTACCTCATTCTAAGTAAAAATCACTGGTTCAGGAAGGGCCATATCGTACATTGCCTGGAAGGAGGAGTTATCAGTGAAATGGAAGATGGGTCTAAGACCTTGTTAACCAAAGGCATGACCTATGTGGTTTCGGATGAGGCCAGTTCCCATAGGTCTTCAACGGAGAATGGGGTGAAATTACTGATAGTAGATGGGGACTTTTTGAAATAAATCTCTCCATCAGTACACCTGAAGAATAAAATCAAACATCACAAGCCATGAAAACAAAAACTAAATTCGATGAGATCGACCTGCAGCGAAAGGTCGCCAATGCCCGGTTAGCTAAACTCAACTCCAAGGTATACAAAGCTTTCCTGGAGATGGAAAAAGTAACTTACTGCGACGGAGCACTGTCAAAGAAGCACAAAGAACTCATTGCAGCCGCTATTGGTGTAGTGACCAACTGCGAATCCTGCATGCAGTGGCACATTGAACAGGCTGCCAAGGAAGGAGCCACGGAACAGGAGGTGCTGGAAGCCATTGAGGTAGCCATTGAAATGGGAATCGGGCCGGCAACGGTGAATGCACGTTTTGCCCTGGAAGTGATGGAAAATTCATTTGGAAAACGATAGCCCATGAACCCATTTTATAGCAACCCACGATTCATACACCGAAGGTTTACTCTGTGTTTTTTTACTAATCCGGGAATTCCGTTTCTAGCACTTCTGATGGTAACTCTCCCATGCTTCGCGTTGGCCCAGCAAGTTCCCGATACCTCCTTTTGCTTTCCTCTCCAACCTCCTGCCTACTCAGCTGAATCGGGTCCGGTTGTTTGTATAGATGAAGCCCATCTGAACTTTCACACCATCTCGGGAGGATTTCTGCCTTTTGCCCGTTTGCTCCGGATGGACGGCTACCGGGTGAAGCCACTCAATCAGCCAATATCAAGCCTCAAGGTACTCAATCACACCGATATCCTGGTCATTGCCAATCCGATTGATGCGTCGGATACCGCTGATTGGGCTGCTCCCAATCCATCAGCCTTCACGAAAAAGGAGATTGAAACTATCAGGCAATGGGTAAATCAAGGGGGTTCTCTATTCCTGATTGCCGACCATATGCCCTTTGCCGGAGCAGCCCACGATCTAGGGAAGGCATTCGGATTTGACTTTCTGAACGGATTTGCCTTCACCCGTTCCAGGACCTGGCCTCCTTCAGTTTTCAAGATCAGCGATCAAACGCTGATGCCCGGACCCGTGACATCCGGGAATCAAGAAATATCTCCCATCGATTCGGTGATCACCTTTACCGGATCAGCATTCCGGATACCGCAGGATGCCATCCCGGTACTCGTTTTCCACGCCGAACATTACTCCCTCCAACCCGACACCGCCTGGGTATTTTCCGAAGAGACCCCGCGCACCGCTCTGGAGGGTTACTATCAGGGAGCTTTGCTGGAATATGGGAAGGGTAGAGTGGCGGTTTTCGGTGAAGCCGCGATGTTCACCGCCCAAATCGCAAACGGTACGATCAAAGCCGGGTTCAATTCAGAAGTTGCTCCCCAGAATGCGCAATTTTTGCTGAATGTGATTCATTGGCTGGATGGGGAGTAACGGCAGCCCGAAATTCACGATAGAGTCATCTTGTAAAACAGGTTGAACCCTTGTTCGTCTATAAAATTGCTGAGACAGCCGTTTGATTTTTAGTTTAGTCGAAAATATTCGTTTCGGGCGAATGGATTGTGTAATTTGTTCAACCCGAATGGATAATTTGACGATATGAAAAAATTATTGGTTCTCATTCCAGCCTGTTTGTTTGTTTCATTCCAGTTTGTTATTTCCCAGAGCATACTGGAAGACAACTACGATGTAAAACAATATATCCTGGATCTGCAGTTAAGTAATATTTCCACCAGGCTGAGTGGGAATGTCACCATGAGGGCTACGGTTGCAGCCTCCACGATGGATACCTTGGTGGTTGAACTGAACGACTCGGTTGCCGTAACAACCTTCATGGTTGTGGATTCGGTGGCCCTGAACGGAAATCCGGCGGAATTTCTGCATACAAACTCGCTGGTGTCGGTCCCGCTTTCAACTCCGATGCACCTCAACGACCAGTTTATCCTGCAGATCTGGTACCACGGAAACGGATCAGGCGGCTCTATTGCATGGGGCTACGGCATCGTCAGGCAGAATTACTCCGGCAACGTACATATCTTTTCGAATTCCCAGCCGTTCTACTCCTGGTTGTGGTGGCCCTGCAAGCAGGACATGCGGGACAAAGCTGACTCCGTCACCTTCATTATCACCACAGATTCAACCAACCTCTCTGCCTCCAACGGGCTGCTTAAATCTATTGAGTATCCCGGAAACGGCAAAGTCCGTTACAGATGGGAGACAAACTACCCGATCAGTGCTTACCTGGTCTCCTTCGTGGTTGGGCCATGGACCGACCACGTAACCTATGCTCCTCTCCCCTCCGGTAAGGATTCGTTGCTGATCCAAAGCCTGTTAATTCCTACCTCCGAATACTATCCGATGCACCTCAGGGCGATTGAAATCACCAAACAGCTCCTCTCGCTCTATGCAGGCCTGCTGGGAGATTATCCGTTCAACGAGGAAAAATACGGGTACTGCATTGTAGGTTTCCCGGTATTTGGCATGGAAAACCAAACCATTTGCAACATGGGATACCAATCCCTTGATACGACCTCAACCCGCTACTATCAACTGCTCACTCACTTCATGACGGCCCATGAACTTGCCCACCAGTGGTTCGGCGACGCCGTAATATGTGAAACATGGAATGATTCCTGGCTGGTCGACGGCCTGGCTTCCTACATGGAATTTGTCGCACTCCGGCATCTTGAATCACAAAGTTCGGCTGATGCCTGGATGGAAGACGCCCATGCCGAGGTGATGTCACAACCCGGTGGAAGTGTCTACATCCCCGATTCACTGGCATCGGATTTTACAGCAATCCTTGATTACCGTCTGATCTACAAAAAAGGGGCCTCCATCCTGCACATGCTCCGGTATGAAATAGATGACGATTCTCTTTTCTTTATGATCCTGAAAACTTACCTCGAAACATACAAATATGGAACAGCCACAACAGAAAAGTTCAGGCAGATAGCAGAGACAACCACCGGGATGAACCTGACCGGGTTCTTCGACCAGTGGTTCTACGGCCAGGGATATCCTTCCTTTGATTTAAACTGGTTCATGAACGGAGATACTCTTACCATTGTCTCCCATCAGACAACATCGACTTCATTCACCCCGCTGTTTAAAACTCATTTTGACCTGAAAATCCATTCCATCACAAAAGATACCATCGTCAGATTATTTCAGGACTCAGGTGAAGAGATGTATCAGATCTATTTCCCGGAAACAATCGACTCCATCGAATTTGATCCCGTAGGCTGGTTAATTCAACAGCATACCGTTCACACCGGAATTCAGGAAAAGACTGGTATTCACATAGTGAACATATATCCTAACCCGGTAAAAGACCTGGTAACAATCGAATTAAGATCACAATATCAATTGAAGGAAATCACCGCCACCTTATTCAATGCCCGGGGACAATTGCTTTTCCAGGAACAGATCAGGCAAGGAAAAACAGGGATCGATCTCAGCAAGTTTTCAAAAGGCATCTACCTTTTGAAAATAAATAGCACTAACCATTCTGAAGTATGGAGAATTGTAAAAAAATGAAAAAAGTCATTAGTCATTTGAATTGTACAATCCTGACCATTTTCCTGCTCGGGCTAATCAGAATTCCCGTTTCAGCTCAAACAAATGAGGATCATCATCAAGACCCCAATGTAACTGTTTTTATGGGGTATCTTCAAAAACACTGGGACGACATGCATGATGTCATCATGAGGTTTCATAATGAAGATCCTGATTTGAAAGGCATTGTATTCATCCACATGGAATGGGTAGATGGTCTGCTGAATTCTGCGACGATTGATAGCAATAGTACCGGGAACAAAGAATTCGGATCCGCGATAATCGAAGCGATGAAAACATGGGAAATAACAGGATTAGCCGAGAACTGGGTTATGACAATTCCGATCAGAACAGCCATATATGGAAGCAACCATCCTGAATTTCATGAATGTGGGATTTTCACAGGGATTGTAAAAGACACTGAGGGGAACCCGGTATCCGGCGCCAGGTTGATTTTAACACCTGTCAATGATTTGAATGTAAAATCCGATACTGTTTATACAAACCGTGAAGGTATTTTTATCCGGACTTTAATACAGATTGGGAATCGGAAGGTGGAATGCAGTAAAGATGATTATAAACCAACAATAATTGAAAACCTTGTATTTGAAAAGGGAATTCATATAAAAAAATTAATTGTCTTGAATCGAAATACTTAACAAATACAGATAAAAGTGAACTCAAATAAGAAATCATCCATCCAGGTATATATTATAACAATG
>JACZJJ010000045.1 GCA_014860625.1 Bacteroidales bacterium | reverse complement strand
GTTCCCCGAAACGGTGGCTGGCACCCCTGCGACGGTACTACCGTATGCAGTTGTAAGACCGTATTCAAAACTGACGGTGGTGGGGGTAGAATTTGCATTTACCGTTCCGTTCAGTGTGGCAGTTGTACCGGTAACTGCCGTAGCTGCTGTAGTTACAACTGCGGGAGGCTGAGTGACTTGAATATTGAAGCCGGTATGAGTTGTATAAGCATTTGAATTTATCCAAGGTACAAAAGGACATCCGCCCTCAGACCAGACCCTTTGAACCCCTGAGGTTATGGTGTTCAACGTATTCCCACCAGTGTTAAAAGTTGACGAACACTGACTCATTTCAATCACTATACTTTGAGTTGGATCGTACTGAAATGGAGTATCCAGGATAAACTCCAACCATCCGATCGGATTAGTGATTGTGACTGATGCCCTGTAGTAAACCGTTGTCATGGGTCCACTATAAAAGACCCCTGTTGTCAGATTAGTAAGAGTAGTTTGTCCCATCTTAACGAACATCTCGGTTAAAGTCTTGTTATTCATTGGTTCGGATAACTGGACAAAAACACTCGTTATTTGTCCGCCAGGAGCTGGAGCAGGGTTGCTGAATGACCCGGGAAGATGTAATGACTGGACCATTCTCCCGTCCGGCATAACAAACGGAAACGCACTGGTAGTGCCCCCGGTGTTGTTGTAGTTGTAATACTGGGGTTGAGCTGCCAGCTTTTCATTCAATCCTGCAATGAATACAAGGATTGCAATACAACTGAATAAATATTTCATGATTTCTGGTTTTTGGTTAATAACATTTGAACTGTGTGGTTTTCAAATAAAATCAGCAGGCCCTATTTAATGAATAAATTGATTTAACCCGAAGTAACTCCTGTTTCGGAACTACGACGGTGTAAAAGTGCTTAATTTACCAACCCCGGCCAATACCAACTTTCTGGTATTTTTATAAAAACATGACATTTAATGAGTTGCGGTATCATAGTCAAAATACCAGTAATCTGGTATTGCCCGTTCATTCAGAAAGCCGTTCCTTTACAGCAGAATTAAATACATGTCATTCTGAATCAAACATGAACCTATTTGTTAAGAAACATATTTTTCCCAGGCCAACCCGGAATGCAGCAATTCTTTTTGGTGCTTTACTGATCCTGGTTTTCGTTTTTCTGACAGATTGGAGAATTTTTTATGGAGATCAATTCGTGGAAAGTCCTGCCACCTATTTTCACGACCTTGATTTTTGCTTCCAAGACTCAGTGGAAATAGAAGTTTTTAAAAGAACCCGGGAACTTGCTGATCCCAACCCCGATAGCGCCAGGATTTTGGCATTCAAAGCTATTGAACGTTTTGAAAAGCAAAAGAACGAACTTGCCCAACTGCAATATTTTTATGTATTGGGCATAACATACTTTCTTCAATCTGACTATAATAAAGCCCTCGAATATTCTTTCCGAAGTCTTCAATTATCTATAAAATACAATTTAGGCAACCAGATAGCCCGGGCAAATAATATTATTGGTATAGTTTATTCAAATATGGGGATGCATGCGGATGCTTTAAACTACATGTTGAAAGCAATAAGCATACACGAACTTGGGCAGGATTCAGTTTCCTATGCAAACACGTTAAACAATATTGGTTTAGTTTATTTGAATGTTGAGGCTTTTGAAACGGCCAAAAACTATTTTGACAGGGCTTACGATATCTATCAGAAAACAGATCATCAAACAGGAATTGGTAATGTTTCAATCAATCTTTTGGTGTATTACCGGCATGCTATCATGCCTGATTCTGCTGAATATTTTTTTAATCAGTCAATAAAAATCGGAACTCACTTAACTAATCATTACGCGTTAAGCAATGCTTTTCTTGAAAAAGGAAATCTTTTTGCGGTTCTTAATGATCCCTTAAATGCCATCGCATATTATCTTAAAAGTGATTCTGTAGCAAGCCAGGTAAAACTAATGCAGATGAGATCGGTTGCCCGGATTCAAATTGCCAAAACCTACCTCGGGCTTCTGGAATTAGATTCAGCATATGCTTTTGCCAGGAGCGCTTCTGACATTGCCATTGAGATTGGAAATAAAAAACTTGAATACATCGCTAATGAAGTTTTTTCCCTGATTTTCCAGGAGAGGAAAGAGTTTGAAAAGGCGCTAAACCATCGAAACCTGTCTATTGAACAGAAATCGGAGTTCCAGGCACAGTCTCATGCCAACCAGATTTATCGCATTGAAATTGATGAGTTAAACAGGGATAAGGAGAAGCAACAGATTTTTATTGCAGAACAAAATATGCGCATTGACAACCAGAGGAATCAACTGCATATTACCATGATTTCATTCTTTGCCCTTTTGGTAATTTTATCTTTTATCTATTACTACCTTTTCAATAAAAACAGGCAAAAGCAGACAAAACAGACCTATGAGAACAAAATAAGACATTCCCTTGAAATGACCAAAGCAGTGCTGGAAGCCGAAATTCAGGAACGTAAGCGCATAGGCATGGAGCTGCACGATGGCTTGGGTCCATTGCTGGGCCTTGTGAAGCTGAATATTACCAACATACTAAGAGAAGACGGTCTTAGCCCCAATAAGAGAAAAGAACTTTTAAGAAGCGCCGCGACCAATCTTGATGGCATCTTAGAAGAGATGAAAAATATTTCCAAAAATCTGGCGCCTATCGTATTAATTGAAAAAGGATTTGAATCAGCAGTTAAAGATCTTGTTATCAGGCTTCAGAATCTGCAGTATTTTGATGTTCACCTGAGCATGAATGGCTGGGACAATAGGGTAGATTCATTTGTTGAGCACTCGCTGTACAGGTCAATACTGGAGGTGATGAACAATATCATCAGCCATGCCAACGCTTCAGTGGTGAATATCGAGGTTTTGAAGAATGGCAGGGAAATCACCATCATCATCGAGGATAATGGTGTGGGATTCGACCCGTCAACTTCAGGAAATAATGGTCAGGGTTTAAAAAATGCCGTAACCCGCATTGAAGGAATGGGAGGTAAATTTTTTATTGACAGCATGCCGAACCGGGGAACTATAATCATTATGGAGCTACCCAACGGCGAATTTACGAAAATGAAAGATGAAAAAGATAAAGTTGTATCTGGTTGACGATCATAAGCTTTTTATCAAAGGCATAATATCTCTGTTTGAGGAAAACAGTGAAATGGAGGTGGTAGGTCATGCCTACTCAGCAAAGCAATTCCTCAACGAACCACCTGTTACAGAACCTGATGTAATCCTGATTGACATCAACATGCCTGATATGACCGGCATTGAACTAACCAGGATAATTAAGGAAAGAAATCCGAAGGCAAAAATCCTTGCCCTCACCATGTTTGAAGATATATTGTATATTCAGAAAATGATACAAAGCGGAGCAAATGGCTATGTTTTGAAATCAGCAGATATGCAGGTTTTAATTGAAGCAATTAAGACGGTGGCTAATGGCGGCAAATTCTGGGATGCTGAAATCCGGAATACAATTCTTGAAAAAGTAGGCGCCATTGACTCCGAGGAGTTTAAAGATCTGAACCAGAACAAGCTATCAAAACGCGAACTCGAGATCCTTTATCTGATCACCAAAGAACTTTCCAATTCCCAGATAGCAGAGAAGCTCTTTATCAGCGAACGAACCGTAGAGACTCACCGTAAAAACATCATGGCAAAAACCAAGGCCAGCAATACCGTCGGATTGGTGAAGCTCGCCATCAGAGAAGGGTTGGTCTATTTTTAGCCAACGGCGCTATTTGTAGATATTCATAAGGTTGTTGCAAAATTTTGCTGAGGAAAATTTTGATGACAAGGACAGATTTTTCCGTTTTCAAATAATTTTTTGAAAAGCCGGGCATTTCGGGTTGTTTCGTATCCCTCCAGAGTCATAGATAAAATTGACAAATGCCTGTAAAAAAAATACTTACAGGCGTTTTTACTTGACTTGTCCGATTAAGAAGCAATCGGCCTAGAGACAGGCTAATAAACATGTATTGCCATCGATGACGAACCTCTGGCACTGAAACAAATTACCGACTATATTGCCAATACCCCGTTTCTTAAGCTGGAAAAGAGTTTTACCAGTGCAATCAAGGCGTTGGATTATCTCCAGGGAAACCCGGTTGATTTAATGTTTGTTGATATTAATATGCCGGGACTGTCCGGACTTGACTTTGTAAAATCATTATCCAATCCTGCAAAGGTTATTTTCACTAAGGCCTACCGCGAATTTGCCTTCGAGGGATTCCAGATCGATGTTGCCGATTATATTGTTAAACCAATCGGTTATACCGATTTTCTGAAATCAGTGAACAAAACCCGGGAGAGATATTTCTCAACCAAAGAAGATGCAGCTTCCATCAAAACAAACGACCGGTTTTTATTTATCAAATCAGAATATAAGATTGTCAGGATTGATTTTGACCCGATTAAATATATTGAAGGAATGCGGGATTATATCCGCATTCATATTGAAGGTCAAAAACCAATCATGGCGATAATGGTGGACAAAACGGATCCACTGACCACCTCCCTCCAATTTTGGTTGACCACCTCAACCTATTAACAATCAATTCTTAGGGGTGGTCAATATTTATCGGCCTGAGGTGGTCAACACTGTCGGCTTGTCCACCCTGTTCTGGTCATCCATTTCATGGGGAGCGACCAAGGCACTGTCTCACGGAATGAACACTTACAATTACTCCGTTTCCTTGTATCATTTTTCCCGAGTGAATGCATTCCCGGCGAGATGCTTGAAAGATTAGGTAGTGATGTGGCAAAAATGGCAAGAGAACAAAATTTTTCCTACTTTTGTTTTAAGAAATGAATAAAATGAAACCAAAAAAACTCAAACATATTGATTTTACCGCAATCATTGAAAAAAGTGAAGACGGTTGGTTTGTCGGTCAACTGGAAGAACTACCTGAAGTTCTTTCACAAGGGAAGACACTTGAGGAATTGAAAACGAACCTTCAGGAAGCCCTCGACCTTGTCATATCATATCACCGGGAGACGACCCTCAGCCTCTACGAAGGCAGGAAATACATCAGGAGAAAACTCAGCATCGCCTGATGAAACGAGCGGAGTTTCTCAGGCACCTCGCTTCGCACAAGTGTATCCTCGTGCGGGAAGGAGCGAATCATTCGATATTCCATAATCCGGTGAGCAGAAAAAAAGCCACTGTTGGACGACATCAGGAGTTATCCAACCTTTTATGCAAGAAGATTTGTAAGCAGCTTGACATTCCTTCTATTTAATCCATTCCTGGCGCAAGCCATCCATTTGCTCAATAAAATCAACCACTTTCGTAAAATCCTGTAGCAAGGAAAAGTTAGATAATTGGTCAGTTAAGTGTACAGACATCTCGACCTAATTGACTTGATATCAATCAATTACAAAGGTCAACGAAGGTCGAGGTAAAGATTTATGTAATAATTTCTGAATGAAAGGCTGGTGAAAACCAGCCTTTTGTGTTTTCAACCAAAATTCTATTTGGAAAACCCCAATTAACCGATTGACGCACTGGGGAAATGTTTCTTTGGTGGTCAAACTGGACAAAACGGATCATGTGACCGCCCTCCGCCGATTTTGGTTGACCACTTCAACCAATTGCCAATCAATTCTTAGGGGTGGTCAATTTATATCGGCCTGATATGGTCAAAACCATCGACGTGTCCAGGTTATCTTAGTTTAAGGATAGTACTTAGGGATTCTAAACTCCGTTTGTTTTATTTAAACAATTAAAGCGCGACTTGAAAATAAAGGTGCGACATAAAATTTAGTTGCAAGTTAAATATTAAAGTTGCAACTTTGCAACTATGAAAAAGATAAAATATAATATTCGTATAGAAGACTCACTAAAGACACATGTGGACGCTTTATTGGATAAAACTATATTCGAATATAAATATAGAGTACGTGACTTACGTATGCTCAATACGACAGTCATAAACCTTGTGAGGATTCTATCTGAATTATTGGATCATACTTGTGTGTTAATCTTGGATGAGACAAGTATTAGTCGATCTCGACTAAGTTTAGAATGGCAGACACTTACTAAACTGTTTAAACCATCTATCTTCTCAAGACTACGAATGATTGTTTTCTGCGAGGGTGAAACGACTGAAAGCTTTGGTGAATTCAGTAATTATGAGAAGGAGGTCATGTTTGAGATTAAGGATACCCTGAGTAGAGATCATGTAGTAAAAGGAAATCGTAAGCGCGATGCCTTTTATGAGATTTTATGGATTTTACTCGTGTATTGGTTTAGAAGATCTGGTGCGTTGCAAGTAAACCAATTATGTCAAATATCGGGATTTTCATATCCAGCTGTTGCTTCGGCACTTGATAAATTAGGAGATAAATTGACACGTCATTCTGATCGGAGTGTTGAGCTAAAATCGTTTCCAAAAAGTGATTGGCTCAAACTCCTTACGATGAACGATGATATTAAAGAATCACATGGTTTTTGGGCTCTTCGTCCAAAACCAGTCGAAAATTTAAAAAACAGACTTCTTGAAAACCCTCATGGCGATATCGCTTTTGGAGGTATTATAGGTGCACGACACTACTTGCCAGGTATCGATTTAGTTGGCATACATCGTTTAGACATTAGTGTACATAATTGGAATACTCGGGAAATAGACATGCTTCGCAAGAAACTTGATCCGGGATTGAAGAAAATTGAACCGGGGAAAATGCCACAAGTAGTAATACATAATCTTCATCGCCCCGATACACTATATTTAAAGGGAGAAGAAGTTAATATTGCCGATGAGGTTGAATGTCTTCTAAACCTTCATGAAGCAAGATTAGACAGACAATACAACGAATTTCTTGAACATTTAAAAAATCAGCCAACTAGATGAATGAAGTCAATCCATCTGAAATTTTTAAACAGGTAGCTGATGCATTGCCATCAGAATGTCGGGAAAACATCATAATTATTGGCAGTCTTGCTGCTGCATATGCCTATTTTGGTGAAACTAATACATTGGCTGTTAGAACAAAAGACATTGATTGTCTTCTAAGACCATATCAAGTCGCTGCTGAAAAAGCTCAAATCATCACTCAGCAATTATTTGATGCTGGTTGGCATAGAAGAAAAATGGGCCCACATACCATTCCAGGCACTCAAGATACTCCATTGAATGAACTCCCAGCTGTGCGACTTTACCCCCCTTCCGTTGATCCAGCTGGAGAAAATGCATGGTTTATAGAATTTCTTTCGGAACCCGAATCACCAAAGGATCAAGGTAAGCAATGGACAAGAATTGTTATTGATCAAGGTCATTTTGGATTACCCTCATTCCGTTTTCTTGCAATAACAGCAATTGAACCAGAGAAGATACATGATCTGGGTATATACTGTGCACAACCCAAAATGATGGCTTTAGCAAATTTACTTGAGCACCCTGAAATAAAACCAGAGCGTATGAGCACACCATTTGAAGGACAAGATATCAAGCGAAGTAACAAAGATCTTGGTCGTGTATTAGCTATTGGATATTTAGAAGAAGTTTTTTCCCAAACTGATTTTCGAGAATGGGGTGATGATTGGGCTTATGCATTACAAACTTGTTTCCCGGATGAATGGCAGGATTTGGCCAATAGTGCTGGAAAGGGATTATCTGCACTACTTAGTAGCGATGAAGATTTGGAAGAAGCCTCCCTTACCTGTGCCTATGGTTTGCTTGCATCCTACACTGTTTCAAAAGAAGAATTGAAAGAGGTTGGACATCGGATTCTGGGCGATGCTATTGAAACGCTTAGAAAGCACGCAACTTAATCGGCCATTCTATTGTCGAACACTTGAAACTCCCTTGGAGTGGATTTTAGAGCTCAAGTTTGTCAAAACCTGCATGAAACCATCTGTTTGCCGGAGTCCAACCTAGCAGAAGCAACTTCAACAATACTCTCAATATCAATTTGCCTTCTCATAGGGAAGTAGGATTCGTTTTTTCAATTCTTGCATTGCAATTGCTTGTTCTCTGGCCTTACCAATACGAAGTGAATCTAACATGGAGATTAATTCATAAAATTCCTGATCTGTTTTCGCTGCTTTTACCACCCCTGGGTGAAGAGGTTCAATTGCCTGTCCTCTGAATTCACCAAACGCATCAGGCCATACAAAAAGTTCATTGCTATGGATAAGCTTATTTAATGGAGGTGCTGAATGGGCAGTCGGTATACCCCTGACGATAGGACCCGGTTGTTGTGGGAAAACGTATTTGAAACCATGTTCCAGGAATTCCAAAAAAGATTGCTTCATTAGCTTTCTTTTATTATCAGCAATAAGTCCGGCAAAGGCGGAACGATTTAAGGATTCGCTAACCTCAGAAGGACTTATTGAGAGAGAGATCGCCAAATCTTTGCCAAGCCATGGTTGATCTTTCCATGATGCAATTTGTAACAAAATGACGATATCCTGGGGCCGCATTCCGTTATGTTTTTTCATCTCGTTTTATAATCATGATTCGCGATTCGCGAATCGCGAATTGCAAATATACTTATTCCTTTGTTATTTTCATATACTATCCGGAAATTTTATCCCACGTCCTCTCCATCTCCAACTTTTTAAAATCCTCTGAGATCTTGATATACTTGTTGAACACACTATCCTTTTTGTGCCCGGTAATCTCCTTGATTGTTTTCGTATTCATGCCAAGAACGATACTGTTGGTGATGAAAGTCTTCCTGGCGGTATGGTTGGTGATCAATTTATATTTCGCTTCCGTATGTTCTTTTGCTTTGCCCCCAGAGTAATCAACATAAGTAACTGGAGATTTAATTCCTGCCTCCTCGCAGCAATCTTTGATGTGGTCATTCAACTTTTGTGAGGAGAGCTTCGGTAATGGAGTATGCTCAAGATGCTCATATTTGGCGAGGATGGCCTGAGCAAATTGATTCAAAGGGATCACCTCTGTTTTATGTGTTTTGACGATGGTCTTGAAGATCTGACCCTCTCTGATATTCTCCTTTTTTAAGTTTTTAAGGTCAGAGATACGCAAACCGGTAAAGCACATAAAACAAAAAAGGTCTCTGGCCCTTTCCCTTTTAGGAGATGCAAACGTAAAATTATACAGTACCAACAGCTCTTCCAACGTCAGGTAAATCACATCTTTCTCACGCTCTGCGGCTTTAAATTCTTTGTAAGTCATATCCTTGATATAACCCCGTTTCTGACACCAGGAGAGGAAGGCTTTCAGATTGCTGATGATTTTGGCAAAGTAATTATCCCTGGCTTTCCGTTTGACAAACGCATAAGTTCGGAGATTGTCAAAAAACTTAAAGTTGATTGCATGGAGGTCAACTTTGGAGTTCGTATCCCGCTCAAAGTCCAACAGAAAATTTTTAAACGTCCCATAGCAGACGATGGTTCTATTGGCCCTTATCGCTTTACTGCTCTCAATGTATTCATCCAGAACCTCGAAAAATGTCCTGTTGACCTTCTTTGATTTTGCGGCTGGACCCAATAATGCATTTTTCAAAAATGCTTCCGTTATCGGAATTTCATCCCGCAATGCTCTGTTGATGGCAGCTTCCGTTTTTTCTTTAAAAAGACTGATCCTTTCATTGATCGCTATATAGTTGTTATCTGGCTCATCTTCCCGTTGTTTTTTGACCTTTTGATTGGTCTGGCTCCAATGTTTAGGATGCACCATGTAGCCGATAAAAAAGTTTGGCCTGATGTAATTATGGGTCACCCGCATAACGAGAGATTGTTGCCCTTTTTTATTTGCTTGACCAGATCGTAAATAAAAATGTATATTTGCCATACGGTATAAAATTGGATTAGCTAGAGAATAGCGAAGTTAAGAAGAAAAAGTGAGTACCCAAAATGAGTACCCAAAAAACTCAAAAAATAGAGAAAAATAGGATTTATTTAGAAACTATCTAAAAAATAAGTGACTGATAAACAACTGATACAAAAAAATATAGTTAAATTGAGTCAATTATCAAGTCCCCCGGCTCAGGGTACGGGCAATTTTCCAAGCCTTTCTAATTCAAATAATTAGAGAGGCTTTTTTATTTGTTCGATTTGCAGGTGTGATCCGGGATTTTCTGTAGAACTGAAAAAAAGATTTTTTCGTATATTGTACTCGAATTCAGTCCTGTAGTAATAACCAAATCAGAAACCGATGAAAAATCTATTACATTTATTCACGCTTTCCATTATTTTTTTAATGATGACAGCGAATGTTGGAATCGCGCAACAGATCATTTGTGTTGACCGCGATGGAAGTTCCCAGTATCCTGATGACTACACCGATGATTGGCAATACCTGCAGCCTGCCCTGGATGCACTGGGATACACGTATGACTATGTCGAAGTAACCGATCTGGCCAATGACGGACCGGATGGAGCTACCATGGCCTTGTATAATATTGCGTTCTGGTTCACCGGCGAGGTCTGGTCAGATGGCGAAACCCTCACCGATAACGATGAATATGAAATCTTGCTCTACCTTACCCTCTACGGTGGAAACCTGTTGCTTTCATCCCAGGATTTTCTGTATGACAAATATCCCGATGCGGGTATACTCTATCCGGGAGAATTTCCTCATGATGGTCTGGGCTTGACGGATGTAGTACAGGATGTCTGGAATATAGAACCCGACACAGGGAATGTCATGGGCGTTGATGGTTCCTGTATTGCAGGAGTTCCTTTCGCCGTACTTGATATCTATACGGGACTTGATGATGACGGGCTCTATATCGATGAAATCGTTGGAACCCTGGGAGATAATATGATGGAAGTCGTTAACCCTGAACCGATTGGCTGTGGAGCTACTCAATGGAATTCCGGAACATTCAGGACTATCTTTTCAACCGTTTCTTATGCCGCCATACGGGATCTCGACAAGAGGAAGGAAGTCCTGGATAAATCCATTGCCTGGCTCCTGGGAACCACAGGAACAGTTTTGGTAAAAATGGAGCAATAAGATATGCTTATATATCCTAATCCTGCAACGACCTCCGTCAGGATCGGATGCAAAGATAAAATGCAGGAAATATGGGTCATGAACAGCACAGGACAGGTTGTCGATCGAATGAATGTCAACGACTATTCAACCAGGATCAATACCACAGAATACAATACCGGCCTCTATTTTATCAGGGCAATAACAGATAAAGGAACTTTAACAAGCCGCTTGATCGTGAAGTAAGGTCTCCAGGTAAGGATGCACCGGCTCTTCCACATAAGGAGCATCATTGAGGATGATTTAATATTTGACAATCTTTGCTCTTTGATTCTTTGTGCTGGAGTTAACATGGCATAAGTAGATGCCTGCCGTTAGCTGGGAAAAAACACTCGCCTTGACCAGTCTTGGCCGGAGTAAACTGACCACCGCTAAGCATTGACTGTTAATAAGTTGAAGTGGTCAATTAAAATCGGCGAAAGGTGGTCAAACCATTCGGCTTTTCCACACTGCCTTTATTCTCAGGTTCCCGGTTAAGCAGTAGGCCCGGGCCCCTCTGTGGATTATTTTACAATTTTCAGTGTTGTGGTTTTCCCGGTTGATGCATCGGAAATATGGAAAAAGTACATTCCATGATTCAGACAATCCGTATCCACTACAAGAAGATTTTGGGACTCTCCTGTATAGGACAGTTTTATCGGGCATCCTGAAACGGTGGTACCTGTAAGGAAAATGTCCTTCACATCAACCGTCTCACGGATTCTGATATATAACCTGTTTGTAATGGGATTTGGATATGCCGTCACCGGTAGGACCAGCATGCCCGGACTGGCTTCAAGACCAGGATTAAACCAAATCAGTTCGACATATTCGGGATGGTCGATGAACGGATTCCGGTTTCCCTGGATCCCATAAACAACATTGTTCCGGTCACTCTCCTTTGTACTGACAGGATCGGCCAGATGCCATTCATTCAGCAGCTCCAGCGCCCAGCTCTTGGGCTGCGATCCGTTGAACATGTCGCTTCCCGGCCATCCGGTATCTTCCCCGTAGTATCTGACGGCCATATAGAGAAAGCCCCTGGCCAGGTCGCCCTTGTACCCATCGATCGGTTCAAACACCAGTCCGGAATACCCTGACGAGATGCAGCCGCCCAGCTTTGATCCGTTCAATGATGTCCAGCTGGCACTGCCCACATCCCCATAAGGGTAATTTGCCCGTTTGTTATTCACATATCCATCGGTAGGATAAAGGTGAAACAGATCAGAGTACATCGGGTAGTTTTCCCCTCCAAACCAGCTTTTCGGGAAGCTGTGTTCGCGGTTGTAACAATCTCCCTCCTTGGAGTAGTTGCCGCATTGGTCGGAAAAAAACTCGAATACATACGGTGGGGTACTTCCCGGAATGTCGGAGTACATGTCCCATACCTTGCCGTCGGTTGTTTGATCCGTTTGTTCAAAACGAACCCAAAGATTGGTGTAGGTTACGGCTGTATGATCATCAATGATGTCATGCAGTGCATCCTGCAGCTGAATCCCGTTCAACCCGGCTGCACTGTCATAATATCCGGGTGGTATCTGCGCGGTGACATTCAGCAATAGAAAGAACGAAACAGAGGCTAGACCTATGTTCCTGATCTTTTGCAATTTTTTTGACAAACACATTGTTTCAGCGTAATTATACGTGATCATGAAGAACGGCCTGTAAAGCTACAATTTTTTGTGAGGTCAGCAGTATAAATGGTCTATGTGATCCGTTGACTGCTTTACTGTCAGAAAACAGCTCAGAAAAGCAACGTGTACAGATATAACGCCACCAGGGTAAGAAAGAACACCATGATGCCGATCTTCTTGATTTTGTACATCCGGTATTGCCTGGGAGTCATATAGAGTGAGGGGTTAGCATTTGTTCCTGGCGCACGGACTGTTGACGGCGAAAAATCCGATTCCGGCTCCGATCACAATACCCAGGAAAGGTTTGATAAATGAAGAGGAAGTAAGATAGCCTTTGATGGCTGCGCGTTTGTTAACCGATTCAGTTGAGTCTTTCATACCTTTTTATCTTGCGGTGCAAAGGTATACAATAATCTCAACGTGAATCGCATAAATAACACTATAATTTCAATTGAAAACGCCTTCACTCTTTCTCCCTGTAAATATAGCAGGTGTTTTTCAACACTTCTCTGGAGATCTCAAACCGTTGAGCTTCGTCCTGAATGTTAAAGTCGCGGCTCATCAAACCAAAACCCTCTTCATACCCGATAAGTGTGGCTGCGGCGAAATTTATCGTTGCAAGAGCCAGTTCCCGTAAATGCACACACCCCTCACATCCGCCAATGCGATGTGAGATCTCTTTTGTGATCCCTCGTGCAACTTTCAATCCAATCATTGAAGCAGCCTTGTCGGCTACCAGAAAACAGGATTCATGAGGATAATTGGTAAATGTGCTGCTGGCATCTATAATGGTTTTGATCTTTGGGTCAATATCAATCTCCAGTCGAATCAAGTGATATGGGTCCAACAGTGTTGCTTCAAGATGCAGATTGCCGTCATCCGACTCAAACGCCTGAATTCCAATATCCCGTTTCGAGACCAGGCGCTTGATTTTACTCCCGCCTGTTTCCGTACTTTTGCTGTTGTCGTAGGGAGCTTCCATCACTCAACTACAAACTTTCCGTTAAAGACTCTGGGTTCGTTGATCAGCCTGATCAGGTAGAGCCCTTTTGCAAAACTCCTGACGTCGATTTGCTGGACGAACGAAGCGGGTAAGTCGGTCAGGGTTTCCTGGTACACCATGTGTCCCTGTGCGTCCATAATCATCATCCGGATTTGCTTTTCTGAACCGTTGATGGAGACCGATAGCCTGTCGCTAACCGGGTTGGGGCTAATAGTGACATGCGACCGGAGTTTCGTTTCGTCAAGTCCTGTACAAACCATCACGTCGATGTATTTCGAACTGGAAGTTCCGGTTCCGCATTCGTTGTTACCAGCCACGGCAAGATCACCGGAAACGGCTATCCCGCTGAAATCGACAACGATCGCATTGCTGCCTTGTCCCTGTGAAATCGACGCTCCCGGGGGCAATGTCCAAATGTAGGAAGATGCGTTGTTGATCAACGGAACGCTATAAGGGTATCCGCTTTCTCCCTGACACACCGTGTCGGGACCGGAGATTGCCTGGGCTCCAGTCGGGATGGTTTGCACCGTTACGTTCAGGGTGCTTGACGGTCCCGTTCCGCAGCTGTTCTCTGCATCCACCACAACAGGTCCGGAGTTATTGCCCCACAGAACGGTGATGGATGGAGTTCCCTGTCCACTGGTTATCGTTGCACCTGAAGGCACGGTCCAGTTGTTGGTTACTCCGGTCACGGTCGCCACACTGTAATTGTCGGATGTTCCGGAACAAATGTTTGTCGGTCCGGTGATCGTTCCTGGCGAGAGGGGCAGGGGTGAGACGGTCACGGCGAGCATGCTGGCACTGCTGTTCCCGCAGGTGTTTCCGGCTGTCACTGAGATGTCGCCCGAATTTGGTCCCAACTGGATAGAAGCAGAGACAGTACCCTGTCCTGACAGGATGGTAGAACCGGCGGGAGCAGTCCAGGTATAGGTTGTCGCGCCCGTTACGGCAGCAATGGTGTAGGTTTCGGCAATGCCTTCACAGGGAGTAGTACTTCCTGTGATGGCACCCGGGGTGGCCGGAAGGGAGGTGACGGTTACCTGCACGCTGTCCTTGACCGTGGTGGGAACATTGTCGTGAACCGTGCAGATGTACCAGGTATCAACGGTTGGCGAAGCCGAGGGGTTTGGCAGTGTGGAAGAGAAACCGGTGGGGTTGGATGACCAGGTATAGGTATATGGAGTTACCCCTCCGGTAACACTGGCTTGGAGCTGAGTCGAGTTGCCGGTGCAAACGGCAGTAGGTGAGGCCGTTACCGAAACGCCCAGGGTTTGTGTAACCTGTACTGTGAGTGTGGCTCCGCGCTGGTGTGCTGGCGTACCGTTCGGACCTTTGGCAAAAAAGGTTAGCTGGTATGTGGCTGCCGGCACGCTGCCCGTAACCTTGACCCGCACTGTTTTTGAGCCGGGGAATGTAGTGATCTTGTTTCCCTGTGGATAGCTGAACGTGATGGTTCCTGTTGTGGGTGCCGGTGTCACCTGCCCTGTAAGCACCACCGTATCGGTGTAGAGTTTGACTGCGGGCACACTCACGGTAAAGTCCATGCTGTCGCTGGGTGCACTCAGGGTGCCTGAAGCAGGGGTAAGGGCCATGGCAAAATCAGGGAAATAAGCTGTCATGCTCAGGAAGCTCCCATTCCGGAAATCGGCCCACGAGGACATCGATGTCTTTTTGTTAGCCACCATTCCACCATAATCTCCCTGATAACGTGGGGTTCCACCACCACCACAGGTGGTACAGTTGATTTTCATCTTTTGGTTGGAAATCGGATGGTTTGTAACAAAAGTGGCCCCGCCATCATCAGAATAGGAGGCGTAGATCAGTGCACTGTCTGATGTAGGGGTATCACGTGTATCCATCCAGTTAATATAAAGACGACCTGTCTCTTTGTCGCACCAGATGGCGGGATGCCATTGGTTGTGCTGGGTGGCGCTGGCATCGTCGTTCACACGAACTGCGGCTGACCATGTAACTCCTTCGTCATCTGAGTGACGGCACCAGATATCGGGTTTGTTCCCGTTGCCCGGAGGGTCGTTGGAAGCATAAACACAATAAAGCCTTCCGCGGTTGGCTCCGTAGCTGTTGTCGGCTGCAATGAAAGGGTAGGGGCGGGTTCTCATGTTCTGAACCGAATTACGTCCGTTGACATTGGTACCTACATAACCGGAAAAGAATTGGCTCGACATATTGGAGAATGTAGCTCCGCCATCAAGTGAACGGTAAAATGTATAGTTAGAAGCAAAGGCGTTGCCACCATTGGTAACTACGTAAACGGCTCCACCCTGAATGTTCAGGTGGGGGCCAACAGCGACCATCATACCTGGTAAACTTTGAGTGGATGGCTGGAAGGTTGTTGTCCAGGATAGACCATGGTCCATGCTACGGGCGAAATTTCCACCTCCGTTTCTTGTCATGGTTGTATAAACATAGTTTGCATATGGCCCGGCGGTTTGGTCGGCAGCCAGCCAATTCTTGTCCACCCCGGCAATGGCCGTAACTGCAGTACTCCATGTTGCTCCGTTGTCGGTGGAAACAACAACTTTACATCCCGTGATGTTTCCATACATATTTTCATAAAAGAGGTTTCCCAGGCTGTCATATGACTGAACAGGGTCGCCCTGAACTGAAACCCCGAAGCTGGGATTATTTATCGCCCATGCAATACCATCTTCTGTATGGTGCGTTCCGTTGGTATTAAAGGCCGCAAAATACCAGGATGGCATAGCTGGGTTTTCTGCAATGTTGCCTTCGGCAAAATCAACACCCAAGCTAAAATTATCGTAATTGCCAATCGTAACAACAGATGATAATATAGCATCTGTCTGTTGCTGTGATTGTTGCATAAGTTCCAGTGGAATCCGGTCGAAATTGGGATCATCATCATACTGTGCAAGGATTGGAGAAGAGCTAAGTAAAGCTAGGATCCCGATAACATAGGGGACTCCATGACGAAAAAGAAGAAAATTGTTCATACTGTGGGGTTAGGTGGAAGGGATGTTGTTTCGCAGACAAAATTATAGAAAAACTGATCACGCAGATCAGGAAAAGTTCATCACACATGAAAACTTACTGACCTCTAAAGTTGGAAATATCAAACTCTTTCCTTCGGCACATCAGGCCTCAATTTTATTGTTTTACCGATTTGCGGCCGAAGGGGAAAAAACGGTGGACCGTTTTTTGATAAGCAGTATAATCATGGTATTTTTCTGCACTGATCTCTTCACTGAAGCTGGAACTGCCCTGAAACAGGACAATCAGCAAGAGGCATCCGGCAATGCTCCAGTTCAGCCACTGACCACTCGCTGCAATGCTGAAAAGATAAAAGCAGACCCAGATGGCCTGCTCGGCAAAATAATTGGGATGACGGCTGTATGCCCACAACCCTTTGTCTAAAAAGCCCTTTTTATAATCCCCAGTGAGCTCCTCGTTAGCTGATATCTTGGCCCATTTCCTGCTTTGGAAATTCCAGTGCTGGATGTCGGCAAGTGTTTCATATGCAATAAAAAAAAGCATCAAGCCTGCTGCGAGATAATCCAGAATTCCAAGTGGCACCGACAGGTACTGAAGCGCCACGATTGTTGGGAGTGTAAAAAGCAGAATCAGTACGTTTTGGTATCCTGAAATAAAAAACAGGTTGAAGAGCGACCATTTCCAGCGAGGTTGAAATTCAGGCTTCCGGCGCAAAACCTCCCAGCGATAATCCTCTTCGCCGGTCCAGAAGGCCCATTGGTAGGCTCCTTTTAGTGCAAAATTGGCTGTAAGCCGAATACCCCAAATGGTTACCAGCGTGCTCATCAACACAAGTCGTGGTGCATAATCTCCATAACTTGCAACAACCCAGGTATAAACAATTGGCACAATACTCCAAAGCTTATCGACCTGGCTGTTGTTGTTGGTGAATTCGCCAACAATGAAGGAGTAAGCAACGACGATGGCCAGGATGATAACAAGTGTGGAAATTGCCTGCCACTCGAGCGGACCGGGGGAAGTCCCAAATAAGTAACTTATTACCGGAACAGCCAACAGGGTGATGACAAGGAGGATTGCGGTGGTGAGGATTTTCATGTTTGAGGGTTAATTTGGTATCACGATTCTATTTGTTCAACGATCAATTATCAGCAGATTCGATTAAAAAACCGGCTGCTGATAAGGCTATTTCAACAGATGAAACCTTTTTTCGCCTGTTTTCAGTCTGTCAAGTCCGGCAAGGTTAACGGAATTTTGTGTAACAACGGATAGAGGACTGCAAAGAGCAATCAGGAAAACGCCCAGAAAGTACTGTTTCACAATGTTGGGTTTAAAAACAGGCACACGTAAATTTGACCGATAAAATTATATAAAAGGTGTTATCTTTGGTTAATAAATTTACAGCTATGAAAACCTCACTGATTGCAATTGCCATTTCGTTGCTCCTTGTTT
>JACZJJ010000006.1 GCA_014860625.1 Bacteroidales bacterium | reverse complement strand
ACTGCCCACTGCCAACTATTCCCCGCCGAGATTCTCGAGCCACCACGCCATTCTTCCCGGAGCGTAAAATTGATCGTAAGGAAGTACGAGGATGATACCCTAAAGAGGTTGCTAATCAAGAGGGAAAGGATCTTACTTTTTCTCGAAAAGGATACCAACGCACTGGCCCTTCAATTTGGTGACAGGATTGTTGTATCAGCATCACTGAAATCCATACAGGACGAATCCAATCCATACAGCTTCGACCCTGCAGGATATTATGGAAGAAAAGGAGTGTTTTATCAGGGTTGGGTAACGTCAACCCACTGGAAAAGAGTAGGATTATCTGAACGGTTTTTTGTCAGAAGCTGGGCATTTTCACTGCGCGACAAGATGCTGAACATGTTGAGAAACAATTCGGTAAAGGGAGAGGAGTTTGCCGTGGCGTCGGCCATTCTTCTTGGATATACCGGCGAAATAGGGCAGGACCTGAGAAAAGGATTCGCAGCGAGTGGCGCCATGCATATCCTCGCTGTCTCGGGAATGCATGTGGGAATCATTTTCCTTTTCCTGGAGAGTGTGCTGGCGTTTTTGAAAAGGAGGCGTTATGGATCAATTGTCAAAGCCATTCTGATAATCGTTATGATCTGGTGTTATGCAATGGTCACCGGATTGTCTCCACCTGTATTCAGGGCGGCATTGATGATTAGCCTGATCATCGCTGGCCGCACGTTGAAACGCAAACCCGATTCACTCAATGTAGTTGCAGGATCGATGTTTGTTCTTCTCCTTGCTGACCCTTCACTGCTTCTTCATCTTGGATTTCAGTTTTCCTACCTGGCTGTATTCGGGATCCTTGTTCTGTACAAACCCCTGTTGAACCTGATTCCTATGAGTAACTGGATACTTTCAAAGCTTTGGGGCCTGGCGGCTGTCTCCATGGCGGCCCAGATTGCTACCTTTCCCATTGCGCTGTATACCTTTCACCAGTTTCCAAATTACTTTCTGCTGACCAATATCCTGGTCCTTCCTCTCGCCAGCCTGGTGATCTACAGCGGCATTGGAGTGCTGGCTATGAGCCCCTTTCCTTTACTCTCCATGCTGCTGGCAAAATTCCTTTCATGGATTGTAGGGTGGTTAAACGCTATTATCCGGTTTATCGAAGAGCTCCCGGGCTCAACCTTTTCAGGGATATATCCGGCGTTGTTCGATGTTTTCACGTTATATGCAGGTATTGCCGTCATTTGCTGTTTTTTGTTTTTCAGAAGAGCTGTCTGGATTTATTCGTTGCTGGTACTGGTCATTCTCTGGTCCTCGGCAGATATATATGCCAGGTATCAACGCAATCGGTGCAGCAAGATCATCGTATTTCAGGTGAAAGGGGCATCACAGTACCTGCTCATTTCCGGTCGGAGCGCCATCTGCTTAAAGGACTACAACGCCTCCTGCCGGAGTCCTTTCGCACAGGAAATTCTCTCCACCTGTATAGCTGCGGGAGAGATCAGCAGCCTGCAGACCTCCTACCTATATGAATCCGTAGCTGATTCCACCTTCACCGTACGTTTACTCAGGATTGCCAATCAACGAATTGCCATTATCTCATCTGTTATTCCGGATTCGTATCAGGACACACTGCATGCCGACATCCTGATTCTTCGGAACAACCCAACCTTGAGAATGGAGAATCTTGTTCGCTGTTTTTCGCCTCACCAGATCGTGATCGATCCAACAAACTCCTGGTATAGCTTGCGGAAATGGAAGGAGGATGCGGAGACTTTAGGAGTGTCGTGCTACAGTGTGATGGAAGAGGGGGCTTATATTCGGGAAACTCGTCCCGAGTCCTCGGGACCGTGACAGGGCGGCATAAAAAAAGCCCTCTGTGAGGGCTTCTTCTGCGGTCTGGACGAGACTCGAACTCGCGACCTCCGCCGTGACAGGGCGGCATTCTAACCAACTGAACTACCAGACCGTAATTAGAGGTGCAAATTTAATTCTTTTTTATTAATTTGCAATAAACTTTTTTATGGACCTTTTCCTTATCATCACCGGCATCATAGTGGGTCCTTTTCTTGGCGCATTGGTTGGTGAGCTACTGGCAGGGAAATGCAGAACTTGCTGCCTTTTCCGGGAACACTCGTTACCCAGATCTTTCCATCATTGAGTTCGATGAACTCCCTGCAAAGGAGCAATCCAAGGCCGGTTCCGCGTTCTCCTTCCGTTCCCCCGGTTTTGAAAGATTCATCAATCTGGAAGAGTTTGCCAATATTTTCCGGGTGAATACCAATGCCATTATCCACAACGCTCAGTTCAACAGTCTTCCCTTTTTCAATGGCCGATAACCGAATTTCGCCTCCGCTATTTGTGAATTTGATGGCGTTGGATATCAGGTTTCGTATCACTGTTGTGATCATATTCTCATCACAAAAAGCCATGGTCCCAAACTGGATTGTTGAAAAAACCTTAATGGTTTTCTTTTCCGACTGCGGTTTCAGGAAGGTCAGACTGCTGTTAACAACGGTACTAAGATCTACGAGATCGGGGTTGGGTTTTGTACGTCCGGTTTGAATTCTCGACCATTCCAGCAGGTTTTCCAGTAATTTGAAGGTGCTGAGGGAGGCTTCATGAATATTACGGATCATTGACTTCTGCTCCGTTTCGTTGAACTCATCAAATTCGGAGTTCAGAAGTTCTGAGAATCCGATAATGGCATTGAATGGTCCCCGCAGGTCATGGGCAATGATAGAGAAGAATTTATCTTTTGAACTGTTGACCTCCCTCAGGTTGGCTTCTGAAACCCGAAGTGCCTCTTCGGATTGCCTGCGCTGGATTGAAAGGGAGATCTGAGAACAGACAAATTCCATGATTTCGAGGTGATGGTTGGTGAAATTTTCATCAGCGCTCCAACTTTCAAGTGAGATGATACCCATTACTTCAGTGCCTACAAAGAGGGGCGCTCCAATCCACCTGGTGGGAATGGCATTTTGAGCATGGATGGAGCCCTTCTCCTGGAGTTTCCTGATGTCGTTATCGGTAAGAAGTGTGGATTTTTTCTTTTCAAAAAGCCAACCGGCCAGCGTTCCCTGAAGATTGGTCGGCGCAACGGAGATACTGCCACCCTTTGCATAAAAAAGATCGTTTTGCCCTGTTCTGGTGTTGCGGAGAATGATCTTAAGGCTGGTCGTATCCAGAATCTTACTCAGTTCGTTACGAATATTAAGGATAAGGTTATTGAGGCTGGTCGACTTGTTGAATGACTGGAATATGGTATAGCTGATGTTTTTTAGGTGCTCCTCCTCTTTCCGTTCGCTGATGTCTTTGACGAAAGCCACGAGCAGCTCCTCTTCTCCATATTTCAGGTAATTAATTGTCACTTCTGTCGGAATGACCATCCCACGTTGTGTCACCTGAACAGATTCAATCGTAAAAACCGACTGGGTCCGGATTTTTTCCCAAAGCTCCTTGATCTTCTCTTGTTTGAAATTGGGGTCGATAGCAAATGCATCCATTTGAAGCAGTTGCTCTCTGGAATATCCCAGTTTTTCACATGCTGATTTGTTGGCATAGAGAATTTTGCCATCCCTCCCAATCATATAAATCCCTTCGGCGGCATGATCCACCATGAATTCAATCAACCGGAGCTTGTCTTCGGGCTGTTTGGGGTTTGGGTCTGGCATAGAGTGATATTACTTCGCGAAACTGATGGATCTTGTCTCCCGGATAACGGTGATCTTTATCTGACCGGGATAGGTCATCTCAGTCTGTATTTTTTTCGACAAGTCAAATGAAAGCTGATCGGCTTCGGCGTCGGACACCTTATCGGCTCCTACAATCACGCGTAATTCACGTCCAGCCTGGATGGCGTATGTTTTAACCACTCCAGGGTAGCCGAGAGCCAGCTCTTCCAGGTGTTTGAGCCGTTCAATATAGGCATCCACCACTTCGCGGCGGGCGCCGGGACGAGCTCCCGAAATGGCATCACACACCTGGATGATGGGTGATATCAGGTTGTCCATTTCAACCTCATCGTGGTGAGCGCCGATGGCATTAATGATTTCAGATTTCTCCTTGAACTTGTCAGCAAGGTTCATCCCAAGAATGGCATGTGGAAGTTCAGGCTCGTTGTCGGGAACTTTTCCGATGTCGTGAAGCAGTCCGGCCCGTTTCGCCATTTTTGGGTTCAGGCCGAGTTCAGCCGCCATGGTGGCACTTAATTTGGCTACTTCAATCGAGTGTTGCAGTAGATTCTGACCATACGACGAGCGGTATTTCATCCGGCCAATCATCCGGATCAGCTCATGATGGAGGTTGTGGATGCCCAGATCGATACAAACCCGCTTCCCGTTCTCGATAATCTCCTGCTCGATCTGTTTCCTTGTTTTGGCAACCACCTCTTCAATCCGCGCGGGATGGATCCGTCCATCGGTAACCAGTTTGTGGAGCGACTGACGGGCTATTTCTCTGCGCACCGGATCGAACCCTGAGAGAATAATGGCATCCGGGGAGTCATCGATAATGATTTCAATCCCGGTCAGAGATTCGAGGGTTCTGATATTCCTTCCTTCGCGGCCGATGATTCGTCCTTTGATCTCTTCGTTCTCGATGTTGAAGACAGCCACGGTATTCTCTATCGCATGCTCACTTGCCGTGCGCTGGATAGTTTCAATGATGATCTTCTTGGCTTCGGTATTGGCGGTAAGACGTGCCTCATCTACAATGTCTTTCACATGCATCATGGCTTCGGATCTGGCCTCCTCTTTGAGGGTCTCAATCAACTGTTCTTTGGCCTCCGATGCCGACAAGTTGGCGATGGCCTGAAGCTTGTCAATTTGCTGCGCGATGGTTTTTTCCAGATCGGTCTGCTTCTTGCTGACGATCTCCATCTGATTCATGAGGTTTTGCTTGATCGTGCCAGCCTCTTTCTGCTTCTTCGAAAACTCTTCAATCCGCTGGTTCAGCGCAACCTCTTTTTGCCTGTACCTGGTTTCACTTTTTGAGAGTTCGTCATTTCTTTCGTTGATGTATTTTTCGTGTTCCGATTTTAGCTGAAGAAATTTCTCTTTTGCCTGAAGGATCTTCTCTTTCTTAATGACTTCGGCTTTGTCCATGGCCTCTTTCAGCAGGGAATCACGTTTTCTTTCCAGTGCTTTGTTCAGGATTGTTCCGGTGATCAGCCCGCCAACAATGATGCCAGCCACTCCCACGATAACGTATATCATTATTTCCATAGCTGTTCTAGTTTTATTGGTTTATGACTGAAGGAGGGAAGCTGAAAAAAAAACCCGCACTATCCCAAGAGGTAATGATAAACCTCTAATCGACACGTATAGGGCTGCCAGTCATTTCGAACGTCCAACGTCCCGGCGTACCGGAATCCTCTCTGCAAGGGATGATCCCGGCGAACCGGTACCAAACCAAAGCAGAGAGTAAAAGAGGCCTGTTCTACATGCCTATGAGCTTTGCCCTAATGTTTGTAATGTTAGGTTTACAAACTGCTGGGAATAATGCGGGTAAATCGTCGGTTTCAAAGAACGGAAAGGCTTATCCTGCCAGGTATTCTGTTAAAAGTTTGTCGATCTTCGCTAGCTTCTCTTCCTGACCGTCATCCTGACTCTGTCCATGCTCTGAGAGCATGTGTTCGTCCTGCAAATAGTTGGTCGCATATTCAAGAGCCACCATGGCTAGCAAATCCTGTTTGTCTTTGTATGCATAACTTCCTGAGTAATCTTTCATCCGCTTCTCTATCAACTCTGCTGCCTGTTTGAACAGCACTTCGTGCTCGTTTGCAATTACCAGTTTATACGATCTGTCAGCAATCTTTACTGAAATTGTCAATTCACTCATCAGCTATGCATCACTATATTTACCTGTTCAAGAGTCCTATACATTTGTCGATTTCCCGCAAAAGTTCATTGATTGTTACTTTCGCTTCAACTGTCCCTTCCTTTATTTCAAGGTTTCTTGTTGTTTTTAATAGGTTTATCTTTTCTTCTAATTCTACGATGGTTTGGTTTTGTCTCTGGTTTATCTGGTTTTGGTCATGAATCTCTTGTCTGTATTGTTCATTCTCCCTCTGCAGGTTTTGCAACCGCTCAATCACTTTTTGTACCTTATGGTCTATCTCTGAAACAAGCGTTTCAACATTTGCCATAGCTTAACTTTCCCTGCGTTGGTATTGCAAATATACTTGTTTGATTGACTGTATGCAAATTCATTCTTGTGATTTTTTTTGCAGAACCTTTTACCTTTTGGGGTAAAACCCGATTAATGGGTATTAATTCAACCCGGGTTATGATGATGTCTGAAGACTTTCTGCACTATGTGTGGCGGTTCCGGTTGTTGCGGGAGCCTCTGTTTTGTGTGACAGGCGAACCTGTTGCAATTGTTCAAACGGGAGAATACAACAGGGATGGCGGCCCCGATTTCCTCAATGCCCGGATCCGGATCGCAGGAACCCTGTGGGCAGGGAACGTGGAGATTCATCTGAATGCATCAGATTGGTTTCGCCATGGACATGAAACCGATCCAGCCTATAACAATGTGATTCTTCACGTGGTGGATAGGTATGATAAGGAGGTAATAGGTTCTGAAAATCAGCCCATTCCCTGCCTGGAAGTCGGGAATAGTTTTCCCGAACGTCTCACAGCAACCTACAAGGCCCTTCTCTCAGAAAAACGGTGGATCCCGTGTCAAAACATGCTGAAAGAGGCCGACCCGGCAGTATTCAAACTATGGACTCCTGCATTGGCTTATGAGAGGCTTCGTTCAAAGGTGGAAACATTCAGGAAGTGGAAAAATCATTCAGACCAGCGATGGGATGAATTAACCTATCAGGTGATTGCCGGTGCTATGGGGAACAAGATCAACGCTCACCCTTTTGAGCTGCTTGCCAGGTCTGCTCCTCTCCGGATCCTTCAGCGTCATCGCGATCAGGTTCAGGTTCTTGAAGCGTTGCTGTTCGGTCAGTCCGGGTTGCTAAATTCCGGGTATTCGGATGCGTATCCAAAAGAACTTCTACGAACCTATCTGTTTTACAAGGATAAATATTCCCTGATGCCACTGGAACAGGGAGTCTGGAAATTCCTTCGGTTAAGGCCAGGGAACTTTCCAACCATCCGAATCAGCCAACTCGCTGATATCATCCATCGTACAGATAGTTTTCAAAGCCTCCTGCATGAGAAGTTGCAGGTGTCTGACTGGATTCGGATACTTCCGGCACAAGCAAGCAGATACTGGGATTCGCACTACACCTTCGATAGAGAGTCAGGCTACAGGATAAAACGGCTGGGCGAGAGTGCCATTTTTCTTCTTCTGATCAATGGCGTCGCACCCCTTCTTTTTATGTATGGAACCGAAAAAGGCAACCCTCACTATATGGAACGGTCACTCTCGTTACTGGAAGAGATTCCGGGAGAGAAAAACGCGATAACATCTGCCTGGTCTCCACTTGGGATGCCTGTTGACAATGCCCTTTCTACCCAGGCGTTGAAACATCTCAAGGATTCATACTGTGATAAAAAACGATGCCTCGACTGCAGGATCGGCGCCCGAATACTGAGATGAGAAACCAGGAAGGCAGCGAATTAAGAAAAGGAAAATTATGACATCAGCACAAATCATCAAGCACTATCTCTCATTTAGCAGAGGGGAACAGCGTGGGATCTTTATTCTGACGCTTATCATTTTGTCGGTCAATCTCTTTCGGTTGTATCTCCCGGATGCCGTCAGGTTAAATCCTGTTGAGTTCTCGACACTCAGCATCGAGATGTCACAGTTCAGGGCGGCATTGCCACCTGATTCGTCTGAGTCGGCCCACCGCAACAAAGATCCTCTCTTTAAGCTGGAACTGAATCGCGCCGATACGCTCGACCTGCAGCGGCTCAGAGGAATCGGACCCTCTTTTGCGCGAAGGATCACTGGTTACAGGAAAAGACTCGGGGGGTTCACCTCTGTCGAACAGCTGATGGAAGTGTATGGAATGGACTCAAACCGTTACATGTCGATCAGGCCATATCTGATGGTGGATTCCACCCTCATCCAGCAAATGAATCTTAACGTCATCTCATTCAAGGAGTTGATCGCTCATCCCTACATGCCCTATGAGTTTGCAAAGGAGATTGCCCTATACCGCAAGAAACATAAAGGCATCATGGAAATAGAGGAACTGGAAGGATTGAAGAGCTATGACAGTGCTGTTTTTATCATGCTAAGGCCCTATCTTGTTGTATCAGGGCCCCTGTAATGATAACGTATCTCCGGTGGTTCCGGAGGCTTTGGAGGCTCTGGAGGCTTTGGCGCCGTGGGATCATCCGGATGGTAACCGGAGAAGGGATCGTCGTCGTCGTAATCTTCGTCTTCCCACTCATGCCGGGGACGCTGGGGGCCTGCTTTACGAAAATATACGGCGAGTATTGTACCGGCAAGCAGCCCCATCAGGTGTCCTTCCCATGATATTCGCTCCTTTGGGAAGAATTGAGGAAAAACTCCCCAGATAAGACCTCCGTAAAGAAAGGCTACCAGCAGAGTAATTGCCATCAATGCTTTCTCTCTTCGGATGATGCCGCTGGTGAATAAAAAAGCTGCCAAACCGTATACCACTCCGCTGGCGCCAATATGCACCGATCCGGGTTCTCCGAGGAACCAGACCCAGAGTCCGGAAAGAAGGTAGATCAGAATCAGCACTTTCCAGGCGATTTCCCGATAGGAATAGAAAAGTAGAGCCGCCAGCAGAAACAGAGGTATTGAGTTGGCAAACAGGTGTTTCCATCCACTGTGAATCAACGGCATCGAGAGAATACCCGGAATCCCTTTCCAGGACATCGGGTGCATGCCATACCCGGCAAAAGAAGTGTCGAGTATCACCTCCAGGGCCTTGATAATCCAGATGATCAGGACGAATATCATCGGAAAGAAAAGGCTTCGTATCAGTTTGTTTCGTTCGGGGTCCATGGCTGCAATATTTCCCGTATTTAGCAGTTAAAATTAGTGAAAAAGGTTGAACCGGAAGGGTTACCCTAAAAAATCCTACCTTTGACCTCTCTAATTCAGGTGTTATCCACTCAACAATTCAGATCATGAAAATAGACTCTTGCTTCCCATATAGAACAGCGTTTAAACTGATGCTACTGCTGTTGTTCCCCCTGGTTTTAGCAGCTCAGAACAACTACCCCGACGAAAACCTCAGGAAGCTTCAGGTAGCTTTGCAGATTATTGATTATGCCTATGTAGATTCAGTTCATGAGGACAAACTGGTTGAGAAAGCGATCATTGAAATGCTCAAGGAACTTGACCCGCATTCAATTTATATTCCAAAAGAGGAGTTGCAACGTGCCAATGAACCACTCCAGGGGAATTTTGAAGGTGTTGGAATTCAGTTCGAGATACTCAGGGACACGATTGTCGTGGTGCATCCGCTAACCGGCGGTCCCTCCGAAAAACTGGGGATTATTTCGGGCGACAAGATTGTAAAGATCGACGGTGAGGATGTGGTCGGCAAACATATAAACAACCAGTTCGTTCTTGACCATCTCAGGGGAAAAAAAGGAACAAAGGTCGTTGTCTCGATCTACCGGAAAGGGAAAAAAGGTCTGCTCGAATATGCGATCATACGGGATAAGATACCAATCAACAGCATTGATGCGGTATACATGATTGCTCCCGAAATCGGATACATCAACCTGAACAGATTCTCCCTTACCACAACTCAGGAATTCCAGGATGCCGTTAAAAAACTGAAGAGCGAAGGAATGAAGAGCCTGATCCTGGATCTGCGGAACAACGCCGGAGGGTATATGGCACCTGCAATTGAACTCTCCGACGAATTCCTCGGCGTGGGGAAGATCCTTGTTTATACCGAAGGGATGCGGAGTAAGAGAGAGAACTTCTATTCTACCTACAGAGGTAATTTTGAAGAGGGTAAGTTGGTGGTCATGATCAACGAGAACAGCGCTTCTTCCAGCGAGATTGTTGCTGGTGCCGTTCAGGACTGGGACCGGGGGCTGATCGTCGGAAGGCGCTCCTTTGGAAAGGGATTGGTTCAACGCCCTTACAACCTGCCCGACACATCCCAGATCAGGCTTACCACAGCCAGGTATCACACACCATCTGGCAGGTTTATCCAAAAGCCTTATAAGAATGGTGTTGAGGAGTATTACAAGGATTTTGCCAACAGGTACAGCAGGGGGGAACTAATTCATGCCGACAGCATCAAGCTTCCCGACTCGCTGAAATACCAGACGGCAAACGGACGGACCGTCTACGGTGGTGGTGGTATCATGCCCGATGTTTTCATTCCGTGGGATTCTACCTACCTGACCGATTACTATCTCGATATGCGAAGGAATAATATCGTGAATCCGCTGATTAGCGACTACGTCGATAAAAACAGGCAGTCGTTAATGAACAACTACCCTGATTTCAATGCATTCAAAACGGGTTTTGAGATTGATGAGCCCTTTATGGAACTTTTCTTCAAAGCGGCAGAAGAGGCTGGAATGGAAAAGAACGAAGAGCAGTTTGCAACGTCGGAACCCTTAATCAAGGCACAGATCAAAGGGTTGATCGCCCAAAAGCTTTACGACATTACATCTTTCTACATGATAGCCAATGAGATGGATCCTGAGGTCATGCGCGCGGTGGAGATCATCCAGGATGACAATCTCTTTCAGGAACTGGTAAGATAATCCGAACAATGTTGAAAGAACTTGAAGCTTATCCCGAACGTCGTGGTTACAGCTTGGTCAATGAGATGATTGGGAAGATGAGCCTGAAAACAGTTGAAAATCCGGCCATATTCGAGCATGCTCAATTCAGAAAGCAATTCATGGGTTTTGACTGAAACTCCTCACATCTATGTGGCACTACCGGTAATGGATGAACCTGAATGGCTTCCGGTCATTCTCCATGCCATAGGCCGGCAAACCTTCCGGAACTTTACCATTGTAACTTGTGTGAATCAACCAGATAGCTGGTGGTCAGACCCTGCAAAGGCAGCAGTTTGCCAGCATAATTCCGGGAGCCTCTCTATGCTGGCGGCCGAATCGGGATTTAAGGTAGAGGTGATCGACAGGAGTTCCTGGGGGGCGGGTTGGACAGGGAAAATGCACGGTGTTGGCTGGGCCAGAAAAACCCTGATGGATCACATCTCGCAGAAAGCCAATCCGACTGATATTATTCTGAGCCTGGATGCCGATACACGTTTTGCTGAAGACTATTTTGGTTCTCTCCCCGAAACCCTCTCAGTCCATCCAAAGGCAACGGCGATATCCACCCCATATTACCATGATCTTCCTGAAGATCAGGATGCAGCCCGTGCAATTCTCCGTTACGAGATCTATATGCGGTACTATTTTCTGAACCTCTGGAGAATTCGAAGCCCGTATGCGTTCACTGCTCTCGGATCGGCGATGGCTGTCCCTGTTTGGGCATACAGGAAGGTAGGAGGGATGACACCAAAACTGAGCGGAGAGGATTTCTATTTTCTGCAGAAATTGAAGAAAGCCGGCCATCTCATAAACTGGAACAGGGTTAGCGTATTTCCGGCAGCAAGGTTCTCCTCCCGCGTCTTCTTTGGTACCGGACCAGCTATGATTCGCGGGGCAGCGGGCGACTGGACGAGTTACCCAATCTATTCTTTCAGGCTGTTTGATGAGATTGCAGAAACGTACCGTCTCTTCCCGGAGATGTACCGGCAAACGGTTGCTACATCTGTGATCAGGTTCCTTCAGGATACCACCGGCCGTGAGGACCCACTCTCAACCCTTCGGAAGAACGCAAACGAAGCGTCTCAATTTGTGCGTGCCTGTCATGAGAAATTCGATGGGTTGCGTATCCTTCAATACCTCAAACGGAGGCATCAGGAGGAGAAAGGAACGGATGAGGACCGGCTGCGTGAATGGCTCAAGGATAAGGGATACGAGATCCGGGATATGGGAAACAAGTTCTCTTTTGCTGAGAATAGTATTGAGGAACTCGATCAGGTTCGGAATTTCCTCTCACAGGAAGAGAATCGTGTGAGAAAGGAGAATCCGCTATGTTAAACCAGATTGGCCGATCAGTTCAGTACCTCGGTCACAAGTGTCGCAGCCTCTTGCAGCGTTATAGCTGAATGGACACGTAATCCCGACTCATCAATGAGTTTCTTTCCCTCTTCTGCGTTTGTTCCCTGAAGCCTGACAATGATCGGCACAGGGATTTCGCCGATGTTGTGATAGGCGTCAACGACACCCTGGGCAACACGGTCGCAACGAACGATGCCCCCGAAAATATTCAGCAGGATCGCCTTTACATTGGGATCTCTCAGGATGATGCGGAACCCCTCTTCAACACGCTTGGCATTGGCGCTTCCGCCAACATCGAGGAAGTTGGCAGGCTCTCCGCCCGAAAGTTTAATGATATCCATCGTGGCCATGGCCAATCCGGCACCGTTAACCATGCAGCCTACGTTTCCGTCGAGTTTTACATAGTTAAGGTCGAATGCCGTTGCCTCCACTTCGATGGGATCTTCTTCGTCAAAGTCGCGCATCTCGAGGATATCGGGATGACGGAATAACGCGTTGTTATCAATGGTAAGTTTGGCATCTGCTGCCAGGATCTTTTCGTCAGAGGTTTTGAATACCGGGTTGATCTCAACGAGTGACGCATCGGAATTGACATACGTATCATAAACTCCTTTCACGAATTTGACCATATTTTTGTATGCTTCTCCTGATAGCCCCAGGTTAAAAGCGACTTTCCTGCATTGAAAGGGTTGCAGGCCGATGATGGGATCAATCTCTTCAGTAAAGATCAATTCGGGAGTCTCTTCCGCAACTTTTTCAATATCCATCCCGCCCCTTGGTGAGTACATGAGGATAATATGGCCTTTTTGCCTGTTAAGGAGGATGCTGAAATAGATCTCAGCAGGTTCGGTTGGCCCCGGGTAGTAGATGTTTTGTTCAACGTATATCTTTCTGACTTTCTTTCCTTTGGCGCTCGTTTGAGGAGTAACCAGGTTCATCCCGATGATCTGTTCGGCATAATCCTTCACTTCGTCAACGGTTGTGGCAACTTTTACGCCACCACCTTTTCCTCGACCTCCGGCATGCACCTGGGCTTTAATCACCCATTTGTTGGATCCGGTAGAGTTTTTAATAGCCTTGGCCGCTTCAACTGCTCCCTCTGGGGTTGTGGCAAGGATTCCTTCCGGAACCATCACTCCATTTTTCCGGAGGAGCATTTTGCTTTGATATTCGTGTAGATTCATATGTATATCCCTGTTTTGCGAGGCTCCAAAAGTACTAACTAGCAACCGAATTTCAAAATAACATTAGTAACTTTGCCGTTTATCGGAGGAAAATGATTGTTGCTACTGAAATACACAAATCCTACGGGTCGCTTGAGGTACTGAAAGGGATCAGTCTGGAGGTTAAAAAAGGCGAGATCATCTCTATTGTCGGAGCCTCCGGAGCAGGAAAATCTACCCTTCTTCATATCCTTGGAACGCTGGACAAAGCTGATTCAGGAGAGGTACAGGTAGGCGATTTTCCCCTGCAGAAGATGAATGAAAAAAAACGCGCTGATTTCAGGAACAGGCAAATTGGGTTTGTGTTTCAGTTTCATCACCTTCTTCCTGAGTTTACAGCTCTTGAGAACATCTGCATTCCTGCTTTCATCGCCAAACGTTCCAAGCGGGATGCCAGAAGCCGTGCGATGGAGCTTCTCTCATTCATGAAACTGGAAGAGCGGGCTGATCATAAACCTTCAGAATTATCAGGCGGAGAGCAGCAACGTGTGGCGGTGGCACGGGCATTGATCAACAACCCGGGAGTCATCCTGGCTGATGAACCTTCGGGGAACCTGGATTCGGCTTCAGCAGTGGACCTTCATAAACTTTTCTTTGAGTTGAGAGACCACTTTAACCAAACCTATGTCATCGTTACCCATAACCTTGAATTGGCCGATATGGCAGACCGAAAGTTGACGATCAGGGATGGGATTATCGTTTATTGATCTCCCGTAAAATTAATTTTTAGAATCAGCGTTAACAAGTTATGAATAGAAGTTTACGGAAGAGTTCCAGATACCTTGTTTTTCCTGTCTTTTTTATTGCATCACTGGCCTTTGCCTACGAATTGTTATTGCCTGTCATTTCAGAAAAGCAACCATCCTCTCCTCCTGATTCAACCTACACTGCCAAACTCCCGGCTCCCGACTCCGTTTACCAGAGCCTCCTTGGTCCCATCACAGACCTGTATAATCAGCAGCGCTATGAAGAGTGCCTGGTTCTGCTCAAGAAGGCGAATACCCTGAAGCCCGGAGTTCGTTCAATCCAGGAACGGACAATTCGTGTGGAAGGACTGATCGCCCAGCAAAAAAAGACCAACGAAGAATACTCCCGGATGATCATCATGGCGGATGGCTATTTTGAGAAAAAGGACTACCTCAACGCCAAGGCTTCCTACCAGATGGCTATCGACATCAAACCTTCGGATGCCTATGCGAAAGAGAGGATGAACAAGACGATGGGACTTCTTCGCTCCAATAAGGCTCAGAATATCCTTTACGATGTAACCATCGCGAGTGCCGATAAATTATTCGCTGAACGGGACTATGAAAAAGCCAAAAGCCAGTATGAGAATGCAAGCAGCATGCTCCCCGGCGAAGCCTACCCCAAAGAAAAAATCAATACCATTATCAAGATCCTGGTGGATCAGCAGGTAAGGGAAGAGCTCTACCTGCAGGCCATTACTGCTGCCGATAACTTTTACAATTCGACAAGCTTTCAGCGTGCATTGCTCGAATATCAGAAAGCACTTCAGCAGAAACCAAACGAACCCTATCCGAAAGAACGGATTGAGGAGCTTAAAACGAAACTGGCTGAGCTGGCTGCGCTCGAGGCAGCATATAAGGAGGCAATTGCACAAGCCGACAAATTGTTCAGTGAGGTCCGTTATCCGGATGCCAGGAGCAGTTATGAAGAGGCTCTGACGCTGAAACCAAAAGAGGTCTATCCGGCGGAAAAGATTCGGGAGATTGACGGGATCGTAGCCCAGATTGCAAAAGATCAGGCTGATTTTGAAAACTTTGTAAACATTGCCGACAGTTTTTACATGGATAAGAACTTCATCAGAGCCCGGCAAAACTATCAGCTGGCTTTGAAGATCAAGCCCAACGAGTCGTATCCCAAGGCGATGCTTGCCAAAACGGTTGAAGGGGTCGGGAGCCAGCAAGCCAATGAGCTGGCCATGGAGGAGGCGTACCATGCAGCCATTTCAAATGCCGACAGGTTGTTTGCCGATCAGGCTTTTCCTCAAGCCAGAGCGGAATATGAAAATGCCCTGGCAGTCAAGCCCGAAGAGGTATATCCACAGCAGAAGATTGCCGAGATTGGAACCCTCATGGCGGCAGCTCTGCTGAAGCAGCAAGAGTTGGATGCTCAGTACATCCGAATTCTGGAGAATGCCGACCGGATGTTCTCTGACAATCTCTACCCACAAGCCAAAGGACAATACAAGGAAGCATTGAAATTGAAACCTGAGGAGAGCTATCCGGCTGAAAAAATCCTTGAACTGGATGGAATACTTGCCAACCTGGAACAACAGCAGGCCATTGACGCTCAGTACAAAGCAGTGCTTACGGAAGCAAACAAACTGTTCGCAGCCCGAACCTATGAAACGGCCAAAACTGAATACGAGAAGGCGCTCGGGATCAAGCCTTCCGAATCGTTGCCGGCTTTACGGATTCAAACGATCGACTCAATTTTACGTTCAATTGCCAACAGGGAGGCCCTCGAGAACAACTACGCTGAGCTGATTGCCGCCGCAGATGCAAAATTTGGGCTGCTCGAATACCAGGCTGCAAAAATCACCTATCAGGAAGCGCTGGCGCTGAAGCCGAAAGAGAGTTATCCCGCGGCAAAGATCAAAGAGGTGGATGCCCTTCTTAACCAAATGGCATTGGATGAAAAACGTGAGGCGGACTATACTCTGGCTGTTGCAAGAGGAGACAGTCTGTTGGAAACCAAGGCCTACACGGAGGCGAAAGGAGCATTTCAAACCGCTTCTACCCTGAAACCAACGGAAAGCTATCCGCCAACAAAAATTGCGGAGATAGACGGCATCCTGGCTGAACTGGCCCGGTTGCAGAGCTTGAGCCAGCAGTATGATGATGCCATTGCAAGTGCCGATCAACTTTTTGAAAAAGCTGAATGGCAGCAGGCCAGAGGAGTATATCTGCAGGCGCAGTCCCTGAAGCCGGCGGAGCCCTATCCAGCAAAGCAACTGGTTGTGATTGACCAGAAGCTTGAAGAGATTGCCCGGCAGCTGGCCCTGGAACAGCAGAACCTGAAAGCATTGGAAGAGAAATATGCTGCGTTGATTTCATCCTCGGATACGTTCCTCAGCGATAAAGAGTATCAGTCGGCAAGAGAAGGTTATATCCAGGCAAAATCCCTCAAGCCAGCTGAGAATTACCCATCCGTCAAGGTGGCAGAGATTGATGTCCTTCTTGCTGAAATAGAACGGATTGCAGCGTTGGATCGCCAATATGCACGAACAATTGAACGTGGCGATAGCCTGATGTCGGCATCCCGGCTCATCCCTGCAAGAGCCGAGTTTGAGACCGCTAAATCCCTGAAGCCTGAGGAGGCCTACCCAAAACAAAAACTGGAGGAGATCGATGCGACGATCAAGCTGGAGATTGCCCGGCAGCTTAAGATTGACAGTGATTTCAATGCCCTTATCACACATGCCGATCAACTCTTTAGCGACAGGAGCCTCGACTCTGCCCGCATGGATTATGCCAGGGCAGGTGAGCTGAGGCCTGAAAACTCTTACTGGCAGGATCAGATCGCAGAGATCAATCGGATGCAGGCCGAGATCAATCGGGTGAATGAGGAGTACAAGGCGGCTGTTACCAGCGCCGACCTTCTTTTTGCCGAACAGAAATACGAAAACGCCAGGGATGGCTTTCAGAATGCCGCTGCGATAAAACCGTCAGAGACCTACCCCAGGGAGAAGATCAAGGAGATCAACCAGAAAATCGCAGAGATCGAGGGGCTCAGGCAGACATTTGACAAGCTTGTGGTGACCGGAGATCTGTTTTTTACCGGGAAAGAGTATTTCAGGGCTCGGGAAAATTTCGAACAGGCTCTCGACCTCTTTCCGGACGAACAGCATCCGAAGGAACGACTTCGCATCACAAATGTGAAGATTGACAGCATTTACAGGGCAAACAAGGCCGATTACGACAAAGCAGTAGGGGAGGGCGACGGATTTTTCAATACCTATGAATACGATAGGTCGATTGATGCCTTCACCCGCGCGATCTCCTTTCTGCCCAATGAAGATTATCCGCGCATGATGATCGCCAAGATCCGCAAAACAATCTCTGAGAATGCCATCGCAGATGTACTTACAACAACAGTCGTGATCAAAGAGGGGGAGCAACAGAAATTCTCCTTTGAGCCGGTGAACATCTCTTCACGGAGAAACAATTTCATCTACCTGAAGGTGAGAAATTTATCCGATAAAAGCTTCAATATCCTGATACGCTACGGGAAGGGAGATCAGACCAGTGGAGGATTAGCCATCCGGAACATTTCAACCGATGGAGAGGTCAACGAGCGACTGATCAGTGTGAAAGACCAGGATCCCTGGTACCGGGAAGACAACAACTGGATCAGTTTGTATCCCCAGGGAGGAGATATCGAAGTGTCATTCATCCAGGTTTCACGGGCCATCAACTAACGGTACGGAGAAGCTAAACGTACTCCCTTTCCCCTCCTCACTTTCAACCCAGATCTCTCCGCCATTCATCTCCACAAACTCTTTGCAAAGGATCAGCCCCAGCCCCGTTCCGCTCTCTTTGGCTGTTCCGGGACGTTTTACCTGCGAATCGATGCGGAAAAGTTGCTCTGCCATCAAGGGGGGAATACCAATCCCGGTGTCGGTTACGGAACAGATGGCCATCTTTCCCTCCTGTTGGAATGCAAAACTGATCTCTCCTCCCTGATTGGTGAATTTAAGTGCATTGTTGATCAGGTTCCGAATCACGGCATCAATCGAGTACCTGTCGGCAAATATATCTATGTCCTGATGTGATCCAGCCAGCAACCGGATATTTTTTTTGCTGGCACCCGGGGCAAAGATGTCGACGTTATCCAGAATCAACTGCCGGAGTGAAATAGAGTCAGGACTCACCTGAAAATCGCCGGATTGGGCTCTAGCCCAGTCAAGCAGATTCTCCAATAACCGAAAGGTGTTTTTTGAGATCCCCTGTATGCGGCGAATAAAATCCTTTTTTTCTTCATCCGTGAAGTCATCGTAATCATTCAGAAACAGGCTGATGAATCCAAGCAATGAATTGAACGGACTTCTCAAGTCGTGGGCGATAATGTTGAAGAATTTATCCTTGGTGGCGTTGAGTTTTGTGAGTTCAAGTGAACTGATCTGCAACAGCTTTTCATGTTCTCTGATAGTTTCATATTTTCCGGCATTTGACAACACCAGCCCGAAAATCTTTCCAAGGATCGGAGAAAGTTTTTGATAATACCCGAGGTATTCAGGAAATGAGACACATACCACGTCTATTCGCCCGTTATTTTTGTCATTCTCAATCAGCTGAATGGCAAACGAAGCGTTCTCGCAATCTCCTTTGGCTAAGCCCATACTGTTCGAAAACAGCTCCTCCGGAGGATTTTTGGAATCAGATCCTTCGGGGATAAAAAATGCCCTGGCGGGAGCAAAAAGAAGTTGGATCATTTCAGCGATCCTCTCCTTGATCTTCTTCTCGTCGGAGAGCTGTGCAAGTAAGCTGATCTGGTTGAAAGCCATGGAGTAATCTGCCGACTCCCGGGTTATCTTCTTCAGCTGTCGGGCAGTGGCATCCCGCTCCTGGAGGAATCGCCATTCCATCACGATCCCTTTGATCAGTAACCTGCAATGGGACAGTCCCAGGTCTATTGTACTGTAGGGAATCCCGATAAAACGGCTTGCTTCTTCAAGAAGGGTTTCAGTCTCATTAGAAAGTCCTGTATTTACCAGCAACAAATTTTCGGACGTCTCTCCAAAAAAAAGTTTCGCGGTTGTATCGTCAAAACCCCAGCCCTGGATTTGCTGCTTGAAAGATGGCAGCCATCCGCTCGATACAAGATAGTTTCTCTGATGGATCAGACTGCTGGTCAGTTGTGAAGGGATTAGTATATCGAAACATTGCGAAAGAGGGGTTAACGAGACGAATTCCGGCAGTTTGGGGCTCTCTTTTTGAATCTGAAAGCAGCTGCTCCCGATATAATGAAGGTGTGTGGAGTGGCTGGAAGAGGTCTGCATTTGTTCCAGCAGGTTCATCGTCGACATAATCGGACTGCCGCAGTGCAGAGGAAAAATCTCAACACTGACGTCGGGATAACCCTCCTGTTCAACAACGGCCTTGACTTCAGGAGCGAAGGTCTCACAAACAAATATGGAGAGATGAGGTGTCATAAATCAATTATTTCGGAGGATACTCTCCCCATCTCCTGGTTGCTTCCGAGATGGCCAACAGTGTATCGTCTTCTACCTGGAATGGAATTTCCCCGTGATTGTCGGAGAGGATAAAACCACCTCCGCTGCCGGCTTGTTCAATGGCATCTCTGACTTCCTTTTCTACTTTCTCCTGACTCCAGGTGCGCATCTCAACGCCATTCAGGTTGCCAAGCAGTGTAATCCTGCCTTTTGCTATTTCCTTGAGCTTCCTGAGCTCTTCCAGGGCAGAGACACCCACTACAGCGGTTCCGGTGGTAGCCACATCATCCAGGATCCCAAGGCATCGTCCTGATGCAAAATGGGTAGCGGTAGGTCCCTGGATCTGGCTGATTGTCCGTTTGGCAACCAGGTAACCGGTCTCCAGGTATTTTTCGCGGGGAATGATTGTGGGAGATGAGACCGGATCAAAATAGCAGATGGCTGTTGCCCCTGCAGCGAGCTGTGCATTGGACCACTCAATGCAAAACTGCTCATTTAGCCTCATGAGCAAATTAAACTCTTTTGGGTGGAGAAACATCAGGTCAAGATACTTGTCGAAGCCCATCTGCATTACCGGAAGTGAAAACGGCGACATGGCCACACCAATAATCGGGGCTTCATCGCCTATCCTGCTTTTGATCTTTGAAATGGCCTCGCATACCCTCTGCAGTCCCTTCGATTCCTTCACGGAGGGCACCTTCAGTGAATGGATCTGTTCAATACGAGTGATAAAAGGTGCTCCCGCATTTGGAGGTCCTTCCTCGTGGAAGATCACCTCTCCTCCCCATGCTTCTGTTTCAATAGGTGCGTGAAAGAAGGCATAAATGCAGTCGTTGCTGTATTTTTTTCGTAACCGGAGCTGACCTTCTGCCACATTACCGGCATTGCTGAAATACTCTTTGATGGTCAGTCCCAGCTCCTTTGCGCCGTGCATGGTCAGAAGCAGAAACAGAGGCACACGATCAGGCTCCTGATGCCCGAGAGTGGTAAGAACCCTCTCCATGGAGGTCATCGTTTTCATGCTCATGACATAGAAGTTATTTGTTTGACAATCCGAATTGCATCTGCAGGATTATGACCACAGTAGTCGGCATTTACCTCCTTCCAGAGGTTGGCATCAAAGCGGAACGGAGCGCCACCAACAATAATTTTTACACCACTTTCGATCAGCTGTTCCTTTAACTCTTTGACACGCAGTGCAGATGGCAGCATCAATACCGAGATCAACAACACCCGGATGTTTTTCTCTGATACCTTGGCAACCAACTCATTCACCGAAATGCCGTGACCAAGGTCTTCCAGTTCGAACCCTCCGGCTCTCAATACGGAGAAGATGATTCGCTTACCCAATACATGAAAGTCTTCCAGAACGGCGATTCCCATATTTGGCTGATCGATGCGGGTGGGACTTTTTGGCGGGAGAAGCTGATCAATCAGTTCTTCACAGATCACGCCGCTCATATATACTTGAGAAAGAGAGAGATTCCCCTTTTCCCAGTCTTTCCCGATCCGCTCGAGAGTGAGTGAAACGAGCGCACTGGCAGTTTCAAAAGGGTCAGTGTCTGAGGAGACTTCGAAAATAACATCCCATGCGGAAGTTCTGTCAAGCAGGAGAAGCGAACGTTCAAGTCTCTCAACGGCTTTTTGAATGTCCATGTTGCTTTATGATAATGGTATATTATGAATCTGGGTTGATTAACCGTTTAGAGCTGTATTTATTTTTTCCAGTAGGACTGATTTGGTGAATGGTTTTGCAATATAATGGGAGCACCCTGCAGCCATGATTTTTTCCCTGTCTTCGCCCATGGTATATCCGGTAATTGCAATGATTGGAGTCTCCTTGTAGGACTTCTGAAGCCTCAATTCCTGAACGAGTTGCAAGCCATCCATGCCGAGGCCAAGGTTGATGTCAAGCAATAGGACATTGTAATGCTTGTTTTGTGCCATTTTCAAGGCCGTCGTGCTGTCTGGCGCCCGGTCAACCTGATATCCTGTCTTCAGGTAAAGCTTCATAAGTTCGGCATTGTCCTGATTGTCCTCCACAATCAAAATCAACGGGATGTCAGGATGAGGATACTTCTTAGAATCACGAATGCGTTGTGGTTCAGCAGAATAGGAGTCGTCCTTTGTTACAGGCTTTTCTTCAATTGAATACAGGGGCAACCAAACGGAAAAGAGAGAACCCTTCCCTAATTCGCTTTCGAGTGTTATCTTCCCACCCATCAACGTAATCATTTTACTGGAGAGGGTGAGTCCCAGTCCGGTTCCTTCATACCTTCGGTTATATCCCTCACTGGCTTGTCGGAATTCCTGAAAGATTTGTTCAAAGTTTGCGCGGTCGATCCCGATTCCCGAATCCCTGAACTGGATGATTGCCCAATCTCTCCCTTCATGGTGTCTCTTGCTGGTGTCAATGTTGATTCCTCCGGCTTCTGTAAATTTTATGGCATTGTCGATCAGGTTCTGAAACACCAGTTTGATCAGGTTTTCATCTGCCATGACTTTAAGGCCTGGATCTATTTCTGTAATAAGGTACAGTCCTTTATCGCGAGCCTGGGATTGAAATGGCGGCAGAACGGAGGAGAGAAGGGCAAGCAGGTCTACATCCTTCCGAAGTAATTTTGACTTTGTAGCTTCAAGGTCAGCCAACTCAAGAATCGTCTGAAGCGTGTGCAGCAATCGTTTTCCGGCAGTATATACTTTTTTGCTGTAGAATTGCGTCTCCTCATTATCCGAGTCATTCATGATCAGCTCGGAGAATCCCAGGATCGAATTCATCGGTGTCCGAAGTTCGTGACTCATATTGGCAAGGAGTGAAGTCTTCAGCCGGTCCGACTCTTCGGCACGCAACCTGGCTTCTTCAAGGTCTTTCAAAATTCTTTTCTGTCCCGTTACGTCCATCATCATACCCACGAGATCTCCCTCTTCCAGATAAGCATTGATGATGCAATCCTTAAGGTTCCCTTTGTTGGATAGAAGGGTCACTTCAAAATCCCGCAAATGTTTTTCCTTCCGAATGGAATCCATCATTCGTTTACGATCTTCAGGAGATTGATATAACGTGCCTGAATTGACCTTCAGAAGGTCGTCAACAGTATCGAATTCGAGGATGCGAGCCATGGAGGAGTTAGCGTTGCGAAAGGTACCGTCTATCGCTGTTTTGAATATCCCGACAAAAGCATTATCCAGAATATTCCTGTACCGTTGTTCCGATGCCTGAAGTTCTGTTTCTGCCATCCATCTCTCCAGGGCTTCAAATTTCGCTGAGATAAGATCTGCCATTGATGCCGCAAACTCCTTCTCTTCTACCGACCAGTGGCGGATGGTGCCAACATACTCAAAGCAAAGGATGCCGGAGAGTTTCCCGTTTATCCGGATAGGGACATCCAACAGTGATTTGATATTCAAAGGAATAAGGTATCCTGATGAAAATTCAGACGTTCTGGGATCGTTCTCGCCATCAAAAGCATCAATCACCCTGGATGATTCCAACGCGCTGAAATAGGCTGGATAAAGATTGGAGTCCAGTTCAATGTCGGACGAATGATCGGAAGTTGAGCAGTCAAAAAGATCGTTACATACCATCCTGGATCCATCCTCTGACAAGGACCATATACTGGTCCGGTCAGCATTTAACACAGGAGAAGCCAGTTCTGTAATCGATTCCCAGGTTCGCTGGAAGTCGGGGTTATAGAACTGAGAGATCTGAAGCAATATTTTTTGCCGTTCAATGGCTTCAACAGCTTCGAAAGGCATCCGGGTATTATCCATGAAGACAGATTAATAGAAGAAACGCGATGAAAGTACACAAAAAAAATCAATTTTTATTGCTCTTCAAAACGATCAGCGTAATCTCTGCCCAGATTCCTACTCGTCCGGCATACCCGATTGTTCCGGCGCCCCGGTTCACATATAGATATTGTTCAGTGCCGTCTTCCCATCTTTTCTGGTATAGGCCGGCCCACTCCGGATAGAGATACTGTACGAAACTCCATTGCCAGCCGCTGGTTTCCAGGCCAACCTGGCCGCCATGTGTATGGCCTGAGAAGGTGATGTCGATCTCCGGATATTGTTTGCTCACAATACTGTCCCAATGGGTTGGGTCATGTGAGAGCAGTAATTTCGTTGAAATATTCTGTGTTCCTGTCATCGCTTTGGGCATATCCGCCAACCGTTGAAAGCGGCCTATCGATCCCCAGTTTTCTACACCAACGATAGCCAGGGTATCGTCGTGAAGCACCAGCAGGTCATTTTCGTTTCGCAACAATTTCCATCCAAGTTCATCATAAAACCGATAGAGTTCAAGCATGTTCTCTCTCTTTGCCTCTTCAGAGATCCAGGTCATATAAGCTCCGTAGTCGTGATTTCCCAGAACGGTGTAGATCCCGTACCTGGCCTTCAGTTTTCTCAAAACATCCTGGAATGGCCACACTTCCGCAGTTGAATAGTTGCACAGGTCTCCTGTAAAGAAAATCAGGTCGGGATCAAGTTCATTGACCAAATCAACCATTTCAGAGAGTTTTGATATTCTGTTCCAGCTTCCAAGGTGAATATCAGACAATTGCACGATCCTGAGGCCGTCAAACGAGGGTGGCAGTTTCCCGAGTGTGATTTCGGTCGTCCTGACTTTATAGTGATGTTCCCACAATACCATTCCTGCAAGCATCAGCAGAAAGAGAGAGATCCCGAGAAGCCATCCGGCAACAAACAGTTTTCCGGATTTTCGGGTAGCGATCTTAAGTTTTGGAATAAATCGTGCAAGAACCCACAGGATTCCCTGGTAAATGAAAGTCAGAACCAGAAAAGCGATGGGCAGGATTCTTGTCGCATAGGCAATAAACACAACACTTGTGAGGTACGTTTTTACGAACCGGGGCCAGAAATAGTAGGTACTGAAGAAGCCATAGATAACTCCTGCAACCACCAGGCAAAACGGCATCCAGAAAAGTATTGTAAGTAGATACCGCCAAACGCGTTTGAGATTCCGGATCTCACGCCATGTGATGGCCCATAAAAAGGCATCCAGGAAGAGGAAGATGAGGAAATAGTTGAGAGCTCCGGTGTTTTTTGGGAATGTTTGCTTCAGGATCCAGACCAGCAGTATGGAAACTACAAGGAAGAGAACGAGCTTTAGCAGCCTTCTCATTGGTTCTTTACATAGTTGATCAATCCTTTGGCTTGAAAAATCTCCATCAGTTTTGTGGGAAGCGGGGCAAACCTGAACTCTTTCCCCGCTATGTCGACAATCCCGGCGTTGAAATTGATTTTCACCAGATCTCCCTGATGAAATGCATCCACGGCTTCCGGCAGGAGGATAATAGGCAGCCCCTGATTGACGGATGAGCGATAGAAAATCCGGTTAACCGATTTGCATATCACCGCTTTCACCCCGGCATGTGCAAGTCCTACAGCCGGGTGTTCACGCGAGCTTCCGCATCCGAAATTTGCTCCTGCCATGATGATATCTCCCGGTTTAACACGTTCGGAAAAGCTGTCATCAAACCCTTTGAAAAGGTGTGGCATGATCTTATCCGGCTCAGCACTTTGCACCGCGTATGTCAGGTTACCTGCAAACATCTGGTCGGTGTTGAGATTATCCACATCGGCATAATTCCAGGTATGTGCGTTGTACCGGTCTTCTCCTTCCCGGATGTCGACCGTAGTACTTTGAGGGATGTGAAACGGATAGACATCGCCATGGCTTTTTCCCCGTGGGTCTGATATTTCACCACGCAGGGCCGAGATGGCAACGGTAGCGGGTGATGCGAGATATACGTTGGAGCTTGGATTGCCCATTCTTCCTTTGAAGTTACGGTTTGCCGTGGAGATCACGTTGTATCCGTCGGCCGGAATCCCCTGGCCGGTACCCAGGCATGGACCGCAGGATGAGGTCAGAACATTGGCTCCTGCCTCAATGAATGCAGTAACCAACCCTTCCCGCATTGCCTGCATATAGATCTCTCTGGATGCCGGTATGACAAGCAGTTGCATGAATTTAGGGATCCGGCGGCCTTTCAGAACGGCAGCGGCTTCACGCAGGTCTTCGAGCCTGCCGTTTGTACAGGTGCCCACCAGTGCCTGCTGGATCATTGTACCTTCAACTTCCGATACGGCTTTGACGTTATCAACATGGTGAGGAGCGGCAACAACCGGAAAAACGTCATCCAGGTTGATAGTGATCTCTTTTATATAGGAAGCATCCGGATCAGCCCAAATACCGTCTGTTTTTTCTCCAAAGTGCTTTTCAAGGATTTCATCGGCCGGAAAAACGGCATTTTTTGCTCCCATTTCGCTGGCCAGGTTGGCGAGAACCATCCGGTCGGCAACCGAGAGTGAGTGAACCCCGTCGCCATGGTATTCTATTGACAAATAGTCGGCGCCGCTGCTTCCAATCATTCCTATGATCCAGAGAGCCAAATCCTTAGCAAACACCCTGTCGGGCAGCTTACCGTGAAGCGTGATCTTCATCGTATCGGGAACCCTGAACCAGGTCTCTCCCTGCTTCCACAAACCGGCGGTTTCGGTTCTGTCGATTCCGGCGGCAAATGCATTGAAGGCACCGGCAGTACTGGTATGGCTGTCGCTACCAACGATGATCATTTTGGGGCGGGCGTAGAGAGCCATCAGCTGGTGGCAGATTCCCTCGCCGACATCATGGAATTTAATTACTCCAAATTTACTGGCAAATTCCCGGATTGCCTGGTAGTCGTTCGCCAGCTTTGAGCTGGTAGGAGGAGCGTTGTGGTCGAGAGTGATCAGGAGGGCATCCGGATTGATGGGTGTCTCTCCTCCCATCTTTTTAAACGTGCTGTAGATGCTGGCTGTATTATCATGCGAGAGGATGATGTCGGGGGTGGCGAAGACGATGCTGCCTGCATCGGCGCCAAAGATTTTTTCGGCAAAGGTTTTTCCGGGCATAGAAGCGTTGGTTTAGGAAACAAAAGTACGAATTCTCCTTGTTCTTATATCGTAATGATTTATGGAATATTGTAGCTTTGTTAAGCTAAATCTCAACCCTGATTACTATGTCTGAAGTGAATGATTGGGAAGAAGCGCAACAGGAGATCCTTCGGTTTCTTGTTGAAATTCTTCACCGGATTGAGTGGCGTTACGGGGATAACCGGGCTCCATTCAAGTATCCTCCAGAGTTTTCATTGACAGACAACCCTGACGGGACCCAATCCTGTCAATGCATCATTGAAACAGATTTGGGAGAGCCAGAGGAGTTCATCAGGTGTGTCGTATATTCTCCCGGGGATTTATTAGATGAAGTGAAAGCTACAATCAATCAGCGGTTCCCAATGCATTCTTCCTGAAACAGTTCACACCTTTCAGGTAATTCAGGTACAAAAGGTTCTTGCGATTTCCGCGATTATCATGAAAATAATCTTTGTAGTTATTAGTAGAATCTATACCTTTGCACCCCGTTTATTTCCGCCTTTTCGCCTTCGCTCCGGGACTGCGGAATTTCGGTGAACAAAGGGAGAGGTGGGTGAGTGGCTGAAACCAACAGTTTGCTAAACTGTCGTACGGGAAACTGTACCGGGGGTTCGAATCCCCCCTTCTCCGCAAAAGATCAAAAATATATCGGGGTATAGCGCAGTCCGGTTAGCGCACCTGCTTTGGGAGCAGGGGGTCGCAGGTTCGAATCCTGCTACCCCGACAGTTGAAAATCAAAGCCTTACATGAAAGTGTGAGGCTTTTTTTATTCCTGATAGAAACAGATTTCCTTGTTTCTCTTATCTTCGTATCTGAATCTCTCACCAACAAGCAGTAGCAAAGAGGTATGGGAACATTCGGTTGAGGCAAAAAGTTGGAGTGGGCGAAAACAAGACCACCATCTGCGTCTGTGACTCATGTGGTTACGTGATGTGTTTTATGGCATAATATGGAAAAGATTCCAGTATGAAGATCCTCCTGATCAGTCCGGGCTCATATGACGATATAGATAGTCAGATAACCCGATCAATCCCGTATCTTTTTGCGAAGGCGATCTTCTCACCCCATGCCATTGCTTCAGTAGCGGCGCTTACCCCTGCCGGACACGAGGTTGAAATCCATGATGAATATATTCGCGGTCCGGCAGAGCTTGTGCTGGAGGGCAAATCGGTTGATGTTATAGGTATCTCTGTCACATCCAACCAGGTGAAACATTGCCTGGATATAGCTTCCCATTGCAAACGACTGATGCCAGACGCTGTTTTGGTTGTCGGAGGCATTGGTGTTGAAAATCTAATTCATCAGAATCAGGAATATATAGATGTTATCTTCTATGGAGAAGTGGAAGATACCTGGCCGCAATTCCTGAAGGATTATCAGAAAGGTTCCTTTCACAGTGAATATAAAAGCTTCACGAAACCGGATTTGACAAAGGTCCCTCCACCAGCATGGGAATTGATCAGGGAGGATATCTCACTCTACAATGCTGTATCAGTCCAAACTACCAGGGGCTGTCCCTTCGATTGCAGCTTCTGCGATGTGATTTATACCTATGGGAGGATACCCAGAAGCAAAACCATTGACCAGGTTCTCCTTGAGATTCGAAACCTGTACGAAATGAATGTACAGATGGTTTTCATTGCAGATGATAACTTTGCAGGCAATAAAAAATATACAAAGGAGCTGCTTGTGCAGCTGGCCGAAATGAATAACTCATTTACAAGTCCCGTTGGATTCATCACCCAGCTCGATATCACCATTGCTCAGGATGAAGAGTTACTGACTCTTCTGGCCAACTGCAATTTCATGGCAGTGATGATAGGGATTGAATCCGTGAATGACGCATCCCTGATAGATCTCAACAAACAGCAGAATCTCCGTGTATCTCTTCCCGAAGCCATTCAAACGATTCAGTCTTATGGGATCGTGGTGCTGGCACATATGATCATAGGTGCTGATTCTGACGACTTGACTGTATTTCAGAAAACGGCAGATTTTGTAAACGAAGCAAATGTTATCCATCATTTCTGCCACCCCCTTTCTGCACCTCCCGGAACAAAGATGTGGTATGATCTTAAGCGCCAGGGAAGAATTGTTTCACTTGATAATGATGAGATAAGCGATAAACTTGATATCATCTCCAACATCATTCCCAGGCAGATGACGCGGATTGAGCTCTTTGAAGGACTGGCCGATTACTGGGAAAAGATCTACGATCCTCAGGTATTTATGGAAAGGGCTATTGCCTTTATCCAGGGGATTACAAAGAAACCTGATGTCAGGGCTCCCGGTTTAAAAACACTTATGAAACGCAGGAGAATGCTCAGCCGTGTGTTTACCTTCTTTATTTTTGATGTAGAGAAAGAGCATCGTAAGGTATTTTTCACCTTATTGCGAACGGCAAAAAGCAAGATGAGTTTCCTGATGCCAAAGATCATATACCTATATACCAGTTATCTGATGGATTATAAACGATCAAGGCATGATATTCAGGTTGCCAGGGATTATATCAGGTGGGAAAAGGAACATCCCGACAAAATTACTGTTGAATCAACCCATATTCCGATTCCCGACACAATCAGGTTTAACGCCAAAGAGATCCTTTCAATAGCATATGATCGGATTCGGGCTCGAACATCTGATAAAGAGCTTGTTTGTCAATATGTTGTAGGATCTGTTCTTGACTACAGTGATCGGTTTGGAGAGAGGTTCAGTACAATGGACGATATCCAGAAGGAGCAGATTCGGCTCTCATGCGACCGGATCACAGAGCACCTCTTTGTGGGAGATGGTGAGAGGAAGGAGTTGTTGCCGGAAAATCCTCCACCCGGATTTACACGAGAGATTCTCGATGCATTGGATCGTGCTGCAAGGCATAAGAGTGTATACGTAATGTAAAATTTAATCTTCGAACTATGAGTCTTGTACCTATTATCACCGTCATATGTATTGTTACGATCTCCCTGCTGATCACAAAGATCGCTGCAGCTATGCTTGCCAATACCGGATTGTCGATGCATTCTGCGAAGTTTCAATCCCGCTCTGCCTTTACCGGAGTTGGTTTTACAACTTCTGAGTCGGAACAGATCACCACTCATCCAACCCGCAGAAAGATTGTTGCCTCCCTGATGCTTCTCGGAAATGCCGGAATCGTCACGGTGATGGCCTCCCTCTTGCTGACTTTTGTCCACAAGGATGAGCAGGGCATGCCGTGGTACTACGGTATATCGATCCTTGTTGTCGCCACCATCATCCTTACCATTGTTGCTTCCAGCAACAAGGTAGATGCAGCACTTACGAGGGTTGTTAACCGGTTTCTTGGCAGGTACAAATTCTTTTCTACCTATAACTATGGCTCCCTGTACAAATTGGCGGACGATTATCACATTTCCAACCTTTTTGTCAGAGAGGGAGGATGGCTGATAGGAAAGACCCCTTCAGATGAGCAAATCCAAAAGGATGGAATCATTGTGCTGGGAATTGAGAAGCCTGACGGGAGCTATGTTGGTATTGTTACACCGGATACCGTTTTTCAGGAGACAGACCTGTTGATCGTTTATGGAAGGGAGCATGCCCTTAAGTTGTTGGATCCACTGAAAAGGAAGGATCCCAACGCGCCCACTAAACCTTAAGTGTCTCCCCTTCTGACTTAGCAATTACTACGGCTCCGCAGGTATCGCTCCAAACATTGGTTGCTGTACGGAACATATCCAGGATTCTGTCAACAGCAAGGATCAGTCCCAGTCCTTCAAGAGGCAATCCCACTGCTGTGAGGATGATGGAGATCATGACCAGTCCGGCCATCGGAATCCCTGCTGCACCGACGGAAGCCAAAAGAGCGGTGATCACTACAATTACCTGTTGGATAAATGTGAGCTCAATGCCATAAGCCTGCGCAATGAACATCGCTGCCACGCATTCGTAAAGTGCTGTTCCGTCCATGTTGATGGTAGCTCCCAGGGGAAGGGTGAAAGATGAGATTTTATTGGAGACTCCGCTGTTATTTTCCACTGACTGAATGGTGAGGGGCAGTGTGGCAGAAGAAGAGGAGGTGGAAAAAGCCGTCAGGAGGGGAGTCGTAACCGCTTTGAACTGTTTGACAGGATTAACCCTGCCAATAAAACGCGTGATCAGCGGAAGAGTGATCAATGCATGAACCGCGAGTCCCAGAATAACTGTTAGCATATAGAGCCCCATGCTTTGAGCAAGAACAGTTATGCTCTCCGATTGGCTTACCTGGTAGGCAACGATCCCGAACACTCCAAATGGTGCAAACCGGATGATAAACATGGTGATTTTCATCATCACTTCAAACGTGGCATCAAAAAATGTTGTCAGGGCAATCCTTGATTTCTCAGATGTAAAGTTGATGAAGAACCCGAAAAGGATAGCGAAGAAGATGATTGACAGCATGCTTGCCTGAGAGAATGCTTCAAAGATATTTGTTGGAATGATGTTGATTAATATCTGTCCGAATGAGTGTTGCATGATTCCTAGTTCGCTTACTTCCCTTGTCAACCCAAGATCGGCTCCCACGCCGGGTTGAAGCAGGTTGACAAACAGCAGTCCGGTGATGATAGCGAGTGTGCTGGTTGAAATATAGTAGACCATTGTTTTAAGACCCAGCCGGCCCAGGTTCTCGGCTGTTCCGATGCCTGTTACTCCTGATATGATCGAGCTGAGGATCAAAGGAATAATGATCATCTTCAGAGCCCGGAGAAAGATGTCTCCCATCCAGTCGATATAACCGACATAGTCTCCAAGAAATGCCCCGTAAAGGATCCCAAGGATAAGAGCGATCAGTATCTGCCAGTGTAGCTGGATCTTTTTCATGGTGGTGGATTGACCACGTAAAAATAGAAAATAATCCCGGGAATTAAAATTGAGAGGTTTACTTACCTACCAGGTTGGTGATAAGCTGGCAAAGTTCATTTCTGTCAATTGGCTTGGGAAGATAATGCGAACATCCGGCTGCCAGGATCTCCTCCTTGTCGGAATCCATCGTATAGCCGGTAACAGCAATTATTGGAGTTTCCTTGTAGCCAGGAATGGTTCGGATTTGCCGTGTAGCCTCCATTCCATCGATTCCCGATCCAAGGTTGATGTCCATCAGAATTGCCTCATAATGATTTTTCTTAGCCATTTCTACCGCCATCTCACCATCGCGCGCAATAATGCAATTGTACTTGGAACGAAGGTAGATGATGATCAATTCACTGTTAAGGCGGTTATCTTCAACAATAAGAATTGAAGGAAGATCGGGGTGTGATTCAGGCTCAGGGAATTCAGGTATTTCAGGAAGGAACTCCTGCTCCTTAAGCAAAGGTTGCACTTCAGAGATGCTCAGCTGGCTTGAAGGTAGCAGGATGGTGAATGTGGAGCCTTGTCCTTCACGACTGGTAATTGTCAGCTTTCCATTCATCAACTCTACAATTTTCTTTGAAAGCGTAAGTCCAAGTCCGCTTCCTTCAAAACTGCGGTTGTACCCTTCACTTACTTGCCTGAACTCTTCAAATATCAGTTCATGAAATTCTTCCGGAATGCCTGGGCCCGTATCTGAAATGGTGATGGATGACCATAATTTTCCATCGTCCCACCTGTTTCCGGTTTCAAGCGATACTTTTCCTGAATGGGTGAATTTGACAGCATTTTCAAGTATATGGTTCAGCAACTGGGCAAAAAGTTTTTCATCGATGTAAGAGAAAATGGATTCATTCATGAAGATCTCAAGCCCGAGTTTTTTTTGTTTGGCACTTGCCAAATGCGGTTCGCACGTGACCAGGATCAGCTCATTCAGCTTGGTCTCCTTCAGTTTAAAGAGTGCTTTCTTGGCCTCAAACTGAGAGAGTTCGATCATACTGTTCAGGGTTGCCAGAAGCCGACGGCCGCTTATCTGAATATTTTCTGCCATCTGGCGAACCTCTTTATCCTCCAGCAGGTCGCATAGAATTTCAGAGAAGCCAAGGATGCCGGTCATCGGAGTCCGAAGTTCGTGGTTGATGTTGGCAAGGATTGAGCTCTTCAACCGGTCAGATTCTTCCGCATGCAACCGGGCTATTGTGAGTTCTTCCTGATCCTGGTGTTTCTGAATGACAGCCCCGAGAACCAATGAGATCGCTTTGATGGCACTGACTTCCTCCTCTTTCCAAGCACGGGGTTTGAGGCAATCTCCAATGCCAAGAAACCCCCATAAGGTGTTTCTGACACAGATCGGCATAATGACAACTGACCGGATATCCAGCTTGAGTAGGAATTGCTGAGCCGTAGGGGTGAGGTCGCTGGTAAGAGCAATCACCGGGATGTTGCAATTCAGTGTTTCGTAAAATATGTTGAGACCAGGGCTATAGGGAATGTTGACCAGTTGCAGACTGTCAAGTGTATAAACAACATCCTTGTGCGACCATTCTTGCTGGAGGTTCATGAATACCTCTCCTGTTTCGGCGTCGGAATAATTCCTGAACAGGGTAATCCTGTCGGCCTGATATGTTTCCCCAAGTATCTGGAGAGAATTGGATATGGCGTCATCCAGAGAATTCTCTGTAAGCAGCATCAGGGTGGCTTTGCTGTTTCCTTTGATCAGGTCTCCTTTTCTGGATTCACTCAGATGGGTAATCTCCCGCCACCCGGCGATGTAAGAATGATCGTCAACCGACGTGACGCGGCATTCAAATTTTGAAACAGATTGTGGGGTCTGAAACGTAATGTATCCGGATTGCAGACTGTTCTTTTCCTTGCAGTCAGTTGCCATTTGCAACATCTGCCTGCTCAGATCGGAGTTGAAAATCTGTTCCAGTGACAAGCCAATCGATCCCCCATCAATGTCGAATAAGAAAGCATGATTGTTCGGATGAAAATCCAGCAACTGCCCTTTGTTGTCAATCCAAAGCAGGATGTCTGGAATCACTTCCAGTAAATTTTGCGTTGCTTCAATCCGATGGGTCATAGATTAGAATCGTCTGATTTTATGCGTTGCCTGGCAGTTTAACTAGTCAATGGAGCGTCTCTGAGTGTAACAATCACTAATAAACCATGTAACTCGTTCTTGTAACAAAAATTACGCCAAAAAATTATAATATTGATAATCAGTATTATAACAGAAGTGCATGAAAAAAAAAAGTTGTAAGTGTCAAAATATTTGACAATAAATGTATTAAATTTGGACACTATTTAATTTGAGGTGTAAAAACGAGCCTATGTCAAAGAAAGGAAATCTGCTCATCGTTGAAGATAACAAGGAAATTCTGGAAGCCCTGGAATTGTTTCTGGAAGATGAGTTCTCCCTTGTTACCGGATTGAAAACCCCAAACATGATTGTAAGCACCCTCCAGGGAGTTTCCTATGATCTGGTGTTGCTGGATATGAACTTTTCTGCCGGCATAGTTACGGGCAATGAAGGCATCTACTGGCTGAAGGAGATTCTGAAGATAGATCCCAGCCTGAGTGTGATCATGATGACGGCATATGGCGATGTTGATCTGGCTGTGAAAGCAATGAAGAACGGGGCTGTGGATTTTATCATCAAACCCTGGGATAATGATAAGCTTATAACTACACTGCGTACTGCCCTGAAACTTCGGGAGTCGACCAAAGAGATTGAGAAGTTGCGTAACCGTCAGGATCAGCTTACCGCTGAGCTGGATCAGCAATATTCGGAGATCATCGTTCAGTGTCCGCAGATGAGCCGTGTCATGGAGATCGTTGAAAAGGTGAGCAAAACGGATGTCAATATTCTGATTACAGGGGAGAATGGGACCGGGAAGGGGTTGATTGCCCGGGAAATCCATAAAAGATCCTCGCGTTTCAGTGAGGCGATGATTACGGTGGATATGGCTTCCATACCTCTCACGTTGTTTGAAAGTGAAATGTTTGGCCATAAGAAAGGAGCTTTCACGGATGCTAAGCAGGACCGGATTGGCCGGTTCGAAACGGCTTCAGGAGGAACCCTTTTCCTGGATGAGATCGGGAACCTATCCATGAACATGCAGGCAAAAATTCTAAACGTTCTTCAGGAGAGACAAATTATTCCTCTGGGTTCCAATAAAATAGTGCCTATTGACATCCGGCTGATTTGTGCTACAAACAAGAACCTCGATAAACTGGTCATGGAGGGGTTGTTCCGGCAAGATCTCCTTTTCCGGATCAATACCATTCAGATTGATCTCCCTCCATTGCGAGAGAGAGGAGGCGACATTGAATTGATGGCTAGCCATTTTCTGACCAAATCAGCCGCCAAATACGATCGTCAGAAGATGACTTTCGCAAAGGATGCCATGATGGCAATGCGAACCTATACCTGGCCCGGAAATATCAGGGAACTGGAACACTCCATCGAGAAAGCTGTTATCCTGGCTGAGGGTAATGTCGTTAAACCGGAGGATCTTTACCTGAAGAAGATGCCCGGAGCTGCGATTCAGCCATCGGAGATGAACGGTTCCTACGGGGATTTTGAGAAAGAGATTATCCGCAAGGCTCTTCTCCGGCATATGGGAAACATGACCAGTGCCGCCCGAGAACTTGGCATCTCCCGGCAGACCATTTATAACAAAATGAAACGGTATGGTCTCTAAAAGGTATTTTTATAACCTGATCATCCGTTTGACACTTATCTCAATTAGCTGTTTTCTGCTGTGTCTCTCCTTTTTTCTCTATCCAAATTATTCGGTAATTATTGTGTTGGGAGGCCTCTTTGTATACCAGGCAATTGCACTTGCCCGCTACCTGAATACCATCAACAAAAAACTGGAGAACTTTTTTCTCTTCTATCTTAGTGGCGAAGTGACCTCAACCAATGTTAAGCGGGCTCAGAATGATGAATTCAGTTCGCTTTACAACTATTTTGAACTGATCAACGACAAGTTGGAACAGGCAAGACTCAAAAACGAACTACAGAATAACTACTTCAAAACAATTGTTGATGAAACTGCTGTTGGATTAATATCGTTTAAAACCGACGGTTCGGTTGAGTTGTTCAACGAAGCCGCCAAGAAGATATTCGGGATACAGGTATTGCGCAATCTCAGGAAGCTGAACAACATCAGGGAGGGCTTCAGTGAGATGCTGATTGATATGGCGTCGAACGACCGCAAACTGATTTCCATCATCCAGGAGGGAGAATTGATTCAACTGGCAACCAAGAAAGTCAAATTCAAGGCGATGAGCGAGGAGCTTCACCTGGTTTCATTCCAGAATATCAAACCCGAGTTGGAGGAGCGTGAGATTGAATCATGGCAGCGCCTGATCCGGGTCCTTACCCACGAGATCATGAATTCGATGACCCCGATTGTCACACTCGTCGGAACGATCGGGAAAAAGCTCAGGCACAAGGATCCGCCTGAACTGATTGAACCTCAGGATATAACTACTGAAATATTACAGAAAACCGTCAAGGGTCTTGATCTGATCGATTCCCGCGGGAAAGGACTGATCACCTTTGTTCAAAATTACAGAAGCATCACCCGGCTGCCCAAACCTGATTTCAGGATTGTCAACATCAAGGATCTGTTTCAACGGGTGACACTCCTCTTTGAATCTCAGGTTGAAGTTGCAGGGATCGTGTTGAATGTCAACTGTCATCCTTCCCTCTTTATCAATGCTGACGGTGCGTTGCTGGAGCAGGTTTTGATCAACCTGGTAAAAAACGCTTCCGAGGCACTCGATGAGATCGAGTCACCGTTCATTGAACTAAGCGCCCACTCGGTTCAGGATCAGATGGTGATGCAGGTCGCCGATAATGGAAGAGGAGTGCCACCTGAATTGATGGATGATATTTTTGTTCCCTTCTTTACCACCAAACAATCGGGATCAGGCATCGGACTCTCACTTTCCCGGCAAATCATCCGCCTGCACGGAGGAAGCATGACGGTACAATCTTCACCGGGAAACACGGTGTTTACCATTCGCATTTAGATTCTAGATACTGGATACTGGATACTGGATACTGGATAAATCCGTATTTCCATACCCTGATACCCTCATACAACTAGTACCTCTCCGACACAATCTTCCCGTCAAACAGGTTTACGATGCGCGTGCTGTATTCTGCATCGCGTGCCGAGTGGGTAACCATGACAATCGTAGTTCCGGCATCGTTCAGGTTAATAAAGAGGTTCATGACATCATCTCCGTGAAGTGAATCGAGGTTGCCTGTGGGCTCATCCGCCAATAACAATGCCGGATTCACCACCAGCGCCCGGGCGATGGCAATCCGTTGCTGCTGACCGCCGGAAAGCTGCACCGGGAAGTACTTCTTTCGGTGTGCCATCTCCAGCTTCTCCAGCACTTCGGTGACTTTGATCTTCCGCTCAGGAGGGGGAATCCCCAGGTAGATCAAGGGCAATTCAACATTCTCAAAAATATTCAGCTCGTCGATCAGGTTGAAGTTCTGAAAGACAAACCCGATGTTTTTCTTGCGGATCGCGGAGCGCTCCTTTTCAGAAAGTTCAAATATGTTGTGTCCAAGAAACTGATAACTGCCACTGGTTGGTTCGTCCAGCATCCCGATGGTGTTAAGCAGAGTAGACTTCCCACATCCGGAAGGACCCATGATTGCTACGAATTCACCCTCGCTTACCTCAAAATTCACCCGATTCAGGGCCATCGTCTGAACGTCTTCGGCCTGAAACACTTTCGTCAACTCGTTGATTATAATCATAACACTCTCTCTATTGGTCTGCAGACCGGAAGACTGCAAAAACCGGATTTAAAATTTTTTCCAATAAACTTGTTTCACCGATCATGATGTAGGCAGTTCCTTCAGCCCCTGCGAATACATTCCTGACAGCATTCAGGGTTTCGGGGAGATCCTCTGCATCCGGCAAGATCACCACCCGGAAGTAATCTCCCTGCCCCAGTGAAACCAGCTCCCCAACGTTGCCGGTTACCTCCCAACTTCCCGACTTCCCGTCCTCACTACTTAAAACCATCACCACCGGTTGTCCAACCTGCACGATAGAAGCGGCAGCTTCGGTAAGGATCACTTCGCCATACCCCGGGCCAGGGGTGCTGTCGGAAAGGGTGACAAACATGAGCGATGCTGCCAGCCGTTCGGGGTATTTGATGAACTGTGAGGTGATCAGGAGCAGAATCACGAGTATCGTCAGCAGGAAAATCCCCTTGCGCACCAGCAGGGAAGGCCTTTTGTGCAGGATCTCTTCTACTTCCGGACTGTATTTTCCCCGATCTTTTGGTTGATGTTCCATCTCAGTATCCCAATTCAAGTTGATTTTTTACCAATTCATAATAAGCTCCCTTCAAGGCAGTTAACTCCTTGTGGGTGCCTTGCTCGACGATACACCCCTGGTCGAGGACAACGATCTGATCGGCATTTTTTACCGTACTTAGCCTGTGTGCAACCACGACGACTGTTTTCCCGGAGAAGAAATCGTTCAGGTTGTCAATAATCATCCGTTCATTGTTGGCATCGAGGGAGTTGGTGGCTTCGTCGAAAAAGATGAACTCCGGATCTTTGTAGACAGCCCGGGCGATCAGGATCCGTTGTTTCTGTCCTTCGCTGATGCCGTGGCCCTCGGGTCCGATCTTGGTCTGGAGCCCCGTTGGCAGGGATTCGATAAATTCTGTGAGGTTGGCGATCCGGATCGCCCGGTTCAGCTTTTCCGGATTCACATGCTCGCGACTCATGGCGATATTGCTGGAAATGGTATCTGAAAAGATGAACCCCTCCTGCATGACGGCGCCGCAAACACTTCTCCAATACCTTGGAGAGATGGTTTGTAACGGCAGATCGCCAACCGAAACAGATCCCGTTACGGGAGGATAGAAGCCCATCATCAGCTTGATCAGGGTGGTTTTGCCGCTGCCGCTGGGCCCCACGATGGCTGTGATCTTTTTGTCGGGGATATCCAGACTCAGCTCCTGAAGGACAAAGGGGGAGTGAGGTCCCTCATATTGAAATGAAAGGTTGTTGATCCGGATGCCGTGTTCCGCAGGGATGCTGGTGACCATCGACTCCTCCGGCCCCTCTTCATCTTTCAGCGAGCTCACTTCATCGAGACGGGCCATGCTGATGTTTGCATCCTGTGCCTCCCGGATGAAGTTCACCATCTGCTCAACCGGATTGTTGACCTGGCCCAGGATATACTGGATAGCCAGCATCATCCCCAGGGTGAGTTCCCCTTTCAGCACCAGGGAAGCAGAGAGAAAGATGATCAGGATATCTTTGGTGCGAATGAAAAAGAGCGCTCCCACATTCTGATACTGCGATAGGGAGAGGCTTTTCAGGTTCACCCTGAACAGTTTTGCCTGGATCTTTTCCCAATCCCAGCGTTTCTCCGTTTCGCAATTGTTCAGCTTGATTTCCTGCATACCGGTAACGAGCTGGAACAGGTTCCCCTGGTTTTCGGCCATGTAGGAGAACCGGGCATAGTCAAGCTCTTTGCGTCGTTTCATAAACAGGTAGACCCAGAGTGCGTAGAGCAGGCTTCCGGAGAGGAAAACAATGAAGATCAGCGAATTATAAGCAAGAAGAACCAATCCGAAGATGATGAAGTTGACGATAGAGAAGAGGATGCTGAGGGAACTCATCGTAAGGAACGACTGGATCCGGTCGTGGTCGAGGATCCGCTGGATCAGGTCACCGGTTCGCCTGGAGTCGAAGAATCCGATAGGCAGCTTCATGATCTTGATCAGGAAGTCGGAAATCAGGGAGATGTTGATCCGGGTGCTGATATGCAGCAGGATCCAGCCCCGTATGAATTCCACCGAAATCTGTCCGAGAAAGAGGGCCATCATGGCCAGCAGAACAAGGGAGATGAATGTCAGGTCCTGATTTTGAATCCCCACGTCGATGATCGATTGTGTAAGGAAAGGGAAGATCAGCATAAAGAGGCTTCCGAGGAGCATCCCCAGAACCAGCTGGGCAAAAAGTTTCCGGTGAGGTTTCAGGTAGCTGAAGATAAAACGCAACCGCGACAGCCCCGTTCCCTCATCGCTCCTGGTATGAAATGCTTCGCCGGGTTCAAGAAGCAGGCAGATCCCTTTCTGCTCATCTTCGGGATTCACCTCGGCAAGCCATCGCTGCATGAACTCCTCCTCGTTGAACGATACGTTCCCGATGGCAGGATCTGCTATGCAGAAGATCCGCTTTTTTGCGCGGATTTTCACCTTGTAAAGCACAACAAAGTGGTTTTGCTGCCAGTGAAGGATACAGGGCAGCGGAGCTTCATTGAGAAGCTCTTCAAGACTGATCTTCACGCCAAGTGTTTTATATCCGATCTCTTCGGCGGCATCGCTGATGCCCAGCATGGTCACTCCGTCGCGGGTGATGTGGGAGAGGTCGCGCAAAGTGGAGAGGGAGTAGCTCTTCCCATGGAAACGGGTGATCATCTGGAGGCAGGCAGGCCCGCAATCCATGGTGTCAAGTTGCCGTGAGAATGGGAACCTACTCATACTTCAGCACGTTTATCAGATTTTTACGCAGTACGATCCATGTTCTGATCGTAATGATCGAGGAGACAAAGATCGTAATCCCCAGGATAGCGATCACAAACAGGTACCAGTGCATCGGTACCCGATAGTAAAATGATGAGAGCCAGCCACTCATGACATACCATGTGATTGGTACAGAGATAAGGGAGGCGAACAGAAGGTATATCAGAAACTCTTTCTGCATCCGGAATAAGATGTCGTTGTTGCTGGCTCCAAAGATCTTCCTCACGGCAATCTCTTTCAGCCGACGTTCAATCATCAGAAGTGCAAGGCCAAAGAGACCCATGCCGGTAATCAGGAATGCCAGAAAGGAGAAAGAGGCCACCATCTGTCCCAGTTGCTGCTCATGCGAATACATCTGGTTCAGCTCGTCATCGTATGTAGCACTGTTGAACGGCAGTCCGGGAGCAAGCGAGTTCCAATGGTTCCTGGCGGCTTCACGCACCATGTCAACACTCCCCGGTTTGCAGCGTACAATAATATATTTGCATGCGGAAGGGTCGTAAATGAATACCGCAGGTGTGATTTTCGAATGGAGGGAGTGAATGTTGAAATCCCTGACAATACCTGTTATGATGATGGTTCCCAGTGACGTGCCGACAGGTTGGGGAAGATGCATCAGCTTCTCTGCTGCCTGGTTGAGGATTACCGGGGTTCTGGACTGACCGGTATCCGGTTTCATGATGTCTTCACCGGCCAGCACACCAATGCCCAGGGTGTTGAAAAAGTCTTCGTCTACAAAGTACTTTTCCAGAGAATGGGCAACGGTCAGCGTATCAGAATACTGGATCACATATGTGCTGTAAGAGACATCGTTTGTAGGCGGGATCATGGAGCTTCCTGAAACAGAAAGAACATCGCTTTCCTCCCTGATCCGGTCCCGAAGTTCAGGGTAGGATTGAAACTCACCCGGATTGAACGATACGATTAGCAGATTCTTCTTCAGGATGCCGCTGTTGGATGTGAGGCAGTAGTTGAGTTGCGAAAAGATGATGAGTACGCAGCCCAGGAGAAAGAGGGTGATGAGGAGTTGCAGTATGATAAAGATTTTGCTCAGGCTGAAGCGCTGACGCTTGAAGATCTGGTTTTTCAGGGCTTTCAACGGATTGAGGGCGGAGAGGTAAACAGCCAGGTACCCTCCTGAGATGACACCGATAATCAGGGTAATGAGTGCAAAGAGCGGAATGTAAATCAGCATGTTCCAGGTGTACAGCTGGACGTTGTACCCATAGAGCTTATCCGCAAACGGTTCGACAAATCCCAGAACCAGGAACGACAATGGCAATGCCAGCGAGGTAAGGAGGATCGATTCGGTGAGAACCTGTACCCGAAGTTCACGTTTGGTGGCACCCAGCACCTTCCTTACGCCAATCTCCTTGAACCGCATGGCTGACCGTGCGGTACTGAGGATGGAATAGTTGATGCCTGCCAGCAGCAGGATGGCGAAAGCAAGGGACCCGTAATAAAAGAGGGCAGACCGTGTCCCTTTTTGATGGAAGTCGTTGGAGATCTCTTCCGACTCAAGGTGAATATCCCGGATGTTCTGAAAGGAGAAGGAGATGTCCCTCCCGGTGAAGCCCAGGGTATCCTGCAGAGCCGGAAGCTGGCTCATCAGTTCCGGTATCCGTCCGGCATGATCAACCAGGATATAGTTTTCTGAATAATCATCCCTGTATTGTTCTGCTTCTGACTGATAGTCGACACCCAACTCCGCAAGCACATATTTCAACAGGTCAATCCCAGCGATAAAATCAATTTGCAGTGTGGAATTCCAGGGGAGGTCTTTAAAAACACCGGTTACAGTCAGTGTATCAGGGATTCCGCCAGACTGAATCACCAATTTTTTCCCGACCGGGCTGATCTCTCCAAAATAGTTCCGGGCGGCGGTTTGTGAAAGAACAACCGACCCCGGATTCTCCAGTCCCGAGCGGCCTTCACCTGCCAGGATCCTGAAATTAAGGATGTCGAGAATGCTCGGGTCTGCGGCGAAAAAACCGGGTTCTTCCCGGAAGTTCTCACCTTTTTTAACAGCTACAACCCCTGTCATGAATGGCATCGATACCAGCGCTCCCGTTTCCCGGATGCCGCCAGTCACCTCCCGCAACCGATCAGGAAGGAGAGCGGGAGAGGAGGGAATGGTTGCCTCTTCGGTATGCTTGATGATCCGGAAGATCCGGTCACTCTGACTGTAGTTGGAGTTAAAGCTGAGTTCGTTGATGATGTAAATAAGAAGAAAGAAAGAGACCGTTAATCCGGCAGTCAGACCGGTCAGGTTGATCACCGTGAAGATCTTGCTCTTGAGGATGAACCGGTAAGATGTCACAAACGCGTTCCAGTTCATAACTCCTCCCCGTTTGGATAGACATTACAGAAATTGTATCGTTTCATGAAGACCTCGTAGGAACTGATCGGCGGACAGAGAAATTGATAGAGGCATCCGCTGCAGGGAGCGACAATTTTACGTGAACGCTGCCAGCTGACGCCGTTTCTGAGTTCTTCTGATACCAGGTCAACCAGGGAGTGAGTGGTAGCATTTCCGATGGATGGATCATTCAGGTTAGCAAAAACTTCTCCTCCGGGAAGGATGGAGAGTTTGCCAAAATCGTTTTCGTTGATGGAGTTTCTTGAGAATACCTGTTTTTGGTCGGGTTGGGCAACAAGAATCTCTTCTTTGGAAACAAATACATTCTCCCGGAAAAAATCCAGGTTCTCTCCGGTAAAGAGAGGCTTGAAGTAGACATTGGTCAGTTCGAGGTCATCTGCTATTTTCAGAGCCATCACAAGCTCTTCCTGGCTGCTGACAATCAGGTTGAACTCAATCTTTTTCAGCAGTTTCGCATCCGGTAAATCAGTCAGAAAAGAGGCAATGACATCCGAGGGGACAGGGAACGTGATGTACACAGCCATAGAGGTATTTTTCTGAGCGAGGATAACCGGGATGATCCGTCTGTTCCATTGCCGGGCAAGGATGTGGTATTTCTTCTGGAAGGGGCTGGAAGTAAGATGGCTGATCGCCTGTTCAAGAGCGGGGTATTCCAGCAGGTTTTTCCCGGTGAGATGGATCAGGGTAGGAGTATACTGATTGACATCATCAACCAGTGCCCGGAAAAGATTGATGTGCATCTCCAACGCTTTCTCTGAAAAGAGATCCGGATAGGTGAACTGAAAGCCGGCTTCTGCCAAAGGACTTTCGCCGGCATCCGGGCCCGTATTCAGGTAAAGGGTGATCTCCTGCAGGTAATTTCGCACCTCCAGCCCCGTATTCATGACAGATCCCTTGCTGGCGGGAGGCATGAGGCCATGTTTGACCAGGGGCTCAGGCATCAGGTTCACCGGTTTTCCCGCCGACCAGGATGGATCGAGGAGGTCGCCCATAAAATAACCCCGGAGCTGGTTTACAAACTCCTGAATATCTGCATCCTGCAACTGATCCATAGAAAGAGGAACCACATAGCCGTTTTCGGGGTTTGTCAGCTCGTCGGCCAGTTCAGACAGGCTGCCGGTAAGATCAATCTCCAACACCGCTTTGCTGATGGTATTGTAGACAAGTAGGGAATCATCCCGGCGAAGCAGTTGAACATAGGGTTCCAGAAACAGCCAGGGCGAGCTATCCTTCATGAAGAGTGCTTTGGGTGGTTTTCTGATAGAAGGAATACTCATCTTCAATGCTGGAATAGTGCTTCTTCAGGTGCTCTCTGAAGCCTGGTTCGCGGGTATATGCGGAGCAGGAGGGATGGTCAGTCTCTATTCCGGTATTGAAGATGCACTCCTGGCAGTTGTCAACGAAGTAGCATTTGCTGCAGAACCTGGAGATCTTGTCGTAATATCGGTTATATAGTGTCGCGATGCCCGTAGGGTCGAGGTTGAGACTTTCGTCGGAATAGGAGCCGATCTCATGGAACGGACTGATATGTTCGCAGGGAAGAATGGTGTTGTGGGCAGAGAAATAGGCACGGATGGAAAAGGGGGTGCAGGTGGCCGTTGGTATGAACTTCTTGGAAGTGTTCTTCCCTTTTTTTCGTGAAATCATCTCGAGGTAGTTTTTAAAGACGAAGCCAGAGTAGTATTCAAGCACTTTGGCCGTCTCCCTCACTTTGGGATGATGCGTTTCCATTTTCCGGATTGTCTCTTTCTCTTCCTGGGGAGTGATGGACCTCGATTGCAACGTTTCTCTGAACTCCTGCTCGTGCTCCGGGTTCAGGTTGATCGGATTGACATCCGACATCTGGGGTACCTTGCCGTACTTCTCCATGAAAAAAGCGTAGACCGATTTGATGGAATTGCGGTTGTGAAGAACCGTCAGGAAACTGATCTTGTTGGCGAAGTAGTCGGGATATTGAGTCCTGGTGTAATCCAGGTTTCTGGTAATAATATCGAACGATGGTTTGTTGTTCCTGGTTACCCTGAAGGAGTTTGCCACTTCATCTCCATCGAGGCTGATTGAGAGTTCAAATTCATGTTTTGCCAGAAAATGGATGTATTTCTTCAGCAGGAGTCCGTTGCTCGAAAGGGAGTAGGTGAAGGAAATCTGCTCCTTTGGGAAGGTGCTTGTATATTCCAATACCTTTTCAATGAACTCGAAGTTCTTCAGTGGTTCACCTCCGTAAAAGCTGATGAAGAGATGGTTTGACGGTGATGCTATTCGTTTGGAGATCAGTTTGCTAAGCGTATGCCGTACATTTTCAAAAGTCAGGTAACTATCGTGTCTCTCCTTGTTGATATAGAATTTACTGTAGGTACAATAGGTGCAATCAAGATTGCAGTCTTCCGTCACTTCAAAAATAATTTGCTTGACAGAAGTGATGTTTTTTTTGACATCGGATACTTTCAGTCTTCCGTCAATATTGATGTCTTTGGTTTGTTTCAGGAAATCATTCCGCTTAAGGAAACGGTATTTTTTGAACTGATACCTCACCTCTTCGTAGGAGAAGGTGCCTGTGTTTTCAAGAGAGAGGTTTCCCTGTTTTTTGATGGTGGCAAGCCACTGGCTCAGGTTTATGCCTTTCTTTTCGAGAGAGAAGAGGTGAACGGTTATGGGATGACATAGTTTAAGCTGGTTCCTGTATGGACTGTACAGGTAATGATTGCCTTTGCCAGATGTGAAAAAAACAGCATTTTTCATCAGTCTTTCACTGCCATGTTTTTGGATCCCTTGTTAGGGTAATGGCAAAGGTAACACTTTTAGAAATTAATCAGGGTTACTATTGTATACACCTGCTGTGCTGGAAGTTGTCATTTCACAGTTGCACATTTTGGTTGTACCGCCGGTTGTTTTCGTAACAACGAAGGGATTGTTTACCGAGCAGAAACACTTTACTTCAATGCCACCTTTGATTTTGGCCAGCTGACTTTTCTTGATTTCAGCGTTGTGGAGGTTGATGATGCTTAATGTTTTCATTGGATAGAATTTTATAGTTTTTGATTATTTACTTCCCTTTGAGTACACTAGTGCAAATAATGTGCCAAAAATACAATTAATTGAATATCAAATAGATATAAATGAATTTAAGAAATAGTACCTGGTAAAGGTGTCAAATATTTTGACACTAGTGTACGTTTTTTTGACACTATAGTTTCGGGAAGAACCGGATGAGGGCAATTTCAGAGGCGAGAAACAGGAGTGCGAGCAGCAGGAAAAGTTTCCAAAGGGGTTTTCCCCGTTCGGCCTCTCTGATCTCTTTAGCCATGGATGGTTGGTTGGCCTGGAGCAGCACAAACGAATGCATCTCTTTTTGTTCAAGGATCTCACGAATGGCATCCGGGGTGAGATAATCGAGGTTCGACTCACTCCTGGAAAAGTTGAAAGCGATCCCCGAGATCTGCTTTGCGCCGAGATAGATGGAATAGAGACCTGCCTCCTTTACCTGGTCGTGAGGGTATAGAAGCATGTGTCCGTCAACGAATCTCAGTTCGGGGATGATCTCCAGTTCGGAATTATCTTTTACGATCCTGAAAACGATTTCATCGGAAAGTGAATCAGCCGGGACTTCAATGGGTTGGTTTGAACCCGTAAAATAGTAGAGGTCGCTTCTGGGCTGGCTCAACAGGGCTATCTTATAAAACGTGGGGACAAAGAGAAGGTGTCCGGGCAGACTGGTAGACGTCAGCTCCAGCGGCGATGTCAGCAGGACGATAGCCCCTTTCTCATGTGACTTTCTCGAAAGCAGGATGTCACCATTTTGCAAAATCAGCAGGGGCTCGATGGTCGAACCGGTGGTGATCTCCAGCGGGTAATGAAAATGTACAACGGGTAGATCTGCGTTGTTCGGCAGCTCGATCCGGCCTGAGGCATCCGGTTCAAATACATCAGTATAGACCTGGCTTTCCAGGCTGATTTGAGATACGCGAAGCCGGCTGGTATCTGCCAATCCGATCGCGGGCATTCCTGTCAGGCTGAAAAACCTGCTATAATCAGACTGGTCAATTTGTTGGGGGAGGATAGACATCAAGGTGCCCCCGTTGAGTGTAAAACGATTCAGCTCCTGCGCCAGTCCAGAGGAGATGTGGTTCAGCTGGTTGAGGATGATCAGGGAGAAGGAGGCAAAGGAGGAGTAGTTGAGTCGGTTTACACCTGCATTGACAAACCGAAAGGCAGAGTCCCCTCCAAAAAGCGCATTCAGATATGGATTCTCATCGGCTTCGTTGATGCAGAGGACAGAAACTGTTGTCACCAGAGGATAACTGATAAAGCACCTGTCGTCATAAACAATCGGGTAGTCGGGTAGTTCGAGGTACCCCGACTGAATTCCGCCAGCTTCATTTGTGAAGGGGAGGATCAGTTCTGTTTGCGATCCGGGATCAATGCTGGCGCTGGCCAGGGCTTTTTGCCTGTTGTTGAGCAACAGTTTTACCGGAATCTTTTCCATACGGTCAGGGCCGGCATTCCTAATCCTGACATGAAGGTGGGAGAGTTGGTTTGGTTGCTGAACAACAGATTCAAAGAAAGCGGTATCTATATACAGGTTACCGGTTTTGTTGGCCGGGATCGGTAAAAGATAATAGGAGGTTGCCGTATCGGGAGCAAGGTTGTTAAAATCGCTGCTCTCTTTCTGAAAATCCGAGATGAGAAATATATTTCTGGCCAGTTCAGGAGATGCACTGAGAAGATCCTCCTGCCTTGACACCACTTCGGATATCTTCCTGGATGCCGGTGTGATATGAACCTCTTCCAATAATTTCAAAAACTCGTCGCGTGAAACGAGATGCTGGTGGCCTCCTTCAAAGTCGTTCGTAAGAAGCTGGAATCTGTCGGAAGGTTTATAGGCGGAAATTACCTCCCTGGCTTTTTCTTTTGCCGTTTCGATGAGTTTTCCTTCGCTCCCGATGGCATCCATGCTGAATGAATTGTCGACAAAGATGCTAACCCCCTGTTGCTGTTGCATGTCAGATGGCAACGATGAGGGTAGGTAGGGTTGGGCAAAAGCAAAAACCAGGGAGGCTACAGCGAGTAGTCTGAGAGCAAGCAGCAGCCACTGCTTGAGTTGAGACCGTTTCTGTCTCTCCTGCTTGATCTCGGCCAGAAACCTTACATTGGTAAACCAGATCTTCTTGTAGCGCCTGAAGTTGATCAGGTGAATGATGATCGGAATTGCCAGCGCAAACAGGCCGAAAAGAAACAGAGGAGCACCGAACGACATCAAAGAACTCCCTGGTCGATCATTGCATTGGCAACCTTGAGGAATCCGGCTATATTAGCCCCTTTTACATAATTGATATATCCCTCACTGTCGGTGCCATACTTCACACACTGTTCATGAATACTGGTCATGATATGATGCAGGCGGTCATCAACCTCGGCCAATGGCCAGCTGAGTTTCATCGAGTTCTGCGACATCTCAAGTCCTGATGTTGCTACGCCACCAGCATTGACTGCTTTTCCGGGAGCGAACAGGATTTTGTTCTCCAGGAAGAGCTCAACGGCTTCAGGCGTGCTGGGCATGTTGGCGCCTTCAGCTACGCAAATTACGCCATTGTCAATCAGGTGCTGAGCATCCTCTTTGTTGAGTTCGTTTTGAGTGGCACAAGGCAGGGCAATATCACATTTCACTTCCCATGGATGTTTTCCCTGGTGGAACTGAGCGGAGGGAAACTCATAAGTATACGGTTTTACGATATCCTGGTTTGACGCTCTCAACTCTAACAGATAATCAATTTTTTCGCCAGAAATACCATCTGGATCATACACGTAACCATCCGGTCCTGAGATCGTAACAACTTTTGCTCCCAGTTCTGTTGCTTTCAGGGCAGCGCCCCAGGCAACGTTCCCAAAACCGGAGAGAGCGACGATTTTTTCTGCAAAGGAATCGCCTTTCGTTTTAAGCATCTCTTTTGCAAAGTAGACAGTCCCGAAACCGGTAGCCTCAGGCCGGATAAGGCTTCCGCCCCAGTTCAGACCTTTACCGGTAAGTACGCCGGAATTTTCACGGGCCAATTTTTTATACATCCCATAAAGGAATCCGATCTCTCTTCCACCAACTCCGATATCACCTGCAGGGACATCTGTTTCCGGTCCAATCACTTTCCACAATTCCATCATGAACCCCTGGCAAAAACGCATGATCTCACCGTTTGATTTTCCTTTGGGATCAAAATCTGAACCCCCTTTTGCGCCGCCCATTGGAAGCGTTGTCAGGCTGTTTTTGAAGATCTGCTCGAATCCAAGGAATTTCAGGATACTCAGGTTCACACTGGGGTGAAACCGAAGTCCACCTTTGTAAGGTCCGATGGCATTGTTGAACTGGACACGGTACCCGCGATTCACCTGTACCTTACCATTGTCGTCAACCCAACTGACCTTGAATGTAAAGATGCGGTCCGGTTCAACAATCCGATCGATGATATTCCCTGTTTCAAACTGAGGATTCTCGTTGTAAATATCCTCAATCGACTCCAGTACCTCTCTGACGGCTTGCAGGAATTCAACTTCACCCGGATTCTTCTTTTCCAGGTCGTGCATGATCTTTTCAATATTCATTGTAGTAAATTTTTTATGGTTGTTTTTGGGCAGACTTACTTTTGTGAATAATTTCACAAAGACGATGCAAAATTACATGGTTTCCGGCGATTAGCAATATTTTTTTTCAAAATTACGCATGAATTTTCAATAATTCTCTTTTGAAACGATGTATCCGTTTTCATCATAAAAAAGCCACAATCCCTTTGGCTCTCCGGAGGTGTACTGTCCGCTGCTTTTTATCTGGCCATTGTCATGATATGCCCTGTATTTTCCATCAAGAAGTGAGTCGCTGTAGGAGCATTCCACCAGTAGCTGGCCTTGCGGGTTCCATTGTTGGTAAACTCCATCGGGTTTATTTCGTTTATACGACATCTTCTCTTTTCTCGCCCCGGTCTCAAAATAGCGGATCAGGGTTCCGTCAAGACTGTCACTTAAATAGATGCACTCCATGAGGAGTGTTCCATCCTCATAATAAAACTTTGCCAGACCGTGATAATGTTCCCCATCCATTGAAATGGCTGATCGCATATTCCCGTTCGGGTAGTAGTCTGTCTTAACTTGATTGCAGGCCACTGTCAACAGCCCAAGAAGGACCGGAACCAGGTATCGAACAATATGTGACTTCATAGGAAATGTTACGGGAATAAATGGATAGCCCCGTGAACTCCTGTTATGATCATCTGGATGGCAATGATGGTGAGGATCAATCCCATAATCCGGCTGATGGCTTTGATAATTGACGGATCAAGCCTGGACGTCAGCTTTTTGCCAGAGATGAAAACAAAGTAAGTCAGTACGCACATGAAGATGAAGACACCAACGACCAGCACGACATTCCATAAGCCTTTGTCAACGCCGATGAAATTCATGGCTGAAGAGATCGTGCCGGGACCGGCAAGAAGAGGAATCCCCAACGGGGATATAGCCATGTCGCTGGCTTGCTTTTTAATCTGATCAGGAGTCGTCTGAGCATCGTTGTGCATGGTAGTTTCCTGGGCATTCAGAAGCTGGTACCCGATAACAAAAACAATTATACCCCCGGCAATCTGAAATGCAGGCAGGGTGATGCCGAACATCTGAAAAATGTAGTGTCCGAACACACAAAAAACACTCACGAGGATCACAGCAGTAAGGCAGGCCTTTAAAGCGATCTGGCGTTGAATCTTCTGGTCAAATTTTTGAACCATGCCCAGGAAAATGGGCAGGTTTCCAAATGGGTTCATAATGGCAAAGAATCCCATGAATACAGTAAAAATATGCAGGGCAAGGCTGTGCATGTTGACTGGTTTGGTTTAACAAAGGCTAAAAATAGTGAAAATCTTTCGTTGCAGCCAAGTATTCCGCCGAGTATTTTCTCTCCTCGTTCAGAATGGTCAGTTCAGATTCCTGGATTTGTTCAGATTCAACAGGCGATAGTTCAGCGATTATACGAGTGACCTTTCCACCGGGGTAGGGGAAGATCCGGACAAGCTTCATGGGGAAAAGTTGGTGCTTTTTTGCCAGTGTTTGTGCTTCCGGCCACCTGTCGGCCGGCAGGATGAATGCAAACCGGCCATCTTTGGAAAGCAGCGTTGCGACATCTTTCATCAGCTCTTCGAGTGACAGCGTGAGGTCGTGCCGGGCAAGAGCCTTTTTTATGCTTTCAGGTTTCAGGGAGTTTTTGAAAAAGGGAGGGTTGGAGATGATGAGGTCGTAGCGGCGGTCGGCCAGGAGCTCGATAAGCTGAAGGGCGACAGGGAAACAAGCCAGCCGGGTGTTCCAGGGACTCATCTGAAAATTTTCGGCAGCCTCATTGGCCGATTCCTGGTCCAGTTCAACCGCATCAATGATGGCTCTTGATTTCTGCGCCATCATCAAAGCCAACACTCCGCAACCCGTTCCGATATCCAGAATTCTGGAAGCATTCCCAGGATCAGTCAGCGCTCCCAGCAGCATCGAATCGGTGCCAACAGGCATCGTGCTGTGAGAGTCTTCGACACTGAATTGTTTGAACCGGAACGACATCTTTACGTGGTATAAAGTTCAATTAACCCATCCGGGGCATGGATATGCATGGTTTGTGTTTTACGGTCGACCTTCAGGATTACCTCATCCACAACCGGGATCAGGATCTCCTTGTCCTGATGCCTGATCTGAAAGAGTGCCTGCTGCGGCAAATCCAGAACATCTTCAATAAATCCAATATCTCCATATTTCTCGTCGACAACCTTAAATCCTTTGACTTCATGAAAATAGAACCGTTTTCCGTCGAGTTTGGGAAGCGCTGACAGGGGAAGGTACAACTCGTGTCCGGCAAACACATCGGCATGATCGGCGGTGGTGACATCCTGGAATCGCAAGATCAGTTTTTTCTTCTCCGCGACCTCCACCGAATCAATAAAAAAAGGAATCCGCTCATGTCCTACATCAACATAAACGGATTCCAGTTCTTTGTAATCTTCGGCATCGTCTACTTCCACAAGGGCAACCAGGTGGCCCTGATTGCCATGTCGCTTTAAGATCTTCCCCAGGTAGTAGAATTCATCCGGACCCATGTTTCCAAAGTTAAGGAGTTACTCTGAAGGCTCCTCTTTCTTCGGTTCTTCCTTGGCAGGTTCTTCAACAGCTTCTGTAGCTTCGGCAACAGGTTCCTCCACAACTTCTGTGGTTTCAGCAACTTCTGCAACAGGCTCTTCAGCTACTGCTTCAACAGCAGGTGCCTCTTCCGGTACAGCAGTCTCTTCGGCAACAACAGTCTCTTCGGCAACAGCAGTCTCTTCGGCAACAGCAGTCTCTTCTGTATCAGCTACAGCTTCTGTTACTTCCTCTGCTACTTCTTCAGCTACTTCTTCAGTTTCAGCTTCGGCACCGGCTTCAGCAGCTTTCTGCTCCTTGGCATATTTCTTGGCCAGGGCTTGTGCTTTGGTTTCGTTTACCTTCTTCTCGTGATCAAGAGCAGCTTTTTCTGCCTCCTTGACACCCAGTTGGTGCTCGGTCTTCTTGTTTCTGATCCGGGTTTCCTTTTCGGAGAGCCAATTCTGGAATCTCTCTTCAGCCTCTTCGGCGGTAAATGCTCCTTTTTGAACTCCTTTCAGAAGATGGTTTTTGTACATAACGCCTTTGTAGGCGAGGAGGGCTTTGACTGTATCGGTAGGTTGTGCGCCTTTGCGTAACCAGTTAAGGGCACTTTCAAAATTGATTTCAATCTCTGCCGGTTTGGTCAGTGGATTGTAAAAGCCAATTTTTTCAATGAATTTCCCGTCACGTGGTGCACGACCATCCGCAATCACAATGTGATAAAAAGGTTGTCCCTTCTTACCTCTTCTCTGTAATCTAATCTTTGCTGGCATGTTACTTTAATGAATTGTTAACTAGGTTTATGAAATTGGGGTGCAAAGATACAACCCTTCCTGGTAATATCAAAATAAAATGGTTGGACAGGTTGGACAGGTTAGACAGGTTGGACAGGTTGGACAGGTTGGACAGGTTAGACAGGTTGGACAGGTTGGACAGGTTGGACAGGTTGGACAG
>JACZJJ010000044.1 GCA_014860625.1 Bacteroidales bacterium | reverse complement strand
TCTTCCTTCTTCCTTCTTACTTCTTAAGCAGGTCCCTGATCTCTGTCAGCAACTCCTCTTCTTTGGTAGGAGCTGGAGGCGCTGCAGGTGCTTCCGGTTCCTCTTTTTTCTTGTCGAGTTTATTTATTCCTTTGATCATCATGAAGATAGCAAAGGCGATGATGATGAAATCGACTAACGTTTGAATGAATGTTCCTATTTTCATCACAACAGCCTCTGCAACAACCTCCCCGGATGCAGGATCCAGAATAGGATCTTTTAGGGTGATGATGATTGATGTAAAATCGATTCCTCCTACAAGAAGGCCGATTGGAGGCATAATCACATCAGCGACAAGGGAGGCAATGATTTTCCCAAAGGCAACGCCAATGATGATACCAACAGCCATGTCAACCACGTTTCCGTGCATGGCAAAGGTTTTAAATTCTTTAATTACACTCATCGTTTTAGGTCTTGGTTCGATACAAATATAAAGAATGATCCCTTTATTGTATGACTTTTTTTACCAGAAGAATGAAATTATTTTGTTCTGAAGAGCCACATGAAAATGCCGGCAAGACTTGACATTCCAACCCATTGAAGGAAAAGCCTCCCATAGTTGATGATAATATAGGATTCATATCCGAAATGACTTTCTGGCGGACTGATGAATGACCCGTAACCGATCGCATGAGTGACATCATATTCGGGAGGATTCGTGACCGCAGTCCAGGGAGGATAGAAGGTCATGGCAATAATGAACAGGATGCCGATCCACAGGATGATCTTTTGAATGTTGTTTAACCGTCTCATAGATTCACCCCCAGGATTGACCTGTTAAAAATTTATTTTGAACAATGGAAACTGTTCGAACAGAATTGAAGCTGTGATCCAGGAAGGATTCGAACCTTCGACCCACAGCTTAGAAGGCTGTTGCTCTATCCCCTGAGCTACTGGACCAGGATTGTGGGTGCAAAAATAAGGAATTTTCCTTAACAGATAACAGATGTCTGGAGAGTGATTAATGCGACAACTATTTATTAACAACCCTGCCAGCTTTCTCCGGAAATGCTAATTTTGTGGTGCGATCCATGAAATGCAATCCCATTGTCTGACGAACAAATTCTGAACGGCGAACACCCCGAACTGGAGTCGGGTAAATTGGAGGATGTTATCCACCTGGATGACATGTACCAGAATTGGTTCCTGGATTACGCCTCCTACGTGATTCTCGAGCGGGCTGTCCCTGAAATTCTTGACGGACTGAAGCCTGTGCAGAGACGGCTGCTCCATGCCATGAAAGAGCTGGATGACGGCCGGTACAACAAGGTGGCAAATATCATCGGGCATACCATGAAATATCACCCGCATGGGGATGCCTCCATAGGCGATGCTCTGGTTCAGCTGGGACAGAAAGACCTCCTGATCGACACACAGGGTAACTGGGGTAATATTCATACAGGCGACAGCGCAGCTGCACCACGGTATATCGAAGCCAGGCCGTCAAAATTCTCCCTCGATGTGGTATTCAACCCGAAAACCACCAACTGGAAAGCCTCCTACGACGGCAGAAACAAAGAACCCATTACACTCCCTGTGAAATTCCCACTGCTGCTTGCCATGGGAGTAGAGGGAATTGCAGTTGGACTCGCTTCCAAAATCCTGCCCCATAACTTCAATGAGCTAATCGACGCTTCTATCAAGGTATTGCAAGGAAAGGAGTTTGAACTTTTTCCCGATTTTCCAACCGGCGGACTGGCCGATGTCTCAAAATACAATGAAGGGCTGAGAGGTGGAAAAATCCGCTTGCGGGCACGAGTCAGCCAGGTGGATAAAAAAACACTGGTCATCAGCGAAATACCTTATGGAACCACCACCGAATCGGTGATCGATTCGATCCTCTCTGCCAATGAAAAGGGGAAGATTAAGGTCAGGAAGATCGATGACAATACCGCGAAAAATGTCGAGGTCCTGATTCACCTGGCTCCTGGTGTCTCGCCCGATACCACTATGGATGCGCTCTATGCCTTTACACAATGTGAGATTCCAATATCGGCGAACTGTTGCGTCATCGAAAATGGGAAGCCCCGGTTTGTGGGTGTTTCTGAGATTCTTCGAATATCGACCGGCCATACGGTATACCTGTTGAAAAGGGAATTGGAGATCCGCCTCGATGAGTTGAAAGAACAGTTGCACTACGCCTCTATCGAGAAAATTTTCATTGAAAATGAAGTCTACGAAGGGATCAAAAAATGCAAGACTGACGAAGAGATAGACAAAGCCATCCGAAATGGGATGAAACCCTTCAAAGAGCAGTTCATTCGTTCGCTGAACGAGGATGACATCCGGCGTCTCCGAAAAATACCGATTGAACGGATCTCGAAATTTAATGCCAACAAAGCTGACGAAACCATCAACGGCATCCGGAATGAGATGGAAGAGGTGAACAACCACCTGGCTCACCTGACCGACTATGCCATTGAACACTTCCGTCATATGCGGAAGAAATACGGTAAAGACCGCGACCGGCGTACCGAGCTGCGCAACTTTGAGTCGATTGAAGCCGTGAAGGTTGCAGCAGCCAATGAGAAGTTGTATATCAATCGCGAACAGGGCTTCGCCGGCACTGCACTGAGAAGGGATGAATTTGTATGCGATTGTTCGGATATAGATGATATCATTGTGTTGCGCGGCGATGGGACGTTTATGGTCACCAAGGTAGCCGACAAGGTTTTCATAGGCCATGATGTGATCCACATTCAGGTTTTCATGAAGAATGATAACCGTACCATCTATAATATGATCTACAGGGATGGGAAAAATGGGAAGATCATGGTCAAACGGTTTGCCGTGCCAGGCATCACCCGCGACAAAGAATACTCTGTAACGAAAGGGACACCTGGGTCGAAAGTGCTCTATTTCTCTGCTAACCCGAACGGAGAAGCCGAAGTGGTGAAGGTGGACCTGAAACCCAAGCCCAGGATCAAAAAGAATACCTTCGATTTCAACTTTGCCGATCTGGCCATCAAGGGAAGAAATTCCATTGGGAACACCCTGACGAAATATGCGATTAAAAAGATCGAGATCCGTCAGGAAGGAGTATCAACACTCGGCTCACTCAACATCTGGTACGACGATACCGTGATGCGGTTGAATACCGAAGATCGGGGAGCATTGCTTGGAGCATTCTCGGGAGCAGACAGGATCATCACCTTCACCCGGTCGGGACACTACCGATTTACCTCATTCGACCTCTCTACCCATTTCGATGAAGATATGTTCCGGATCGAAAAATATGATCCGAAACGGGTGTATTCAGTCATCTACCAGGATACACATTCAAAATTGTATTTCATCAAACGGTTCATCCCGGAACCTACGGAAAAGAAACTGGCTTTTATCGAACCCTCAGACCAGTTCGTTTCACTTTCTGTTGATCTTTTGCCACGCGTGCAGATTCTTTTCGACATGAAGCAGAAGACAAAGGGAGTAGATGAGGAGGAGATCAACGTTGATGAGTTCATTGGAGTGAAAGGCTTCAAGGCTAAAGGGAAACGGCTGACAAGTTATCCTGTGAAGAAACTTTTCTGGCTTGAAC
>JACZJJ010000043.1 GCA_014860625.1 Bacteroidales bacterium | reverse complement strand
CTGCCAACTGCCAACTGCCAACTGCCAACTGCCAACTGCCAACTGCCAACTGGCCTCATGACAAGAAAAACACCCCACTGCCCATTACAGGGGGAGAGAGTCCCCTTCAGGGGATTTAGGGGCGAGTAACAATCAACAATTTACAAAACCTGGAATATGAAAAAATATCTGATACTTTTTATCACTCTCCTGTTTGCAAGCTTTGTTTTGGGGCAGGATATCAGTGACGTGACGAAGGCGGTTGAGAAAGCCAAAACAGGCGCTTCAACTGATTCAGTCAAATATTGGAACATCAGCGGAATGGGGACCTTGAATGTGGCGCAGGCCGGTTATTCTAACTGGGCGGCAGGAGGAGCAAATTCCCTGGGGCTTATTGGCATGGTCAACCTGAACATCAACTATTCAAAAGGGAAACATGCCTGGGCAAACATCATTGACCTGGCATATGGCTTCCAGATGATCGGTATAGGGAGCAGTGACCAGCAGTACAACAAAACCGATGACAAGATAGAGATCACCAGTACTTACGGATATGCTATTTCCGAAAATAAAAAGTGGTATTTCTCGGGACTTGTAAATTTCCGGACACAGTTCTCCAACGGCTATAAATACCCCGACGACAGTACGGAGATCTCCACCATGATGGCACCCGGGTACCTGGTTGCCGGTATCGGTATTACCTATGTGCCGACAACATGGTTCAGAGCCTATCTCTCTCCCGTCTCAGGAAGGTTTACTTTCGTGCTCGATACAACACTCTCCAATGCAGGTGCCTTTGGTGTGACCGCAGGGAAACAGATCCGTGGCGAGTTCGGAACCTATTTCCGCGCCGACCTCAACAAGGACCTGGCCAAGAACATCAACCTTACCTCCTCTCTCGAACTTTTTACAGATTACCTGAATAATTTTGGAAACATTGATGTAAACTGGAATGTATTGCTTACCATGAAGGTGAACAAATGGCTGGCAGCAAGCATCAATGCCAACCTAATCTACGACGATGACGTCATCCAGGCTACACAGTTTAAAGAGATCATCGGCGTTGGAATATCGTATAAGTTTGACTGACCCCCAGACCCCATAAAGAGGTAATAATTAAAACTAGAAACCAGAAACCAAAAATATATGGCATCAACATCACTTTACGACCAGGGTCTCTCGCATGACGAGATCATGTTCCGCGAACATTTCCAGCGAGGGAATGATTTCTGCAAGATCGAATTATTCCGATCCGCCAGAGGAGAGTTCAAGGCTGCATTGCACTACAAACCCGGCGACGAAGCATCAAAGAAGATGGCCTCTGATTGCGATACGCAAATCCGGCATGATGCAAAAAAGGTATATGTGATCGTACCTATCGTTCTGGCTGTCATTGCAGCTGTGATCATTTTCGTTTAGTTCCGATATTTTTGCTCATGCAGAAACACAAACTCCGGATCGTCAAAGAGGATCCATGGCTCCAACAGGCTGAAGCCGAGGTCAATGACAGACACCGACGATACCGTGAGAGTTTGCATTCCATTGAAGCGGATAACGGATCCCTCACCCATTTTGCAAACGGATACACTTATTTCGGAATCAATTACAGCCCCAGGGAGAAAGGATGGTATTACAGGGAGTGGGCTCCTCATGCCGAAGATCTGTACCTTTTTGGCGATTTCAACAACTGGCAACGCTATTCTCACCGGTTGAACCGGAAGGAATATGGCATCTGGGAGATCTTTCTTCCAGAAAATGAATACAGAGACCGGTTTATCCATGAGAGTAAAATCAAGGTGCTGGTTCATTCTGATTCAGGATGGCAGGAACGGATTCCGGCATATATCCGTCGGGTCGTACAGGATCCTGACACATTGGATTATGCCGGCCAGGTGTGGCTTCCACCGAAAACATTTAAATGGGAAAGAGATTCTTTCTCGATCGGTAACCTCCGCGAACTACTTATCTATGAGGCCCATACTGGCATGTCGCAAGAGAGGGAAGGCGTAGGCTCCTTCGTCGAATTTGCCGATTACCTGATTCCCTACATAAAAAATGCCGGCTACAACACCATTCAACTGATGGCAATTGCCGAACACCCCTACTATGGATCGTTCGGATACCATGTCACCAACTTTTTTGCGGTCTCCAGCCGTTTTGGAACGCCGGAAGATTTGAAATACCTGATTAAAAAGGCTCATGAGCAGGGAATCGCAGTGATCATGGATCTGGTGCACTCCCATGCCGCGAAAAATACGTTGGAAGGATTGAACGGATTTGACGGATCAGGACATCAGTATTTTCATGCAGGAGAACGCGGAGACCATCCACATTGGGATTCCAAAATCTTTGATTACGGGAAACGGGAGGTGCTGAGGTTTCTGCTTTCGAACGTCAAATTCTGGATGAAAGAGTTCCATTTTGACGGCTTCCGGTTAGACGGTGTGACCAGCATGATCTATTTCGACCACGGCTTCCGGGAAGGATGGGACCTGGATGGGTTTTTCAAGACAGGAGTAGAGTGGGATGCCATCACCTACCTCCAACTGTTAAATACCCTGGTACATAAGATCAATCCGAAAGCGGTTACCATTGCGGAAGATGTTAGCGGGATGCCGGGAATGTGCAGGCATGTGAAGGAAGGGGGAATCGGTTTTGACTACCGCCTTGGAATGGCGATACCCGATTACTGGATCAGGATCCTGAAAGAGAAGCGGGATGAAGAGTGGAATATTAATGAGCTCTGGCAAACGCTCAACGATCACCTCCCGGATGTCAAAACCATCGCCTATTGCGAATCCCATGACCAGGCGCTGGTTGGTGACCAAACGCTCGCATTCCGGCTGATGCAGTCGGAAATTTATTTCCGGATGTCGAAACACGACCAGAGCATAGTCATCGACCGCGGACTGGCGCTCCATAAAATGATCCGACTGATCACCATCTCGCTGGGCGGACAAGCATATCTGAATTTTATCGGAAACGAGTTCGGACATCCCGACTGGATCGACTTTCCCAGAGAGGGGAACAACTGGAGTTTTCAATATGCACGGAGGCAATGGTCACTCAGCGAGAATCCTGACCTGAAATACCGTTACCTGGCTGAATTTGACAGGGCAATGATCAGAATGGTAAAAAAATATCATATCCTTTCCCAGGATTACGGCATCCAGCTAAATATGGATGAAGAGAATAAAACCATTGTTTTCCGTAAACAGGATCTGATCTTTGTCTTTAACTTTCACCCCGACAGGTCGATCCCCGGCTACTCCTTCCAATTGCCGGAACCGGGCGATTATGTCAATGTGTTAAATACAGACAGTCTTGCTTTCGGCGGACAGGGGCGAGTTGACGAATCGCAGGTACATATCACCACCTACGATCCCAAGAAAAAGGCTCACTGGCTCACCCTGTACAACACCAACCGCACTGCCCAGGTCTTCCGGCGGGTTTAACCCCCATTTCTGCAGGAATCTGAGATAAAACGATTACTTTTGCAACAACTATAAATCTATCGACATGAACAAATCTGTGATCAGGCTCGTACTACTCCTGCTTCTGCTCGCTCCACTGAGTATTCTGAAATCCTCCGGCGAAATCGTCGACACGTCATATACCTTCCGTTTCAATCTGAATATGACCAAAGCGATTCAGGACAGCGTTTTTAATCCCAATAACGATTCCGTTTATGTCGATTTTGAAGAGAACATCCCCGATGTGCTGCTTTTTGAAGGTCCTGACCGTGTATACAGCGGAGTGGTGCAGCAAGGGCTTGATTCGGGGATGACCTACCATTTTCAATTTCGTATCAACGATACCCTGACTGAGACAATCGACCGTGAAATTACCGCAGTACCGGGAGTTACAGAAGTAACTGCCTGGTGGAACGATGACTACCTCAACACAACGACCATCCGGGTTGCCATGACCGGCCTTCCCGATTCTGTGTTTTCCTTCGGACTTGACACGCTGCAGATTCTGGGCGATATGACCGCATGGGAACCGGTTCAACTTCAGCGTGACGGCTCCTCCTACAACTACGATGTCACATTTCATCTTGATCCCTCCCTTCTGTATGAATATATTTTCAGGATCATTCGCGACAGCGTTACAACGTATGAGGATTTCGATGGACTCAGCCGGATGTTTCTGCCTCCGGATACTACTATCACTGTCGTAGAATACTGGAACAACCAGGACAGCACCAAAATATTGCTCACTCTCCATTGCAACATGAACATTCAGCAACAGTTGGGAAACTTCGATCCGGATACCGACTTTCTTGATGTGGCAGCAAATTTCAACGACTGGGGTGCATGGGATCTGTTGTACAATCCATATAATACCGGTCTTTACACCATGTCTATGATGTTCGACGATTCACTGATCGGCGGGCCACCGTTAGAGTTTAAATTCCGGATCAACGGATCCTGGGCCACTGCAGAGCTGGACAGCCTTGATCCCCGGTCATATGTCCTCCTTCCCATTGATACCAACGGGAACCCAAACACATACACCTGCTGGTACAACAACGAAGGCCCCATCGTCCCCTCCCCTCCATGGGTGACTGATCTCTATATACAGGGCTTGCTTGAAGTAAAACAGATCCTGACCGGTTCATACCTCTATCATGATCTGAGCGCAATTCCTGAAGGCAACTCACTCTACAAATGGTACAGGGCCGATTCTGTCGGAGCTGCTCTTGAAGCAATCGACAGCGCCTGGACGATCAACTATACGACTGACAGCATCGCTGACCTGGGAAAATTCCTTGTATTTGAGGTAACTCCGGTAGCCGCTTTTGGAGATGACACCCTGGGGCTGCCCGTTCAGGTTTATACCACCGGCCGGATCGGAGCCGTCGGCATCCGGGAATTCTCACGAAATACATTACGTCTTTACCCGAATCCGGCCGACCATTTTATACTATGTGAATCTCTTTATCAGATTGATCGATTTGAAATTTATAACATGAATGGTATTTCGGTATATCGTTCGGGTATTATTGGTGATTATAAATTCCAGGCCGACATTGCCCGACTTGCACCGGGATTATATCTCTTCAGAGTATATAGTAAAGGCTTTCTACCGGTAAACAAACGGTTTGTTAAACAATAACCGTGGAAACCCTAATCCCTTATCCCTAATCGCTAATGGCTCAAAAACCCCAACTCTCCTTCTGGCAAATCTGGAACATGAGTTTCGGTTTCCTTGGAATCCAGTTCGGTTGGGGGCTTCAGATGGCAAATATGAGTGCCATTTACGAATACCTGGGAGCTGAACCTGATCAAATTCCATTGCTCTGGCTGGCTGCACCCTTAACCGGATTGATCGTGCAGCCCATCATCGGGACCATGAGCGACCGTACCTGGAACCGTATGGGTCGCCGGCGCCCCTATTTTCTTGTCGGGGCTCTTCTCTCGTCTATAGCCCTCATTTTCATGCCCAACTCATCGGCGTTATGGATGGCTGCCGGATTGCTCTGGGTCCTGGATGCCTCAATCAACATTTCGATGGAACCATTTCGCGCTTTTGTAGCCGATATGTTGCCTGAAAAACAGCGGGCAAGGGGATTTGCAATGCAGAGTATCTTTATCGGTCTGGGAGCTATTATTGCATCTGCACTTCCCTGGATACTTACGAACCTGTTCGACGTGCAAGGCGGGAGTAGTGAAGACTCAGCCATACCCCTATCCGTAAAACTCTCTTTTTACGTTGGAGCTGCTGCTTTTTTCGGAGCAGTTCTCTGGACTATCATCCGTACCAAAGAGTACCCTCCTGAAGATATGGCAGCGTTCAGAGCAAAAAAAACGGAAAAACGCAGCATCGGCCAGTTTTTTACCGGGATATTTCAGGATATTCTTCACATGCCTGCAACAATGAAAAGACTGGCCTGGGTTCAGATATTTTCCTGGCTTGGCCTCTTTTGCATGTGGCTCTATTTTCCTGTAGCCGTTGCCCGTAGTGTGTTTGGCGCTCCCTCGGAGACTTCAGAGATTTACCAGCAAGGGATCGAGTGGGCTGGTCTCTGTTTTGCCATGTATTCACTCGTTTGTTTTGGATTTGCCTTCCTCCTGCCCCTTATCGCAACGCGAATCGGGATGACCTGGACTCATATCATCAGTCTGGCCTGTGGCGCTGCAGGACTTATATCGGTTGCCGTCATCCACAATCCCTGGCTTCTCATGCTCTCCATGACTGGAGTTGGCATTGCCTGGGCAAGTATCCTATCTATGCCATACGCAATCCTTTCCGGATATTTACCTCCTGAAAAGACAGGTGTCTACATGGGGATCTTTAACTTTTTTATTGTTCTTCCGGAGATATTTGCCTCACTGGTATTCGGATGGGTGATGCTTAACATCCTTGACAATAACCGCATGGCCGCGGTGATTGCCGGAGGAGTCTGCCTGCTGATCGCCGCTGGGTTTATGCTAAGGGTCAGGGACGAAGGACGAAGGACGAAGGACGAAGGAAATAGCACAGAGCGCAGAGCACAGAGCACAGATTAGTTTTATTTAATCCTGATCCCTGAGCCCTGAGCCCTGAGCCCTGAGCAACAATTCTTTACCGACTCAAATTATAATCTAAATACACACTATGATAGAAGAACGCGCTAGTGGAATCCTGCTGCACCCCACTTCACTTCCAGGAAAATACGGGATCGGAACACTGGGAAAAGCTGCTACTGACTTTATTGACTTCCTGGTAAAATCGAAACAGAAATACTGGCAGATCCTTCCGCTGGGTCCTACCGGATATGCCGATTCACCATACCAGTGTTATTCAGCCCATGCGGGTAACCCGAATCTGATTGATCTGGAGATTCTGGTCAAGGAACGATTACTTAGCCTGGAAGATCTGAATGAATTTCCCGTTTTTGATGATGGCCCCATCGACTTCGACAAGGTTCAGAAAGCAAGAAAACCAATCCTCTATAAAGCATTTAAAAACTTCTGTGAAAGGAATGATCCAACTGCAAAACTGAAATACCGTAACTTCCTGAAAGAGAACTATTCCTGGCTAAAGGACTATGTTCTGTTTGTAGCCATTAAAAACCACTTTGACTTAAAGCCGTGGTATGACTGGGAGGAGGCTATCAAACAACGGCAACCCGACGCCTTGAAACACTATGAGGAGTTGGTTCGGGATGAGCTCGAATACAATAAATTCACCCAGTATGTCTTTTTCAGGCAGTGGACATCAATTAAAGAGTATGCCCATCAGAAATCGGTCCTGATCATCGGAGATATTCCACTCTACATATCCCCCGACAGCGCCGATGCATGGACCAATCCCGGAATCTTCGAATATGATGAAGATCTCAACCCCATCCGCGTCGGTGGTGTTCCTCCCGACTATTTCAGTGAAACGGGTCAACTTTGGGGAAATCCTCTTTTCCGTTGGGAAGACAGAACAGAAGAGGTCTTCCATTGGTGGGCTGACCGGATACAGAGTAACCTGAAAATGTTTGACATCATCCGGATTGATCATTTTCGCGGATTTGCTGCATACTGGGCTGTGCCATATGGTGAGACCACCGCAATCAACGGCAAATGGGTTGATGGGCCGGGGAAGGAGTTCTTCACAGCGATGGTTGAACGACTTGGCAATCTTCCGGTTATAGCAGAAGATCTTGGTGTGATCACCCCTGATGTTGAAGAACTTCGCGATGAATTTGGTTTTCCTGGAATGAAAGTCCTGGAATTTGCTTTTGACTCGGCCGAAACAAATGATTACCTGCCATATAACTATCCGAAAAATTGTATCGTATATACCGGGACCCATGATAATGACACCGTAAAGGGATGGTTTGCCGCTGCAAGTGATTCTGACCGGGCCTGTGCACTAAATTATCTCAATACAACAGGAGAAGATATCCACTGGGATATGATCAGACTCGCATTGTCTTCTGTTGCGAATACAGCTATTATTCCCCTGCAGGATCTGCTGGGGCTGGATTCATCGGGGCGGATGAATGTGCCGGGAACGACGAACAACAACTGGCGATGGAGGGCCCAAACGGAAGACTTTACAGATGAGCTGGCAGCTAAGATTTCAAAATTAACTATGCTGTATGGAAGATATACTGAGGGGAAATGGTTTTTGAATTGAAATATCAGAAAACATGGTAAGGAGTGTAATAATAATCATCGCAGGATTTCTGAGCCTGACGCTTGTCGCTCAGAAAAACCAGGAATTACGTATAGAGCCTCCATTCTGGTGGACTGGATTTCAACATCCGGAACTTCAGCTTCTGGTCCATGCAACTAACATCTCTGCAACTACTGTCGCTATCTCCTATCCGGGAGTCGAAGTGATCAGTATCGAATCGGTGGAGAATCCGAATTACCTCTTCATCAACCTTCTGATTACCCCTGAAGCCAAATCTGGAAAATTTCCGATACGGTTCATGAAGGAGAAAGCAGTAGTTAAAGAGTATATCTATGAATTGAGGCAGCGGGACCTCAGCAGAAAAGATCACCGGGGGTTCGATGCTTCCGATGTGATCTACCTCCTGATGCCCGACCGGTTTGCCAATGGCGATACAACGAATGACAACTTGCCGGGCATGAAAGAGCCCGTTAACCGGGTCAATCCCAACGGACGACATGGTGGTGATATAAAAGGCATCACAGATCACCTGGGTTACCTGGAAGATCTTGGAGTAACTGCATTGTGGATCAATCCGTTACTGGAGAATAACATGGAAAAATACTCTTACCACGGCTATTCCACCACTGATTATTACAAAATCGATCTCCGGTTTGGCACCAATGAAGATTATGTTGCCCTTGCAGATTCGATTCATAACCGTGGAATGAAGCTGATCATGGATATGATCTTCAACCATTGCGGCAGCTTCCACTGGTGGATGAATGACCTCCCCTCATCCGACTGGATCAATGAATGGCCAGAGTTCACGCGTACATCCTATCGGGCCGGGACGGTATCCGATCCCTATGCTTCAGGGTTCGACAGCATTAAGTTTGTAAAGGGATGGTTTGATCAGACGATGCCCGACCTGAACCAGCACAACTCCTATCTGAAAAACTATCTGATCCAAAACAGTATCTGGTGGACTGAATTCGCTCATCTTGACGGCATCAGGCAGGACACCCATCCTTATCCCTTCAAGGATATGATGGCGGAATGGGGGAAACGAATGAAGGATGAATATCCCCATTTTAACATCGTTGGCGAATGCTGGATGGCCTATCCCTCCACCGTAGCTTACTGGCAACAGGATGCCCCCAATAAAGACGGATACAATTCATACCTCCCCAGCGTATTTGATTTTCCCATGTACGACGCACTCCGTGATGCCTTCACCCAACCCGAAGGCTGGAATACAGGGATCCTTCACCTGTACGAGGTGTTGTCGCAGGATGGATCTTACCCAAATCCAATGAATATTGTCACGTTCGCTGATAATCACGATGTGAACAGGTATCTGAAAACGCAGCAGAATGATGTTCGCAATCTGAAGATGGCCATGGCCTTTATTCTGACCACAAGGGGTATTCCCCAGATTTTTTACGGCACCGAGATGCTGATGACCACCGGAGAAGATGAGGGGCATGGCGCCCTCAGGCAGGATGTCCCCGGAGGCTGGCCCGGCGACCTTCAGGATGCATTTACCGATAAAGGCAGAACACCGGAGCAGCAGGATATGTATACCTACCTGCAAACCATTCTGCAATGGCGAAAAGATAATCCGGTAATTCATTCCGGACAACTTCGTCATTACATTCCGCAGGATGGCGTTTACGTCTATTTTAGGCATAATGAAACAGATACGGTGATGGTTGTTATAAATAAGAATGACGAAATAAAAGCCCTCGATACAAGTCGATTCTCAGACTTTCTGGGTAGCCATTCCATAGGAACTGAGATCATTACCGGCCTACAAATAAACCAACTGAACACCATTACTCTTGCTCCGAAATCAGTGAAGATTATTGAAATAAATCACAAATCAATAAAATGACCCCTCCTAACCTCCCCTAAAAGGGGAGGATTAAGTCCCCTTCAGGGGATTTAGGGGCTAAATCGTAATTTGAAATCATGTTAGCGATCCAGAAAAAACTCAGCAACATATTTTACGTGATCCTCGGCCTTCCGTCCACCGCCATGGGATTTGCCCTGTCGATCCAGATAGCTGTATTAAGCTGGATTCTTTATACAAAGTACGGACTGGATATCCATGAGATCGGGATCGTTTGGGCGGCAGGACCCATTGCCGGGATCATCGGGCAACCCATCATCGGGTTGATCAGCGACAAGATCTGGTTCTGGGGCGGGCGGCGGCGACCGTTCATCATCATCGGCGGAATTCTTGCAGCCCTGATGATTTTTGCCCTCCCTAATCTGGATAAGATCAACGATTTTTTCGGGATCGGAAGCCTGATGGCGGTTGCTATCACTGTGGCGCTAACCCTCGATCTCTCCATCAATATCAGTTTCAATCCCACCCGGTCGATCATTGCCGACGTAACCCCTGACGGGCAGCCCCGAACCAAAGGATTCACCTGGATGCAATCCACTTCCAACCTCTTTGGCAGCCTGGCATACCTTACCGGTGCCATTCTGGGCAACTATACCCTGATCTATGCGGGAGTTGCTGTTGTCTTTCTCTTTTCCATTGGCCCCCTGTTCTTCATCAGGGAACCCCGTGCTCTAACCGAAGCCAAACCAGATTCAGATACCAAAACAGATAAACCAGTTGCTACCCGAACCCAATGGGGGGAACTCTTCAAGCTTTATTTCGCTCATAGCTTCTCCTGGCTGGGGATTCAGACCATGTTTATCTACATTATAGCTTTCATTGAACAAAAGATCCATCCTGAAACTGCAATTCAGACAGGCCAGATCATCGGATGGTCCTTTTTTATCCTGAATGCGGTTGGATTTATCTGGCCCGCTTTTCTGCTGGAACCTCTGAGCAAAATAATCGGCAGGGTTCCTACGCAGGTAATCTGTGTTGCCTCCATGTCCCTGGGCTATTTTGGTATCGTCCTCTGGGCTCATGACGCCATCTTGCTATACATCCTGATGGGGGTACTCACCTTTGGATGGGCGGCAGTGGTTAGTTTGCCTTTTGCCATCATGTCGGAAATGGTAAACAAAGCCAGAATGGGATTCTTCATGGGGATCTTCAACCTCTCGGTCGTGCTGCCACAACTTGTCGCCAGCTTTGTAATCGGAAGCATTGTCATGCGATCAGACAATAAAAACATCATCTTCATTATCAGCGGAGTATCACTTGCAATATCTGCCCTTCTCTGGATGACCGTCAGGGAGAGAAAGAGGGTGTAGTCATAGACAAAAAATAAAATGTGGGTGAAATGAGGAATAACACAAGATAAAGTCGTTACTTCATAACATAACATTGAAAAAGCTAAAGTAGATTATGATAGATAGAGTTTATTATAAAGGCAGAGTTATTCTGGTGCAAACCATCTGTTTAATCTCTATAATGGGGTTCCAGATCACAGGTTTGCAGGCCCAGAACTTTCAGCAGTTCATCGATTACCTCAATGCTTTGCCCGAGAATCAGAGGCAGGCCAAAGTCGACAGTTTCATGAACGCGGGCCACGCATTCCCCTACATCGAAACGGACACACTGGTTTCATTTGTATACCAGGGAAATGGTCAGGCCATAGCGGTTGCCGGTGATGCCACTGTCTGGGTCCCTGATCTTGACATGTTGCAGGTTGCAGGAACAGATTTCTGGTACTACCAGGCGGTTTATGAACCTGATGCACGCCTTGATTATAAATTCGTGAAAAACGGCGCTACGTGGCTCCTCGACCCACTCAATCCCTGGACCTGTACAGGTGGTTATGGCCCCAATTCGGAGCTCAGGATGCCTGCTTGCACAATTCCTCCCGAAATCGCCTACTACCCTGCCATCCCTCACGGCACTCTCCATGATACCCTTTTCCACAGCACGAACCTGGGAAACAGCCGGACAGTAAAGATCTACCTGCCAGCCGGATATGACACTGCCACGAAGGCCTACCCGGTTATCCTCTTTCACGACGGACTTGAATTTATCACGTTGGGTGAGGCACCAAATATCCTCGATTACCTGATTTCACACCAGATGATGGTTCCGGTGATCGCAATTTTTGTCCCACCTGTCAACCGAACCCAGGAGTATGCCGGATCACAGAAAGAACCCTTTAGGAAATTTATCATCGAAGAGCTGATGCCGGTTTATGATACAAAGTACCGCATTGAAACCGACCCCCAAAAAAGAGCCATGATTGGCGCTTCCAATGGCGGGAATATCTCCCTCTATATCGGCATGAAAAATCCGGAATCATTTGGACGGATTGCAACCCAATCCAGTAATGTTCAAACTGAGATATCCAACACCTTCCAGGGAAGTGACAAACTTGATCTTGAGCTATATCTGGATATAGGGAAGTATGATATTCCCGCGCTGATCCCATTGGTGGCGAACCTTGTAACCATCCTTGAAGCCAAAGAGTATGATTTCCAGCATTTTATTTTCAATGAAGGTCATAGCTATTGCAACTGGAGAGATCATTTGCGCCTTCCACTGATCCAGTTCTTTCCATTCAATACAGGGATAAAAGAGGATCGTGGTCAGCTCGACTTTGAGCTCAACCAAAATTATCCCAATCCTTTCCGGGATCAAACCACCATACCATTCTCCCTCACACCGGGGACTGAAGCAACACTGGTATTGCAAACAATGAGCGGACAACATCTTGAGACACTTGCTTCTGGACTATTTAATCAACCAACGAACGAGGTTGTTTTCCATCCTAAAAATTATCCTTCAGGTTCCTATCACTATACATTGTTTGTAAAGGGAGCCTCACAATCAAAGACCTTAACAATCATAAGATAACGAATCACTGATCATGAAAAATGTCTTACTTTTCATTGTTGTCCTTGTCGGTATCTCCTCTTTTACAGCCTGTACTCCCAGGCAGGATATCCATGTTCCGGAACATCCCCTGATGACTAAAATCGCACCCCCTGTTGTACTTCAGGAGGATTCAACAATCATTGTTCTTGCTGACTACTTCAGTCAGCCTCAGCTGATCGATTCAGTCGTTACAGATCCATCCCTGAAAGCAAATTTCTCTGCCGACTCCTCCCGGCTGATCCTGAAACCGGCGATTGGTAAGATTCCTCAGCTGTCGGTCCTGACTTGCTGGGGTGAGGGCATACCTTATGCGTTACTTGTTAAGCGTTCACCTGATATTCCTGTTCTCATTACGTTCAACCCCCACGGAAAAAGGTACAATAAGGTCAGGATAGCAGGCCAGATCAATGACTGGAACCCCGATAAAAACCCAATGCAGTTCAACGGAACGATTTGGGAGACCAAAATCCTGCTTCCACCAGGCAACTACCAGTATAAGTTTGTGGTTGATGACGAATGGATCTCAGACCCTGGAAATCCGGATACAATCAGTAACGGCATCGGTGGATATAACTCGCTTCTCCGCGCAGGTAACCTGATGTCGGCAGAGAGACCATTTTTGTATACCCTCGATGCCAAAAAGAATGCCATCACGATTGGTGGAGTGGAAGGTGTGGATGAGGTAATTGTATTCTGGGAAAACTATCAGGTACCTGAATCACTTCTGTACAGAGACGGCAACACCCTGATCATTAAACTACCGTACGCTGCATCTGGTAAACATCAAAGCTTCATCCGGGTATGGGGGAGTAACAAAACGGGTACGGGGAATGACCTCCTGATTCCGTTGAAAAAGAGGCAGGTGATCACCGATCCGGGTGAACTGACACGCTCCGACAAAGAGACCATGATCCTCTACTTCATGATGCTGGACCGGTTCTGTAATGGGAACCCGCACAATGACCAGCCTGTTGATGATCCGGATGTTGACTCACGGGTGAACTACCTTGGCGGGGATCTGCAGGGAATTATTGACAAACTCGATGACGACTATTTCACCAGTCTGGGCATTAACACACTATGGCTTTCACCGGTAACCCAGAATCCGCTGACGGCTTTCAGGGAGTACCCCGAACCTCACCGGAAATTCTCCGGCTATCATGGTTACTGGCCACTTACTCTTACAACTGTAGATTACCGTTTCGGGACAGCACAGGAGCTGAAACAACTGGTGAATGAGGCGCATTTAAAGGATATCGGCGTCATCCTTGATTTTGTAGCTCATCACGTTCATAAAGATTACCCCCTGCTGAAAGAACATCCCGACTGGGTAACCCAACTGGATTTGCCCGATGGGCGAAAAAATATCCGATTGTGGGATGAATACCGGTTGAGTACATGGTTCGACATCTTTCTCCCAACCCTCGACCTTTCGAAACCCGAAGTATATGAACTGGTGTCTGATTCGGCTGCTTACTGGATAAAGGAGTACCAGCTGGACGGTTTCCGTCACGATGCTGCAAAACATGTACCTCAGATATTCTGGCGTACACTCACCCATAAACTGGATTCAATGCTGAAGCCGGAGGGACGGTCCATCTACCAGATTGGAGAGACTTTTGGCAGCAGGGAACTTATTGGCAGTTACATCAATCCGGGGATGCTCGACGCCCAGTTTGATTTTAACCTTTATTGGGAAGCAAAGCTTGCATTTGGTACCCCTGGTAGCTCTTTCCGGGATTTGAACATCGCGTTGCTGCAATCACTCTCTTTTTTCGGATACCATAATCTGATGGGCAACATCACCGGGAACCAGGATATGGCCAGGTTCATCTCTTACGCAGGAGGTGCGCTTAAACCCAATGAAGACGATCGTGAAGCTGGATGGCTGCGTGAGATTAAGGTCGAAGATACGACAGGCTATCGACGACTCGCCTCCCTGATGGCATTTAACATGACCATTCCCGGAGTACCCGTCATCTATTATGGCGATGAATATGGTTTGCCAGGCGCAAATGATCCCGATAACCGGCGGATGATGCAATTTGAAGCTCTGACAAGCCATGAGCAATGGACGCTTGGTATCACAAAGAAACTAACCCATCTGCGCAGTCATAATCTGCCACTTTTGTACGGAGATTATATGCCATTGGTGGTATCTGACAGGATATTTGCCTATATGCGCGTCTTTATGGGACAGGTTGCCATCGTTGTTTTTAACAAAGACCCGGAGATGCAAGTTGTTGAGATCAATTTACCCAATTGGATGAATGCTGCCGGATTGAGTGCCCATTTCGGCTCCGAATCCACTATTAACGGGCATATACTCCAACTATCTTTATCCGGAAATTCATTTGAGATACTAACAAATCAATAATAACATGAATTACGAGAAAAAATTAACGTCTTTTGCAATTCTGGTGCTGTTTGCAACCATCTTATTCTCGCTAAATTCATGTAAATCATGGACATCCGGAGATTCAGCCCCTCCCAGGCATCCGGAATGGAGTAGGAATGCCACCATTTATGAAGTCAATATCAGGCAGTATACTGCGGAAGGCACGTTTGCCGCATTTGAACAGCACCTTCCCCGGCTACAGAAAATGGGGATCAAGATCCTCTGGCTGATGCCTATCCAACCGATCGGTCTTGAAAAACGAAAAGGATCGCTGGGCAGTCCTTACTCGATCAGAGACTACTACGGGATCAACCCCGATTATGGCACACTAGAGGATTTTAAACGCCTGGTAACCAGGGCACACGAATTGGGGATGTATCTCATCATCGACTGGGTGGCCAACCATACGGCATGGGACAATATCTTAATTACAGAACATCCTGAATGGTATAAACATGACTCTCTGGGGAACATTATATCCCCTGTAGCAGACTGGAGTGATGTGGCCGGACTGGATTATTCACAACCTGAACTATGGAAATACATGACAGATGCGTTGGGTTTCTGGGTCAAAGAGTGCAACATTGATGGTTACCGTTGCGACGTGGCCGGTATGATCCCTGTGGCTTTCTGGAACCAGGCTGTTCCGGAGCTGAAAAAGATCAAAGAGGTTTTTATGCTAGCCGAATGGGAGACTCCTGACATGCATGACACTGCTTTTGATGCCACTTATTCCTGGGATCTCTATCACCTGATGAACCAGGTAGCTGCAGGAGAACAACGAGTCGACAACTTCGACACCTTGCTGAAGAAAGAGAGTAAAATGTACCCGCCCGATGCGTACCGCATGCGCTTTACAACAAACCATGATGAGAATTCGTGGAATGGAACTGTCTTCGAACGATTGGGAGAAGGCGCTGAAGCTTTTGCAGCATTCACCTTTACATTCCCAGGTATTCCGTTGATCTATTCCGGTCAGGAAGCTGCCCTGGACAAGCGACTCTCTTTCTTTGAAAAAGATCTGATCGAGTGGGGAGATGTCCCGTTAGGTGATTTCTACTCCATACTTGTTCAATTAAAAACCTCCCACCCTGCACTATGGAGCGGAAACGATGGAGGAGTGTTCCTCAGGATCCAGACATCAGCAGATACAGCGGTCTGCGCATTCTCCAGAACCCTGGGCGACGACCGGGTATTCTCCATATTTAACTTCTCACCCATTGTTCAAACATTCACCTTAACCGGCGAAGATCATAAAGGAGCTTACAAAGAGGTTTTCACAGATAAAGAATGGTTATTCGAAGGCAACAATACAATTTCGCTGGAACCCTGGGATTATCTCATTTTCCATTAAGTTCCATCAGCTGCAAAGCAGCTCTATCAACGAAGTTCTATCAGCTGTAAAGCAGCTCCATCAACGTAGTTCCATCAGCCGCAAAGCGGGGCTCTATCAGCCGAAGGCTCAAATCAACGTAGTTCCATCAGCCGAAGGCTCAATCAGGTATAGCCTACCCTAATTCTGAACCAGGTTCGGATTAACATCAATCTCCCGCTGCGGGATTAGGTAAATCAACCTGCGGTCGTCCCATGGAAGTTTCTTATCAGAAATATTTTCCCTCTTTAGCCGTTTCTGATTAAAGAAATTATCCCCCTGGAAGCAAAGCTCCTTGATTCGTTCATAATAGTACAGTGTGGCATTGATATTTACCGAATCAGATACACCTGCACGTTTCCTTACTACATTCAGGTCCTCAAGTGCACCGGGTGTATCACCCAGGTTGAGGCGGCATTCACCACGGTTGAGGTAAATCTCAGCCAACCTGATCAATGGAATATTCATATACCTGTCGTCGAACATTGTGGTAAAAAACCTTCCGTCTTTGGTTATAAAAAATTTACTGTACCGCTGGTCTTCCAAACCGCCGGTGAAGGTAAATACTTTCAGTACACCTGTGGAGGGGCTGAATTTGCCATTGCTGGCCAGCCGGTAATAACCGTTCAGAGTCCCTGCTGAAGTACTGGTTTGTGTGCTGAGCACCGCAAAGATGATCTCAGAAGTAACAGTACTGCCGAAATTATCAACGACACTGTCGACCAGCTTGAAGCCACCATCGTTGATTACCTCTGTTGAAATATCAATGCAATTCTGATATTGATCAAGGTAAAAATAGACACGTGACAACAGTGCTTTTGCCGACCATTTCGTGGCCCGGTTGCTGTTGGAAGCTGGTAACAGGTGAGCTGCCTCAGTCAGATCATTGAGGATTTGTGCATACACCTCATCAATGGTATTTCGGGATGGTCTGGCATCAATCCCTGTAGGTACCAGAATCAAAGGAACAGCCAGTCCATTTGCTGTTGATCCAGGCACCCAATTTCCCAGGTACCTGACCATATCAAAATAGAGCATGGCACGGATAAAGAGGCATTCGCCACGAAGCCGGTTTGCATCTTCCTCGGCAGGAGCTACTAGTGGAATTGCTTCAATGATGGAGTTCGCCATATTGATCGTAAAATAGCAGCGATCCCAGAAAGAGGCTGACAGGCGGTTATCAGGCGACATGTTCTTCTCCAGCATCTGAGTCTCTTCGTAAACGATGTTCCCCTGTCCCGAGTTCTTTACGTTATTGCAGAGCATATCGCCACATGCCCAGATGTTCCCACCGTACAGATCACCGCTTTGAAGCGCATTGTAGGTTCCAAGCAATGCAGCCTGCAATCCTTCGTAGGTGGTCAGCGCTGTTTCGTCAGAAATGCTTGAAGTGGGTACTTTGTTGGTAATCTTCTCACAAGATGCAAGCACAGCGAGAATGAAAACAAGTCCCAGAGCCAGGTTTATTATCTTTTTCATGATTCTTCGGTTTTGAGGTTAAAAATTAAGATTCACGCCGAACGAAAAGGTCTTCGCCTGCGGAGGACTGAGATATGTAACCCCCTGGGTGATGTTACCGCTAAGATCGCGGTTGACTTCAGGATCCCATCCGCCATATTTTGTCCAGGTCCACCAGTTTTGAGCAAGAAAATAGACGCGAATGCTAGACATTGCTATTGTCTTTGACCAGTTGGAAGGAAGTGTATACCCGATGGTAAAGGTCTTCAGCCGGATAAAGGCGCCGTCATCCAGGTACCTTGTTGAGTTGTGTGTAGAATAGGTATTTTCCCATAGTAATTGCGGCGTCTCTGCTTCATCGCCAGGTTTAGTCCAGTGATTTTCGATGGTAGTCATCTGGTTCCAGTTTGCTCCGATCGAGCCACCTTCGAGAAACTTTCCATCATCGCGGTAGACATCATTTCCCCACTGAAAAGTGAAGAGGATGGAGGCATCGATACCCTTCCATGAAAAGATATTATTGAAACCTCCAAACCAGGATGGATAGGGATTTCCAGTCACCTTGGCATTGTTGGCAAAAAAGTCGGGGTCTCCATCATCCCAAGGGCCGATGGTTCCATCAGCCAGAACAAACAATTCCGTTCCCGTCTGCGGATCTACACCATGATATTCAACCAGCCTCCATGCTCCTACAGGGCTTCCCTCCTGGGCATAGTTGTTCCCATAATTCTCACCGGCCACAATTTGTCCCTGGATATCAAGAATCTCATTTTTGTTATTGTTGATGTTGAATTCAGTCTGCCACTTGAATTTACCCACCAGGTTGTTGGTGGTGATAAAAAACTCAATCCCTCTGTTCTGCATGGTTCCTACGTTCATAGTTACGCTGGAGGCCCCGCTGGTTTGCGGGATATTGACATTCAACAGCATGTCGGAAGTATACTTATAATAGTAGTCAAATCCTCCCGAGATCCGTCCACTCCATAATGCGTAGTCAAGGCCCACATCTAGCTGGGAGGTCTTTTCCCAACCGAGGTTCGGATTCCCGATAACATCCAACTTGATTCCTGGCTCACCGTTATAACGGGTTGAGTTATAGGATCCAAAATAGCGGTAATTCCCTATTTCAGCATTTCCGGTCATTCCATAGCTTGCCCTGAATTTCAGATAGGAAAGGACCTTCTTCATACGTTCAGGATAGAATTTCTCTTCGGTTATAGTCCATCCGATTGAGGTGGCAGGGAACCATCCCCATTTGTTTCCTGGACCAAACCTTGAAGAGGCATCACGACGCAAACTGAAAGTAAAGTAATATTTCTTTGCAAAGTTATATGTGACCCGCCCGATGTAAGAGAGAAAACCGTAGGACTGAGTCCAGTTATCGGCAGTGATAATGGAAGCACTTCCGGGCTGAGTTAGGTCAGGACTCGGAAAATCGGAACCGGTAATCCAGTTTCCATACTCATTACTATTTTGCACCTGAAACCCGAGGAATCCTGACAAGGCATGTTTGTTAAAGCTCTTATCGATATTAAGTGATAACAGATTCGTATACGATTCAACTTGAACCCGACGATCTGTTGCTACAGCATTTTCATGGGTAATTGTACCCTCATATTTATAATCTTTCAGGTACATATTATTCAAACCGAAATCATTTCGCAGTGACAGCCATTTTGTAATATAGAACTCCCCAAATACATTTCCGATAATGGAAAAGGTATTCGCCGAATACGTAAGGTCAGCCCGGGTGGCAACCACATTGGTGAAATTTGAACTCTTAGGGGCAAAAAAGCCGCCTGTGGAGTTGTATGCCGGCATAATTGGCAATGAGCGGCTTTGTGCTGTGCCCAACCCGCCAGCCCAGCCTGTTGGAACCCGATTGTTGATTGTGTAGGATACCCCCACATTGGCTCCGAATTTAAACCTGTCAGATGCAATGTGAGAAAAATTTACTCTTCCGTTTATCCTCTTGAACTTATTATCCTTGATAAATCCCTTTTCACCATAATAGGCTCCGTTGATAAAATACTGGGTTTTTGCAGTACCTCCGGTAGCAGAAAGAGAGGCATTTTGCAGAAAGCCAGTGTTGAGCATCTCATCCAGCCAGTTTGTGTTGGTATTGTCAATAATGTTCTTATTGGCTTCATAGGTTTCAAGTTTTTTCACATCCGACATGCTGTTGTAGTCCTCGTCATAAAGGAGATTTGTATTATAAATGCCGTAGGGTAACTGTTCATAGTATTCCTGTTCCGTTCCCATGGAAGAATTGAACCAGGCATCTTTTGTAAGCCTCAGGTAAGCCGGACCATCCAATATCTTCAGTCGGTTAGTTACGGTATTGAAACCAGCCCAATAGTTGAAACTGAAAAGGGTTTTTGGTTCGCCTTTGCCCAATCTTCCCTGTTTGGTGGTTATGAGAACAACACCATTCGATGATCTGGCTCCATAGATGGCAGCCGCAGCGGCATCTTTCAGGATCTCAATCGAAGCAATATCGGCCGGATCGATCTGGGAAAGGACGTTTGACTTATCAGGAAATCCCGATTCGTTGGTATAACTACCAGAAATGGCAGGTACACCATCCACCACATAGAGAGGCTCGCTGCTGGCCAGAATAGATGAGGTTCCTCGGATTCTGAAAGTCACAGCTCCACCGGGCAGTCCATTATCACTGGTGATTTGAACTCCAGGGGTACGGCCCTGCAATGCTTTTCCAAAATTCTCAACAGGAATCGACTCGATCTCTTTGGCCTTTACCGTTGTGATAGAGCTGGTAATGTCCCTCTTTCGTTCGGTACCGTATCCAACCACCACCACCTCGTCAAGCATCAGATTATCTTCGGATATCTTAAAATTTTGAGTCAGTGTCTGGCCCTGAACGATCTTAACAGGTGCAGTGACTTTCTGATATCCGATATAGCTACATACAATCACCTGATTTCCAATAGGTGCATCAAAGGAGTATTGTCCATCAAGATTTGTGGACACACCAATGGTTGTTCCTTCGATGTATACGTTGGCTCCGGGGATTTTCTCTCCTGATTGTATATCCTCAACAATCCCGTTAACAACGCCGGTTTGTGAGAAACCAATCAGCCCGCAGATTACCAAAGAGACAGAAAGGAACCATGATTTCAATTGTACAATTTTCCTCATAGCTGCTATGTTAAATGTTTACTTATCGTTGTTGTAAAAATAAAAAAAAAAGTTGGCACAAGATAGTATCTTTTAAAAATAGTTATATTTGTGTATGATAAACCGAAAAAAATTTAATTAATCCAACCGCGTATGAAAAAATTTACCATGAATTTAATGAAAAGTCTGCTTATGCTTTTTGCTTTTGCAGCCTTACTGAATGTCGCTCAGTCACAAATGCCCGCCGCTATCACAATAGAGCCGGCAGGTGCAACCGTGTTTGATGACATTAAACTCACCTTCAACCCCGAGATGGCCTGTTTCCAGGCTGCATCCCTTGCCGGTGTGCCTCTCGTATACATGCATTCGGGTGTAACCATTGGTGGCAATAACTGGCAAAATGTTGTGGAATACAATTCCGTAGGTGCAAACGGAGAATCGCCACACCTGACACCAAACGGAGACGGGACCTATTCCATCGAGTACAATCCCGCCGCCTTCTATGGTATTGAAGCTGGTACTATTGTTACACGAATTTGTGCCGTTTTCAACGATGGTCAATGGGATTCCAAAGACGGACGTGATTTCGATCTTGCCAATCCGCCAAATTGCATGGACTTCTTTATTCCTTTGTCATTTACTTCCACAGATCCGAAGTTTTCTTTCAAAGTGAATATGAACAAAGCCATCGATGAGGGGATTTTTGATCCTATTGCAGACGACGTTTATGCTATCGTTGACCTAAGGTTTGACCCGATCCTCCTTGATCCCAACCCGGATTTTACGTTTACTGGCACACTGGAAACAGGGCTCGATTCAGGGGTTGTTTACAACGTTCATTTCCGTATCAACGATGATGTGAATGAAGAGGTTACCCGGCCCTATACAGCTGTCCCCGGAGTTGTCTCTATCGATGTATGGTGGAATGACGATCCTATCAATGCCGTCCTCTTCCAGTGTGATATGACTTATCAGGTTGATCTTGGTACGTTTGATCCAGCCATTGACTTTCTGGATATAGCCGGGAGCATGAATGGCTGGGGCGGATCACCCCACATGGCCCAGGTGGGCACATCTCTGGTCTATGAGATCTCCTACACGCTTGATGCCGGAACCGTCTATGAATACAAATACCGGATCAATGGGGACTGGGCTACTTCCGAGTTCCCTGATGGAGGTCCGAACCGGAAGTTCCTGGCTCCATCTGAACCCAAAACAGTCTTAAACATCTACAACGATTTCAATCCGGCTACTATCCCGATGTTGTTCCAGTGTAATATGTCTTACCAGATCACAGCAGGGCATTTTGACCCCATGGTAGACTATCTCGACATTGCCGGCAATATGAATGGATGGGGAGCATACGACGTATGTTTCCCTGGTGGTAACGACAGTATTTATTCCGTCTCCCTGATGATCGATACTGTCAACATTGGTGGCTCACCTGTTGAATTTAAATTCCGGTTTAACGGCGACTGGGGCACATCTGAGTTCCCGGGAGGCGGCCCGAATCGTAAATACGACCTTCAGGATACGACCGGTGGATTTGAGAATATTTACTATTGTTGGTATTCCAATTTAGATCCCAGTGTAGCTACTCCTCCATGGGCTTATGACCTGATGATTGATGGTACGCTTACAGTTGGGAATGAACTCACAGGTGTATATACTTATGAGAATGTAAATGGGATTCTGGAAGGACCTTCCACGTTTAAATGGTACTGGGCTGATGATAACGCCGGCACCAACCTCACAGAGATTCCTGATGCCACAACTATAAATTATACCACAATGACTGCGGAGGTTGGAAAATTTGTCGCCTTTGAAGTGACCCCGATCGCTGCAAGCGGTGATTCAGCTGTAGGTATGCCTGTGATGGTCTATACAGATGAACCAATTGGTGGCCTGGCTATTCAGGATGTAGGTAGCACCTGGGTCAACTTCTATCCCAACCCGGTAACTGACAAGATCACATTTGAGCACCTTGGCCAGATTACCCGTATTGCTGTATTTAATCTTATGGGACAGGAGGTAATGTCGGTAAGCAATGTTGCAACTCAAAAGCTGACACTCCCCACCACAACACTCCGGGCCGGAGTCTATTTTGTAAGGTTCTTCTCCCATGATCAAAGTATGGGTACTGCGAAGTTTCTGAAATACTAACCTTACTTATAACACCAACCATTGTAAGGGCGATGCAAGCATCGCCCTTACTTTTATACAGGGCGATGCTTGAATCACTCCTGCATTATCTTTAAGGATTTTGTACCTTTGTGGTAATTTAACGGATTGATCATGAAGAGACTAAAATTATCCATTCTGCTAATTCTTTTGGCAACAACACTGCCTCTTTTCTCACAGGTTGTTGTTATTGTCCCCGAATTCCCTGTCGATGTTGATTCCTGCTTCGTGATCTTCGATGCCACTCAGGGAAACGGAGAACTGGAAAATGTATCTCCGCCAATTTATGCCCACACAGGTGTAATCACCAACCTCAGCTCCTCCCCCAGCGATTGGAAATATGTGGTGGCCGGCTGGAGCCAGAACATCCCGAAGGCGATGTTGATCCCTCTCGGAAACAATCTGTATAAGCTTGAAGTAAAACCTTCTATCAGAGAATATTATGGTGTTCCTGCATCGGAACAGATATTGAAAATGGCATTTGTCTTCAGGAACTCCGATGGGTCCAAAGTTGGGAGGAACACCGATGGCAGCGATATCTTTGCAGATGTTTATCCGGCCTTTACGAGTGTCAACATCATCCAGCCAGCCGATAACAACCTGCTTGTAAACCAGGGTGAAAGCATTCCTATTGAAGCATTCAGTCCTCTTGCCGACTCCCTCTTCCTGATCGTTCACAACATAGTAGTCAAATCCGTTGCCGGACAGCAGCTCATCGATACCATACTGGCCGATAATTTCGGTCAGAACTGGGTAGATCATTACGTAAAAATCATAGCCAGTAACGATACCGCCTCTGCTGCCGATTCATTTGCCTATATGGTGATCCCAACTTCTCCGATAGCCGCTCTGCCAGCAGGTACCGTTGATGGCATCAACTATCTTAACAACACAACCGTTGTCCTCTCCCTTTTTGCCCCGGGGAAACAAAACTGCTTTGCCATTGGTGATTTCAATGACTGGGAACTTGACTCCCTGTTCTATATGTATAAAACACCTGACGGGAACCGATTCTGGATTGAACTGACCGGGCTCATTCCTCAAAAAGAGTATATTTTCCAATACCTGGTTGATGGTACGCTCAAGATCGGAGATCCCTATGCTGATAAAGTCAGTGATCCTGATGACAGGTTTATATCAAATGCTACCTATCCCAACCTGATCCCTTATCCAACAGGCAAAACGACCGGTATTGCTACTGTCCTGCAAACCGGCCAGGAACCCTATCCCTGGAAACCATCAACATTCAGTCCGCCAGAAGCAACCAACCTGTTTATCTATGAACTCCTGATCAGGGATTTCACCGCACTGCACGATTTTCAATCCCTGATCGACACTCTCGAATACCTGAAGAGGCTGGGTGTAAATGCCATTGAACTGATGCCGATTATGGAGTTTGAAGGGAACCTCAGCTGGGGGTATAACCCGGATTTCAGTTTTGCAGTCGATAAATACTATGGTCCAAAAAACAGTTTCAAACAGCTGGTAGAAGCCGCTCATGCCAAAGGAATGGCTGTCATCCTCGATATCGTTTGCAACCACCATTTCGGACAGTCCCCGCTCGTGAGATTATACTGGGATGGATCCAGTCAACGCCCCGCTGCTGACAGTCCCTGGTTTAACCAGATTCCAAAACATCCGTATAATGTTGGTTATGATTTCAATCACGAGAGCATCTTTACGAAAAATTACATGGAACGGCTGATTAGATACTGGATCCAGGAGTATCACATCGATGGATACCGTTTCGACCTCTCCAAGGGATTCACGCAAAAGAATTCATATCCCAATAACGTTGGCCTCTGGGGCCAGTATGATCAATCGCGGATCAACATCCTGAACAATTATGCCAATGCCATCTGGTCTGTAAAGCCAAATGCGTATGTTATCCTTGAACACTTCGCCGATAATAATGAAGAGATCGTGTTGGCAGCCAATGACATGCAGCTGTGGGGAAATATGACTGGCCCTTATGGAGACGGTTCAATGGGCTGGAACCAGAATGGAAAATCGAATCTCTCCTGGGCTTCCTATCTGCAGCGCGACTGGGACGCCCCCAATCTCGTTGTATATATGGAGAGCCACGATGAGGAGCGGATGATGTATAAAAACATCACATCAGGAAATTCAACGTTACCACCATATAACATTAAAGATACCACAACTGGACTGAAACGGGCAGAACTGGCTGCCAATTTCTTCTTCGGCATCCCGGGACCTAAAATGATCTGGCAATTTGAGGAACTGGGCTACGACTATTCCATTAACTGGCCAACCGGCACCTCCGAATCCAGGCTCACTCCTAAGCCTATTCGCTGGGATTATTATTCACAGCCCCCGAGAAAACACCTGTACAATATCTTTTCATCACTTGGTGAACTGAAAAAGACTCAACCTGCTTTCAAGACTACCAACTTCACGCTGAATGTAGCCAATTCCATGAAATCGATCATTCTGAGAGATGAAAGTATGGATGTGGTGATGCTGGGGAATTTTGACATTGCAGAGAAAGAGATCATTCCCAACTTTACAACAATAGGGACGTGGTATGATTACTGGACCGGCGATTCTCTCGTAGTAACCGATGGTGGCACTCCCATCTCCCTGATCGAAGGCGAATACCGGTTATACACCTCAAAAAAACTTCCTCCCCCACCATTCCTAGGAATTGAGGATCCTATCTATGGCGCTGGTAATGAATCGTTTAATGTACGATTCTATCCAAATCCAACAACCGGGGTTCTATTTATCGAAACCTCTGAAAAGGAATTATACGTAATTGTTCTTGACCAGAGTGGCAGACAACTTATTCAAAAAACGATTGCAGGTGTTGGAAAATCAACACTTGATTTGGGGTCCTTGAAAAATGGAATGTATTTTATCCGGTTCACAGCTCAGGGGAAAGCGCCATTAATAGGGAAAGTCATTAAAAAATAACCACTAAATCCCCTGAAGGGGAC
>JACZJJ010000042.1 GCA_014860625.1 Bacteroidales bacterium | reverse complement strand
ATTCTATATTTGATGAGGTAAAAAAATCCAGTTATGAGAAATCAACTCTTCAAATCCGTTCTATTTTTCAGCAGCATCCTCTTTGCAATCACCAGCTGCCAGAAAGATCAAACACCCGATCAGGCCATTTCAGCAGACGATCAGATTAACATCCTGGTTGATCAGTCGTGGAACCAAATGGCCTCCGAAGATCTCTTCCCCGAAAACACGTCGCTCGGCATTGAGATGAGAAATGAAGGTATTTCAGCTGATTTTTTACTCGATGCATCCTATCTTGAGGATTCCCCTCCGGCTAATTGCGAGAATCCAGCCAACTGGTACTCAACACGGGATCATTCCCTGATCCAGTGTCTGAGGGGGCTTAGCCTTTCCACTGAGCAAAAAGAGGCCATTCGTGTTGACCTCCGCACCTTTCAATCGTGCAAGTCAGATGCAATACAACGTGCCAGAGCTATTTACAGGGAATTAAGAGCGGAATATCACCATAAATTTCAACGTCTTGTCAATGCTTACCACAACGGGACACTAACTCAACAGGAATTCAAACAAAAGGTTCATGAACTCCGGATCGATTTCCGCCATGAACTCCAGCGGTTGCATCTTCACGAAAGGCTTGATCAAGCTCTAAAGCAATGCCTTCATACCTTTATGAGAGAACTCCACGGCGTATTGAATGGAGAGCAATGGAATTCGTTTGTTGAGTGCTACGTTGTGTGACAACTGCATTCGGCATAACTCCGTTTTTTCGCCTTTTCCATGGCCTCCATCCCCTCTTTCACTGAGAACCAAATGAGGCCGGCAGCACCGATAGCATCGATGTAAGGGAAACCGGTGAACTCATAGATCAAACTGGAAATCAGGAGCACAATTGACATATAGAGACAGACCATGGTGCAGTTGGCGTCGGCAATGACAGGCTCTGAATTGAGCCTCTTCCCCACCCTCTTCTTTGCCCACACAAGCCAGCTCATTGTCAGAATGGAAATCACAGAAACCACAATTCCCCAAAACGTACTTTCCGGCTTGTGTCCTTGCAGGAGATTGATAATGATTCCAGTTGCCAGCCCGATTGAAAGAAGATAAAAGCCCATTCCTGTGATCCGTAACGCGGTGATCTCAAACGGTGTGATCGGCTTCCCCGGATTTTTCCAGATACGTATCACCATGATCATGATGCCGATCCCCGAGATCACTTCTATAAAACTGTCGACGCCAAAACCAAACAGTGCAAGAGTTTCATCCGAATAGCCAAGAACCATGGAGATAACACCTTCAATCAGATTGTAAACGACGGTGAAGATCGCCAGGTAAAAAGCAGTTCGAAATAGTTTTTTATTGCGCATCATTGCTATGATTCAGGTTTCAGGTTTTTAACCACATTAGGCACATTAGGACACATTAGTTCTATTGTGATCTATTGTGTCTATTGTGGTAACATTGTTATTTTCCTAATTTCCCTCCCACGTCCTTCAATGCTCTACAGCAATCTGCCAAGGCCTCTTCAGCTTTTGGCATTACCTTCCCGAAGATAACGAAGTCGTGAATTTGTCCCGGGTAGATTTTCATGCCGACCGATACCCCTGCTTCCTGTAACCGTTTCCCATAAGCTTCACCTTCATCCCTCAGGATGTCAAATTCAGCGATGACAATAAATGCAGGAGGAAGATCTGAAAGGTCATCTGCAAGCAGCGGAGAGACGTAAGGATTTGTTACCTCTTCCGGATTTTCCAGATAATGGCTCGTATACCATTGCATCAACTCTTCCGGGACCCAGAGCCCAAAACCAAACTGTTTGTAGGAGAGTGTAGTTGTATCTGACAGGTTGGTAGCCGGACAGATCAGAAGTTGAAAATTCACGGAAGGTCCTTCCCTTTCGCGGGCCATCATGGTAATTACGGTCGCCATGGTAGCTCCTGCACTGTCGCCACCTACAGCGATGTGCTCAGAGCTTGAATTAATCGTTTCTGCCTGATCAACAAGCCATTCCAATACGGCATATCCCTCTTCAAGCGCAATCGGGAAGCGGGCTTCCGGAGAGAGTTGATAACCGACTGAGACCACAACATGATCTGAGTTATGGCACAAAACGGAGCAAACTCCATCGTAATCATCCAGTTCACCAACCACCCATCCACCCCCATGAAGATAGATGAGTGCAGGGAAAGGGCCTTCTCCTGAAGGAGTATAAATTCTCAGCGGAATCTCCCCAAACGGACCGTCAATGTGAATTTCATGGATGGATCCAACAGATAATGGCTTTGACGAAAACGGTTTGACGATATTCCGCTCACGGGCGAGTTGAGGAGTTAACTTTGCCAGAGCAGGAAGGTCAGCGGCAGCAATCGCTGTAATGAATTGCCGGGCATGTGGATCCAATTCTCCAGCTTTGTATGCAGGGTAAAAGCTGTCGTTCATGCCGTAAGTGTTTAATTAATAACTGTCCAGAAGCTCAAACCGTTCTTCCTCCACCGGGATAAAGCTATTCCGGAAGCGGTTATAATGGTAGTAAAACTGCGGTTGGTATCCTTTAGGGAGATGGAACGCGACATATTGGTTCAGGAAAAAATCATACAGATAGCTGGCGTGTACTTTGCCCAAAAATGATGCAATGTCAGGGATATCTTCAACTTTCAGTGAGTCAACCGTATAACTGTATTTGACATCCTGTCGGAACGGGTCGATAACAAATTCTCCTTCCAGGTTATCTGAGGCCATATGCGTTGAATAAAGAATTGCTTTTGAGTTGCCAGATCCGCCAAGTTTGCTCAATTCCAGCCAGATAGAAAAATCTACGGCATCCAGGTCAAATTTCTTGTAAAAGAGAGTATCATAGTAATATTCCTGATCTTCATACGGATAGAAATATTCATCCAACTGCACCTGAGCAATGGTGATTTCATACGACTGAGCTTTACTGAGCAGGAACGAATCGGCCTCATGACCAATGAAGACATCGAGTTTCAGGCTTCTCAGCTCATCCAGGAACCCATTGACATAATTTTCGAGAAAAACAGAATCGTTGATATACTGGATGAAACCACTCGAATAATAGAGGGCAGAGTCTTGCTCAGCCTGATTCAGTTGATTCAAATCCTCAACCAGCTCGCCTTTGTGGTTGTATTTATAAACAGTTGCAGGTGGTGTTACATGGAAATAAAGCTCCCTGGGTGTTTCACGAAACTCCTTCGCCAGCTTATATTCAGGTGTACAGGCTGTTACAACAGTGACAAAAATGATCAGAAAATAGGTAAGTGTCCGGTACATGTTGATAAAACTCAATTCGGTATGATTTATTATCCTGTCTTCAGAGTCTGTTCCTCCTTTTCGGAAAGCATTTTTTCACCAAAGGAACTGCCAAACTCATGGCAATGTTTGATCGTCTCTGTATGTGGCGTAAACCGGATCATCAGCCCGTCGGCCACTACATTTAACCGAAGCATCTTCATGGCAGAGTCGATGATCTTTGCAGCCTCTCCGCTCCATCCGAATGAGCCAAAAGAAGCAGCTGCTTTGTTGCGGTCGCGGATCGGATTTATTACGCCAAAAACCTGATAAATCGGCATCAGGATATTCTGATTAAAGGTCGGACTTCCCAGGATGATCCCGGAAGCTTCAATGATCCGCTGTTCCACATCCCCGACGTCCATCTGTTCCAGGTCGCAAAGATCCACATCGAATTCTCCGGCCATTCGGATGCCCGCTGCAATCTCATCAGCAATCATCCGTGTATTCTGATAGGCTGAGACATAGCCGATGAAAATCCGGTTGGGGTATGGAAAAACCAAGGCTTCCCGGGCATATTTCTCTGTGAGGTCAACATACTTTTTCCAGTTCTTCCGAAGAATGGGGCCATGTCCGGGACATATCATGTCGATCTCAAGAGACCGGATTTTGTTGATTGCCTGAACCATAAACCGGCTGTAGGGTTTCATGATTACATTGAAGTAGTAGCGAAAGGCATCATCGAAATTATCGACCAGGTCGTCAAACATCTCTTCCCTGGCATAGTGACAACCAAAAGAGTCGCACGTAAAAAGCAGTTTGTCCTCTTCCAGGTAGGTATACATGGAGTCGGGCCAATGGAGATTTGGCGCCCCGATAAAACGAAGGGTTTTATCTCCAAGATCCAGTGTATCACCATCTTTGACTATCAGGTGCGAGAACTCAAACCCCATCAGATCTTTCAAATAGCGTATAGCATTGCCGCTGCCCACCACTTTCGCCCTGGGGGCAACCTCCAACAGGGCCTTCAATGACCCTGAATGATCAGGTTCTGTATGATTCATCACAATGTATCCGATCTCAGCCGGATCGGTCATTTCCCGCACCTTTGCCAAAAACAGATCGGAGAATCGTTCCTTCGTGGTTTCAATGATACACTTCTTCTCTGCCTGGATAAAATAGGAGTTGTAAGTGGTTCCGTACCGCGTCTCCATCACCACATCAAACGTAATCAGATCCGGATCAAGAGCGCCAATCCATGAAACATCCTTCGTGACAGCTATTACTTTATTGCCATTCATTTCCATCTACTACAACTATTTCACTATTTCTTCATTTCGTTTTTACAATTCCAACTCCAGCTGTTCGTCACTCTTCGCTTTTTGTTCTTCACTGTTCGCTTCTGGCTTTTCGCTGTCCGCTTCTGGCTCTTCGCTGTTCGCTTCTGGCTCTTCGCTGTTCGCTGTTTCCTTCTTTTTTCGTCCTCGTTTTTTTTCTTCTTTCAACACCTCTTCCTCCTTCGTCCCTCCTCCTTCGTCCTTCGT
>JACZJJ010000041.1 GCA_014860625.1 Bacteroidales bacterium | reverse complement strand
GTACCATACATATTATACGGAATCATGGTTGGACTGGCTATCTGTTTTTCATGGCGATTTTTCAGGAAGTAATACATTGAATATAAGAACGGGACGTAACAAATCGGTTTATTACCCTTTTTCCACAATTCAACTTCCGTAATCTACAATTCAGTCATTTTCCTGTTTCCCATCCCTCGGACCTGCTGTTACTTTGCGGCAAAAACGCCATGAAAACATTCTTTCTTATTGCAATTATTCTTATCGGTTTACTGATTCCAAAACCAGAGTTCGCTCAAAGCCTCACCCAGGTGATCAGGGGAACCATCGCCGACAACCAGTCGAAATTAACCCTTCCGGGAGCTACGGTAGTTATCATCGGTTCAGATCCCGTGAAAGGAGCCGCCGCCGATATGGATGGACGGTTTTCCATTCAGGGAGTTGCTCCGGGTCGCTACGACCTGAAGGTCACATGCATCGGATACGAAGAGATCGTGATCCCAAGCGTGATAGTCACTTCAGGAAAAGAAGTGGTTCTGGAGATTACCCTGAAAGAGAACATCACTTCTTTGAAAGAGGTGGTGATATCCGGTGTCAAGAAAAATGAAACACTCAACCGGATGACATCCGTTAGTGCAAGGTCTTTCTCAATGGAAGAGGTGAACCGGTACTCGGGAGGCCATTCCGATCCCTCGCGACTGGTGGCCAACTTTGCAGGTGTAAGTTCACAAAATGATGCAACTAATGATATTGTCATCAGAGGAAATTCTCCGGCCGGTGTTCTTTGGAGGATTGAAGGACTCAATGTAGCCAACCCAAACCACTTTGCCACTCTGGGTACCACAGGTGGACCGATCAGTGTGCTGAACCCGAATATCCTGGCCAACTCCGACTTCATGACTTCCGCCTTTCCAGCCGACTATGGTAATGCCAATGCCGGGGTGTTCGATATAAGGTTCCGTAACGGGAATACGGAAAAAAGGGAACACATGATCCAGTTCGGGATGCTCACAGGGTTGGAGGCAATGAGTGAAGGCCCATTTGCAAAAGGCAGCGATGCCTCCTACCTCATAGGATGCCGTTATTCGTTCACCGGCCTGGCACAAGCCATCGGTATTCCTATCGGGACAGCAGCTACACCGAGATACCAGGATCTCTCCTTTAAACTCAACAGCGGGCAAACTGAAGCCGGTCGTTTCACACTTTTTGGCATGGGCGGAATCAGCAAGATCGACTTTAAGCACGGCAAAATTGACTCCACCGATATCTTTGCCCGTCCCAACCAGGATTCATATTCGAGGAGCAAGATCGGTGTACTCGGTCTTACGCACTTCATCCGGCTTAACAAAAAAGCCTATCTGAATACCACCCTGGGTGTGACTTATGCTCAGAACTCCTTTGATATGGATTCCCTGACCAACGCCACCGAACCTGTCAGGGTAAGAGATCTCAAGAATACGGAGATACGGTATATGGTAAACACGTATGTGGATTATAAATGGAACGCCCGGTTATCCCTGAAAGGAGGAATACAGCTGGAATTCCGTGACCTGGATCTCCGGCTCAAAGACCGGCAGTTTACAACGGAATGGAACAACATGTGGGATTACCAGGGGAATACAGCATTGCTGTCGGCATTCCTGCAGACAAAATACCGGATCACGGAGAAACTCGAGCTGAATGCTGGCTGGCGTTATCAGTACCTGACGCTGAATGGTTCTATGTCGCAGCAGCCACGGCTCGGAATGAGATACCAATTCAACAGGCAACATACAGTGAGCATCGGTTATGGCTACAACAGCCAGATGCAGTCTCTTTCACTCTATTTCTTCCGCGAGCTGAAACCGGACCAGATGTATGACGAATCCAACCGCGATCTCGGATTTACAAACAGCCACCATTTTGTTGTTGCATACGATGTGCTTCCTTTCCCCGACTGGCGGATTAAACTGGAAGGATATGCCCAGTTGCTGACCAATGTCCCGGTCTCCCAAACACCCGACAGCTATTCCAGACTGAACGAAGGGGGAGGATTCAGCTCGGATGACCGGAGCGGTCTCGTCAACAAAGGGACCGGAACCAATCTGGGGATTGAGTTAACTCTCGAAAAGTTCTTCTCTAAAGGATATTATGGATTGCTCACCGGTTCCCTCTATCAATCGACTTACAAAGGGAGTGACGGAGTAACCCACAGTACGGCGTTCAATGGCAATTTTGTCTACAATATCCTGGTGGGCAAAGAGTTTAAGGTCGGAAAAACCAAACGCCATGCATTTACGGTAGACTTGAAATTCACCCACGCCGGAGGGCTTCCGTATACTCCTGTCGATCTGGCTGCCTCTCGTGAAGCAGGACAGCAGGTGCTGATGGGCGATGGCTACGCCTTTTCTGAGAGATACTCCGATTTTATGAGGCTTGACCTGAAAGCAGGATTTACTTACAACAGTAAGACAGTTAAGTTGTCCCAATCGATCTATGTAGATATTCAGAATGTTACAAATAATAAGAATATATTTGCAATGGGGTACAATCCGGTGACAAAGCAAATCAACTCAGTTTACCAGATAGGATTTTATCCCAACGTGGTTTATAAGATTCAGTTTTAGGGATTTCTTTAAGGAAGCGTTTGACCCACTTGAAGCAAGCCAGATGAGACATAAAAAGATACGGTTTCTTTATATGATTCTAACGGGGATCCTGATCTCGGTCGTGATGAACCTCCTGGTACCCACTGCTGACAAACACACACTCCAAATCTGGGATGTCCTGGTCTCGATCCTCATCACCATTATGGTTTGGGAAGGGAATCTCCGGATCATCAGCTGGATGAACCGCCGGTTCCCCTGGCTGGATCAGCCATGGAAACGCATCCTGAGTCAGGTCCTGGTCAGTGTATCATATAGCGCAGTAATTATCTTCGGCATCTCAATGCTGTTCAATGCCCTGTTTTATGAGCTCCCGGAGGGAAACACAGGTTTTTATCTCACTGCCTTTGTGATTCTTGGAGTGCTGGTTCTCTTTTCTTTACTGGTAATTTCTATTGAAATCAGTGTACAGTTTTTTCGGAATTGGAAAACCTCGCTGGTCCAAATAGAACATTACCGGTCTGAAAAGCTTCAGGCACAATTGCAGAACCTAATCAGTCAGATCAATCCGCATTTCCTGTTTAATAACCTTAGTGTGCTTTCATCCCTTGTTTACAAAGACCAGGACAAGGCAGTCGACTTTATCAACCAGCTTTCCAAAGTTTACCGATACCTGCTCGATCATCGTGAGAGTGATCTCGTTACTGTGGAGCAGGAACTGAGCTTTATCCAGGCCTATATCTATCTTCTTAGGATCCGTTTTGAGGATAAGATCCGCTTTCATATTGACATTCCTGAAGAGAGATTGGGGGATCAACTTCCACAGATGGTTCTGCAGATGCTGATTGAGAATGCCATGAAACACAATGAATCTTCCCCTGAAAAACCGCTGGAGATCAATATCACAGTGGAAGAAGGGATGTTGGTGATACAGAATAACCTACAGTTGCGCGTTGTGCCTGAACCAGGTTCCGGAACAGGATTACAAAACATCATAGAGAGGTACAGGTTTTTTACAGATGTCCCGGTGCAGTTACTGGATGATCAGCACGCATTTACTGTCAAACTCCCATTATTGCAAGCGAAATGAATGCTATAATCATAGAAGACGAAAAGCTCTCCGCAGAGCATCTTATTACACTCTTGAAGAAAATTGATCCCTCAATCCTGGTTACTGATGTCTTTGATTCAGTCTCGAGAAGTGTGGAAGAGTTGTCAAAGGGTAAGAGTGCTGATATTCTCTTTCTCGATATCCAGTTGTCAGATGGCCTGAGTTTTGACATCTTCTCAAAGATCCTTATCGATACACCGGTTATTTTCACGACCGCGTACAATGAATATGCGGTAAAGGCATTCCAGTTGAATAGTGTAGATTATCTTCTGAAGCCAATCGGGATCGAGGATCTTAGAAGAGCGGTAGATAAGTTCAAGAAGTACAACCGCCAGGATTCTTCTCTGCTTTTGAACAATATTGCCAGTGCTTTCCAGAGTATACGAAAGGAATACAAAACCCGGTTTCTGGTCAAATCGGGTGAAACGATTATCAGTGTGAAGAGTGATGACATCCTTCATTTTGTCTTTGAAGACGGAATCGTCCTTTTAATGACCTCGGGTGGCAAACGGTACCCGGCCGACTTCACACTTGATCAGCTTGAATCCCTGCTTGATCCAATCCAGTTCTTCCGGATCAACAGGAAGGTGATTATCCATGTTGAATCCATTGAGAAGACCAGCCCCTATTTTAACGGCCGGCTGAAATTGACCGCCTCCCGGTTGAATGATGATGATGCACGAATTGTTAGTCGCGACAGGGTGTTTGGTTTCAAGCAGTGGCTGGGGAAGTAGAAGGACGAAGGACGAGAGACGAAAGACGAAAGACGAAAGACGAAAGACGAAAGACGAAGGTCGTAAGATAGTAGATGTAAGTTGAAAATGTCTATGTGACAGGTCGAATCACTTCCCGGACTTCCCGATCGGCGCGAACACCTTCCCGAAAGGCGCATACATCTTGTAACGGAGTTGCCAGTTAGTTTTGCTGAAACAAATTAATCAACACAATGGAAAAGCAACAAGCAAGGAGGGCCAAATGAATCAGACCGAATGGAAGAAAAAGAAGATGAACCGATTTATTATAGTCTCCATACTATTGGTGGTCGGCAGACTTTATGATGCAACCACAACTTATCTGTATACGCCTGACTTACTGAACGAATCAAATGTTTTAGTTGTTTTTTTTGGGGCTCGGTGGATAAGTATTGTAGCAGTTCAGATCATTTTTATAGTAGGATTAATATACCTGTACTTCTTTTATCTTTTCAGGTTCAGGGCAATTAGATGCACGGAGAAGGATTTAACTCTTAAAGGGTATATCTCATATCTCTTCTTTGGGAACACAACATCGTTTGAGAAAATGTTTTACAGAATACCCAAAAACAGGAATGCTTTCTTTGCCTATATCGGATATGTCACCTCTATGACACTGCTTACAGTAAGCTACATTGTTGGCACTTCAACGGTTTTGTTACTGACAAGTGAATCTTACAGGTTGGTTTACAATAAAGGCATACCTTACATATTATACGGAATCATGGTCGGACTGGCAATCTGTTTTTCATGGCAATTTTTTAAGAATAAATACAATGAGCAAAAAGGGTATATTTTATGAAAAAATCACTCACAACCCTGCTGCTGCTGATACTCTGTTTTCAGGGAGGAGCGCAAACCGAAACGCAGAACGCTGAACCCGGAATGCAGAACTCTGAATCCGAAACCCAAAACCCGAAACCCGAAACCCGAAACCTTTGGTCTGTTTCGATCACTCCAGTCTACTTTCAGAGCCGCGAAGAGATCCTTCTCGGAAGCCGGTTCGGCTCTGTTGGGATCATGGTCAAACCCGAATGGGAGAGGAGATCCGAACGGTTTATCCAGTCTGCAAGCCTGAGCGTCTGTTTTGCCGAGCCTAAAACGCGCATTGAGCCGGTAAGAGCCTCCGTGCTGATTTCAGCTGGGCTGAAGTATGCTTTCGAATACATTGTGTACGAAGGAAGAGCCGGGATGTTTGCTGTTGGCGGCGAGGCCATGGTGAACTACACGCTTGAATACCTGCCGGTACTGGACGACAGCCATCTCTTCTGGACCACCTTTATGGGAATCGGACCGCAGGTGAGATGGGAGAGAGCCGTGCGGACAAAGAACCGCCTCTATGCCAGGCTTGATGTTCCTCTGGCAGGGTTCTTATCCAGGCCTCCGGCATACTGGGACTATAAAGCGATCAACAGCTCGCTGGGGAATATCCTCTCCACGATCAACTCCGACCTGCATCCGGTCTTTATGAACCGATACTTCTCTCCCTCCCTGGAGGTGGGATACAGGGTAAAACAGTCGGATCGTTTCACTATTGGTTTTCACTATTCCCTCGATTACCTCTATGCCAGATCCAGTCAGTCGAATCCCTACGTTGAGCTTATTCAGGGGATTGGAATCCAATTCATCTTCTAATTGTAACCGTTATGAAAAAATCACTCACCTTCGCCATACTTGCAAGTATTGTACTGGTCTCCTGTCTCAAAGACAAATCACTCAAACAGGAGTACCAGGGATATGCTCCTGTGCCGTTGAATGATGGCTGGGAGATCTCCACTCCTGAAAATGAACAGATGGACCCGAATGTGCTGGAGCAGGCTTACAAATGGGTCTATTCTGAGGAGAGGTACGCTATGGCCAACAGCCTGCTGGTCATCCGCAACGGAAAGCTTATTGCAGAGGCTTATCCCAAGAGTCCGGAGGATATCAGCCGACTGCACAACCTGCAATCGGTCACGAAAAGCTTTACATCACTTTTAACCGGCATCGCTATCCAGCAGGGGCTGATTGGCAGCATCAACGATCCTGTTTACAACTATCTGCCCGAAGATTTTGACGACGACATCAGGAAGCGGGAAATTTCTCTCCGGAATTGCCTCACGATGCGTGCCGGACTCGATTTTGACAACGGGGAACAGACGGAAGAGCTGATCCGGTGTGAAGGAAACAGCATAAAGTATGTTCTTTCGCTTCCCATGGTCTACGATACGGGGGAACTTTTCCAGTACAACGATGGTCTCCCGCACCTGGTGGGAGCGGTCATTGCAAAACAGGGCGGGACAACCCTCAAGGATTTCGCCAGTAAAAACCTCCTGAGCCGGATCGGGATCCATGATTTCAGGTGGGAAAAGGCAAAAGACGGATTGAACTTCGGAGCATTCTCCCTTTACCTCACCCCCCGTAGTTTGGCGAAAGCAGGCTTGCTTCTGGCACAAAACGGCATCTGGGAAGGAGAGCATATCATCGAGCCATCCTGGATTGCCAGGGCAACGGCGGTGCAATCCGGATCCGACACCCCTTACGGTTACTACTTCTGGTTGTATCCGGCAATCGAAGGCTATATGATGTACGGCCACGGCGGACAGATCCTATACGTGTGCCCATCGAAAAACCTGGTGGTGGTCTATACAGCCTATCCCTACTCAAATGAAATCGTATGGGATGAACCGGTTCAGCTGGCTGAGATCATATACCGCGCGGCCCTGTAGGGGCGATGAGGTAAGGGCGATTCATGAATCGCCCCTACATTGTTAACCTGAATCGCCAACATGTTATATAGAAAAAAACAATGGAACAGAAAAAAATCAAATGGTTTGACCGAATCAACACAGGCCCGGGTGACTGGCCCCTGATCCTGTTTTTTGCCGCCACAGGTCTTGCGGTCCATTTCATCACGTACGATAACTTTGAACTGCACCGAGACGCCTACCTCTATTATGCCCAGAGTGAACACCTTGCCTGGGGCTTCTTTTCGGTGCCACCGTTTACCGCCCTGGTTACCAAATTCGCCACCCTGATCTTTGGGAATACGGTGTTTGGTATGCGATTTTTTCCGGCCATCATAGGGTCGGTAAATGTCATCCTGCTTGGCCTGGCTGTGAAAGAGCTTGGAGGGAAAAAGATAGCCATGGTACTCGCTATGCTTGCATACCTGACTTCCCCGGCTTACCTGCATGTAAATTTTTTACTTCAGCCAACCTGTTTCAACCAGTTTTTCTGGCTTCTTTCAGGGTACCTGATTCTGGTCATGATCAAACGAAATAAATCCTCCATGTGGTTATGGATAGCGCTGGTTTTCGGATTGGGGTTTCTGAATAAATATTCGATCGTTTTTTTCTATGCAGCCTTCGGAATCGCTTTGCTAATCTCTCCTTACCGTAGCTTTCTTAAATCCAGGTATTTCTTTCTGGCCCTGGCAATCGGATTTGTGGTGATCCTTCCAAACCTTATCTGGCAGTATATTTTTCAATGGCCTGTTATCAGCCATATGGAGGAATTGCGGGAAACCCAGCTTGTCCATGTTCGTATCTCAGATTTCCTTTTGGAGCAGTTCATGATGAACGCCCAGGCTATGTTCTTATGGTTTGGAGCCTTGCTGGTAGTTCTCTTCAAAAAGGAGGAGAAGCAATACAGGCTCTTTGGATTTATTTTTATCATCGTCATTTTTCTGCTGATGTTTGGAAGCGGAAAATCTTATTATACTCTGGGAGTATATCCGATGATGTTTGTCTTCGGGGCTTACTTCACGGAAAAGTATCTGAAGAAGTCCTTGCTCTATTTTTCGGGCTTCCTGGTGCTATGGATGTTCACCGGCTTATATATTTCTTTCTTTTTTGATGGGGTTCCGTTTATCACATTTGAGAGGGCAATGAGAAAGGATGCCTTCCGCTGGGAAGACGGAACCTACCACGACCTTCCACAGGATGTGGCAGACATGACCGGGTGGAAAGAGATAGGGGAGAAGGTAAGTGACATCTTTCTTGACCTTGGAACAGAGAACATCAACAACTGCGATATCTTCTGCTACCACTACGGTCAGGCAGGAGCGGTGATGTTTTATGGAAAGAAGAGCAATATCCCTCAACCCATCTCATTCAACGGGAGTTTCTTGTACTGGTCGCCCGACAGCCTCACGAAAGATTACATGATCTGGGTGCATTCCGACTTGTATAACGATTTTCAACCCGACAGTATCCTTCCCCTGCGTTTTGAAAAGGTTACCCTTTTGGAGACCATTAACAATCCAAATTTCAGGGAGGACGGAACGCGGATCTACCTGTGTGAAAAACCCAATGATTACTATAAGAATTACTATAAGGAGCTTGTTGATGAGTTAAAAAGCAGGTACCGGTAAGAGTCTCTTCTGAAAACAGATACATCTTTCCCGGCTACCTGTTCACATACTGCAGAAAGATCTCTCCGTTCCGGATCTCATCCAGGATACCTGAGTCATAGGCAAGGAATATCGACAGACCTTTCACGGCTTTCGTCCCGATGAATCCTTTCACCCTCATGCTTGGGAATCCCAGGGTGCCGCCCAGTGTAACAAACGATTTGTAAGAGATAGCAACAGTTCCCTTGTAATCCCAATGGATGGTCTTGGTGATGAACAGTGAAGGGGAGATGGTGACATCTTTTACAGGAATATCGTATGCTGCCAGGATATAAAAGGCTGTCGGGTTTGTGACAAAGGTAAGCCCTTCGGAATTTACCGTTGGACTTAGCAGGTGTTTGATTCCCATAGCCAGGGTCCCGCCGTAGAACCGGTAGGCGATGCCAAGGTCCATGTCAGGCTTTATCTTCATCACCTTCTTTCCCGAGTAGTCGGGGTTGGATGCTAGACCGATCAGTTTGTCAGGCTCCAGGTAGGTGGCTGCAAGGGAGAGTCTCGCTCCAAGAAGAATCCGGTGATGCTTTCTGAGTTTGAACATCGTTGAATAACCTGCCGAGACCCAGTTCTGGGTAAAATAGGAGTACGGGTCATAGAGGTAGCTGAAGCTCAGAATGCCTTTTAATTTATTGATTCTCAGACTTGCCGATGCAAAAAGCTGGGGATCCTTCCGGTACATTCCCTGGTTGTTCAGGGAGAAGGCTGTTGCCACTTGGAAGGCATACTTCGCATTGCTGACCAACGAGGGGTTATAGTATCCTGCCAGTTGCCTGTAGAGCGTAAAATCCGGTTCAACCTGGGCTGACGTTTTCATTGGATTCAGCCATGCAACCGCACAACCTGCCAAAATGATGTAAACGATTCTTTTCATGCGTCGATTTATTATGGTAACTGGTTGATACTGTCTACATTCTGGATCATCTGGAAAAAGTAGTCGAATACCGCCGTGAAATGGTTGCCGGGATATTCGTACAGCATAGTACTGGCTCCGTTGTTCTTGAAGCCATTGTAAGTATCTATCGTTATCTGGTGGGGGATGATCTGATCGGTTACTCCCACGTAGAAAAATACCGGAACATCAGGGACCCACCCGGTGTTGGTACAGTTTGCCAGAATACTGTTTCTCATCGCCACATCACTGCCAGTCTGAACCATCTGAAGAAAAAAGGGCTGAAAGATATCAACCGGTTTCTGTGAAGGGGTCAGGATCGCATCTATCGAATTCATTACCCGATAGCGCCAGATTTGGTCATAGGGCCGGCTGCCCAGATAAAACTCATTTATGGCGTAGCAAGCCCAGTTGTAGATCGCCAGGAATTTGGTTCCGGTGTTCGGGTTGTCAAAAATGAAGTTGACAAACTGAAGATAATCGTAGGGACCGGTATAGTTGGCGCTCGCTTTCAGATTGAGTTGCTGGGAATACTCCTCCTGGATCAGTTTGTGGGTTCCCAGGCACACGCCCGCTCCTTCACTCCATCCTGTGATGAACAGGTTGTCTTTGTAGAACAGGTTCTGCTGCTGGATGAACTGCCTGGCTGCCAGGATCATGTCAACCGAATTCTCCGCCAGGTCCCGCTGCATCGTGTAGGGGTGGTTCACATTGTCGGAGATCCCCAACCCGGCATAGTCAGGTGCACTTACAATGTATCCATGGGAAGCCGCGACACAGCAAAGCAACCTGATTTCATAGAAGCTCTTCACTTTTGTGGGCGCAGCTCCCGTGAACTTCGACGGTGCATTCTGGATCCCTCCCTCGATAGAACTTTCGGGAAGCAGTGTTCCGTGATGGTATTGCAACAGGGAGAGGGAATCAGAAGTCTGCGGCACGATGATAAGCCCGGATAAGAGTATAGGATTGCCCTTATAGATGGATGAATAGGTGACGTTGTAATAATCGATCGAATACCGCATCAACGAGCTCATATCATGTTCAGTATCCAATGCGTTCAGCTCGGCTGTAGTCAGGGTTCCGACTTTTTCATACGAAAGGAGTGTTCCCCTGGGAGCCGTTGGTGCAACCGTATCGCTCTTCTTGCAGCCAAATAGCAATACAATGCCAATAAGAAAGAGAATCTTTTTCATAAATCGGTGGATTGGTTAAATCTAATATGTTGGTTTATAGGGTAATGAAGAGTGGTGAACATGGATGCGCAGCCTTCCATCCTGATCCCTGAAATAGCCGAATAGATACTCAACTTCAACTTCATCCCCTGTTTTGGCATCCGTGAAGTAGTAATTCCCCATGTTTGCTGGGCTGCCATCACCTCTTCCTGCGTGATTTGATTCCCTGTCTGGCTGGTATCAATTTCTTTTTTCAGCGACTCCTGACAGGAGGAAAATAACAGGACTGAAACCAAAATAAGGGAGTAAAGGTGTATGTTGTTTTTCATCTTTACTGGTTTATATTGAAGTAATCATACAAATATATACAAATATATACGGTTATCTCCAAGCGGGATAACACATTTTATCCCCTGGATTTCGACTTTTTCTTACCTTTGACATGCAATTGGTCTGCATGCAAATGATAAAACGATGGAGATTAAAATCTTAGGCCCCGGATGCCAGAACTGTCAAACCCTCTACAAAGTTACTCGTGATGTTGTTGAACAAAATGGTATTGATGCCACAATTACGAAGGTGGAAGATATTATGGAGATCATGACCTATGGCATTATGTCAACTCCTGCTCTGGTTGTTGACGGGAAGGTTGTGATTAAAGGCCGGCTTCCTTCACAGGAAGAGATAAAAAAGATACTAACCCAATAAAAAGTAATACCATGAAGAAATACCTGATCCTCACAGTTGCCCTGATCTGGGCAACGACCCTGACGGCTGAAGCTCCCTCATCAGTCACCCAGGTTGATCTCTACTATTTCCACTTCTCACGCCGATGTGCTACTTGTCTCAATGTCGAGAAAGTTACCAAAGAGTCAGTTGAATCCCTTTTCCCTGATCAGGTTAAACAGGGGGAGATCACATTCCAAAGTATCAACCTTGACGAAGATGAGGGCGAAGCCATTGGGAAAAAAAACAACATCGAAGGACAAACCCTGATTGTCATATGCGGAGAGAAAAGAGTAGACCTTACCGATAAGGGATTTCTCTATGCAAATGGCAATCCGGAGAAATTAAAGGCGGAGATTAAAAAGGCGGTGGAGGAAGTAAGAAAATAATGTGCTGATGTGATGATTAGTTAGTGTGCTGATGAAAAAAGAAAATGTGATTCTGGATCTTTCGTTTAACTCTGTGGGTGCAAACATCAGGGAAGCTCAAAATGCTGAAAGCAAGTCTGATTTCATCCATAAAATGAAAATCGCTGCAAAAGAGACGGACGAAACCGAGTACTGGTTCCTGCTCTGTAAATACTCAAAATCATACTCATCACCTGATCCTCTTATTGATAAAATCATCAGTCTGAAAAAACTCCTATCGAAGATCATTTCCACGACAAAGAATTCATTAAAAGGACCCCTTCCATCAATACATTAAAACATTAACACACTAACACACTAACACGTTACCACATCAACACATTACCACATCAACTCATCAGCACATTATCACATCAACTCATCAGCACATCAGAATGGAATATCTACAGACGATTCTTGAAAGCTCACAATACGCGGCACTAACAGCGTTTATACTGGGATTGATGACTGCGATAAGCCCCTGTCCGCTGGCAACGAACATCAGCGCGATTGGGTTTATCAGCCGGGATATCGAAGACCGGCGGAAGGTATTCCTCAAAGGGTTGGTCTATACACTTGGCCGGGCGATTACCTATACCGGAATAGGGGTTATTATTTTTGTTGGAGCCAGCAAGATGGATGTCTCCCTGATGTTTCAGGGATGGGGAGAGAAAATACTGGGTCCGGTAATGATCCTTGTTGGTTTGTTTATGCTGGATTTCATAAAGTTGCGGTTACCAGGCGTCGGTGCTGTAACCGATAAAATGGAGGAGCAAAGCAAGCGAGGTTATCTGGGGGCATTGTTGCTGGGCATCGTCTTCGCCATGGCTTTTTGCCCATATAGCGGCGTGCTCTATTTTGTCATGCTGATTCCCATGACTGTTGCAAGTCCCGATGGACTGTTCCTGCCTTTGATCTTTGCACTGGCAACCGGACTCCCGGTAATCATCTTTGCCTGGTTTCTGGCTTTTGCAGTTGGGAATGTTGGGAAACTGTACGACCGGATCAAAGTTTTTGAACGCTGGTTCCGCCGTGTCGTTGCCGTTCTCTTCATCCTCGTTGGAATTTACTACGTCATTATAGTCTGGATTTAACCATGGAAAACAAACAAACCTGTGAGTGGCCGGGAAACGACCCGCTGATGATCCGGTACCATGATGAAGAGTGGGGCGTTCCGGTTCATGACGATACGAAACTGTTCGAATTTCTTGTGCTCGATGCCTTTCAGGCAGGATTATCCTGGCGAACAGTGCTGAACAAACGGGAAAATTTCAGGAAAGCGTTCGATCAGTACGATGTGCACAAGATCGCCTCCTACGGTGATGCCGAAATTCAGCGTTTGCTGACAGATGACGGAATCATCAGGAACAAGGCGAAAATCAGCGCCACCATCGAAAATGCCAAACGGTTTCTGGATGTTCAGCATGAATTTGGCTCGTTCGATTCATACATCTGGCAGTTCACGAATAGTAAAACGATTCATAACAGGAGGGAAACCCTGAAAGATCTTCCTGCCAGCACCCCCTTGTCAGATAACATGAGCAACGATCTCAGAAAACGTGGGTTCAAATTTGTGGGAAGCACCATCTGTTATGCCTTTATGCAAGCTGCAGGGATGGTGAATGATCACCTGATCCAATGCTACCGGCACCCTGTATTAAAGGGAAAATAAATCGCATAAGTATCACTAATATGATTTTTCTTTCTATCTTTGCGCTTTCAAATCATAGCTATTATGGAAGCAACATTCATTATTCTTGGAGTCCTTGCTGTTGGGATGGGATTTTTAGTTTTTCGCTCTTACCTGAAAATGAAACAGATCAAGTCGGTACCCGAAAGCGGGAAGATTGAAATCCTGACGGACCAGAATTTCAAGAACCAGATTAAAACCGGGCTTATACTCGTTGACTTCTGGGCTGCATGGTGTATGCCTTGTAAGCTGATGGTGCCTGCGTTGAACGAACTGGCAGAAGATCCTCACAACGAGGCAGTGATTGCAAAATTGAATGTAGACGAGCAGCGGTCAACGGCATCGAAATTCGGCATCCGGAGTATCCCCACTTCCATCCTGTTCAAAAATGGCAAAGAGGTTGAGCGCATCGTAGGTGTGAAAAGTGCGGACCAGTTGAGAAGGGCGATAGGGAGACATGTAAGACGTGAGACGTGAGACGTAAGGCGTTGCACTGCGAATGCAAACTGCCAACTGCCAACTGCCCACTGCCAACTGCCAACTTCCCACTGCCCACTTCCCACTGCCCACTCAGAGGACCTTCTCCTTCTCCAGGTATTCGAAAAACTCTTTCTTGTATTTATTCCCGATCGGGATCTTTTGACCGGCTATCATAATCGTGTTCCGCTCAATCCGTTCAATCTTATCCAGTGATACGATATAGGATTTGTGAACACGCATGAATTGGTCGGCCGGGAGCACCTTTTCCATTTTCATAAAGCTCATCAGGGTCATGATCCTCTCAGTTGGAAGGTGAAGACGCAAGTAGTCCTTCATCCCTTCGATATAGAGGATATTCTCCAGCTTCACCTTATGCATGTGGTAGTCTGCTTTGATAAAGATGTAATCGGCGGGTGGTTTTACATTTCCATCTGGTTGAACCGCCGGCCGCGACGATCGGTCCGACCGGATCTCCCCGCCAACTTTAGTCACTGCTTTCAGAAACCGCTCAAAAGAGATTGGTTTGAGGAGGTAATCAGTCACATCAAGTTCATAACCTTTGATGGCATACTTATCATAGGCTGAGGTAATGATGATCTTGGGCGGATTCCGGAGAATCTCAAGTAACTGGATGCCTGTGAATTTATCCATCTGGATGTCGAGAAACACCAGGTCTGTTTTCTTATCCCGCAGAAACTCCAGCGCTTCGATCGCATTATCAAACGAAGCCAGCAGTTCGAGATAGGGGACTCGTTGGATGTACTCTGTGATTTTTTCTATAGCCAACGGCTCGTCGTCGACAACAATACACTTGATGTTCATAGCATGTTGATTTCCAGGAGGATCATATATTTTTCTTCATCTTCTTCAATCGACAGGGTATACTGTTCAGGATAAATAAGATCAAGCCTTCTGATGACATTCACCAACCCGATTCCTCTTCCTGAGTCTTTTACCTGTTCATGATGTTTCTCAACGAAGTTCACAACTTCAAAGCGGATCTTTCTGGGTTCAATCCATAAATCCACTGTTATGGCAGAGACCCTGTTCCCTTTTGAACCGTGTTTGAAGGCATTTTCAACGAAGGGGATAAACAGCATTGGAGCTATAATCATCGTTCCCGGAGATCCGCTGACCTGAAAACGGATAAATCCGGGGTCTTTGTGACGGATTCGTTGCAATTCAATGAAATTGCCCAGGTAATCTACCTCTTTCTCTAACGGAACTTTGTCGGTTGTGGCTTCATAGATAAAGTAGCGCATGATCTCTGAAAGCTTAAGCACCGAATCAGATGCCTTTTCCGGGTTTTTCCTGATCAGGGTGTCGATGTTGTTCAGGGTATTGAATAAAAAGTGTGGATTTACCTGACTGCGTAACAGGGCGAGTTCACTCTTGCGGTTTTGAATCTCCAAATCGGCTTTATCCTGTTGCGATTGAATCCAGTGCCTGGAAAGTTTGATCGCGGATGCCAGAAGGATCACAAATCCAAGGGAAACGTAGATCATCAACCCAGACCCGGAGAAGTAGGTGATGTTGCCATGCGTTCCGTCATAGTCTGCAT